>JAISFS010000030.1 GCA_031263485.1 Deltaproteobacteria bacterium | reverse complement strand
GGGGGGAATACCTACCCGCCTCCATCCGCCACTTACTCAGCTATCCGGGTGCCGTCGTGCGTAGCCGCCGGTACGGGACCCGTGCGGCGGAGATGCCTGTCATTGCTTCGTGACTTTTTACGAATGCATCATGGATATTTCGGCTTAACGAAATTCGGGGCGCTGGCCCGCCAGGAAGGCCGATCCGGCCCCCCCGCGGCACCGGGTTTCGGGCCTGAGGAACCGGCCGTCGGCCGGAGGGTTGCTGTTATCCGGTCGGAACTTCGCCGGTCTTCCGGCATGACGTTCCGCCGACAATAATGACGGAACCGATCGGAAGCGCCCGAGTCATAGGCTTCTGGGGAGAGAAAGCGCGAAACGCCTGAGATCGAGCCCCGCCTCGTCCACGCGGACTCCCCGAGCGTGGTTGCGCGGGCGGAAACTGGCTATGAATAAGGTTTTGCGTTTATCTGGCGCACGGTATTGACAGGAGGGGCCTTGTCAAATATCGTTAACACAGTGGTATATTCCAGCGTCACCCCGGACGGCATCCGGGCCAATCGGGGTTGCGCCGCGGCAAGGCCCGACGGCCAGGGCGCGCTCCGTTTCCCCGGTCGATCCGGGAATACCCGATCCTGCCCGCGCGTCCCCCCGCAGGCCCCTTTCCGTGCCGAAGCCTTGGCGGCAGGCACGCCTGGCGTCCGCGGCGATATGCCTTTGTATTTCCCGCGTCTGCCTGAGCCCTGACCGTGTCCAGGAGGACCTGTCCTCCCGGCACCCCGCCATCGGCGCCGCAGGGCTTTCCCGGGTCCTTCAGGGCTTCGTCCCCGGTCGCAGGGCGATCAGGCTCCGACTCCCGTCATCCCCGTCCTGTCCGCCGTCCTCCCCGATGTCCCGCCCCGTGTCCTCTTCCGGAATCCGAAACCCGCCACGGACGCGGGCCGCAACCCCCCATCGAGCCGCCCATGCCTTCCCGCAAGCCGAAATCGCCCGCCTGCGCCTCGGGTGCCGCCTTCCTCGCGGCGGCGGCCTTCACCTGCGCCCTCGCCATGGCCCAGGAACCGGGCCTTACGGTTCCGGGGGGGGAGGGCGCTCCGGCGGGCCGGGCCGCGTACCTGGACGTGCCGGGCGTCACGCAGGAGGAGATAGACGCGATCGAAAGGGTCAAGGCCGCCAGGACGAGCCTCGTGTTCGCGAACGAGCGGAGTTCCGAGCTCTTTCTGACCGAGGACGGAAGCCCCGGCGGGGCGGCCTCCCTTCTCTGCGACTGGCTGACCGAATTCTTCGGGATCCGCTTCGAGCCCACGATCGTGCCCTGGCACGGCATCCTGGGCGGCCTGGAAGACGGGACCGTGGACTTCACGGGCGAGATGACGCCCATGGAGGAACGCCGGAAGACCTACTTCATGACTACGGCGATAGCCGAACGCACGATCCAGTACATGCGCCTCCCCGGCGCCAGGCCGTTCTCCGAGATCCTGGGGACACGTCCCGTCCGCTACGCTTTCCTCTTGGGATCGGTGAACTTCCGGATGGCCAGGGACTCCGTCGAGAAGCCATACATCGCGAGCAGCGTCTCGGACGTGGCAGGGGCCTGGAGGGCCCTGTCTTCGGGCGAGGTGGACGCCTACGTGGCCGAGTCGCCCGTGCAGGCCTCCTTCGACCCGTACGGGACGGTGGAGGCCAAAAACATCCTGCCCATGGTGACGAGCGAGGTGGCGTTGACGGCGAGGAAAGCCGAACTCGCGCCCTTCGTTTCGGTCGTTCAGAAGTATCTGGACGCCCGGGGCCGCGCGTCGTTCAGGGACATGTACCGGGAAGGCTACCGGGGGTACCTCCGCTCCCGTTTCCTGGCTTCCCTGAGCCCCGGCGAGCTCGCCTGGACGAAGGAGAGGGCGGCCTCGGGGAAGCCCGTCCTGATCGGGCTCGAATTCGACAATTACCCCGTATCCTTCTACAACGAGCGGGAGAGGGAGTTCCAGGGGGTGGCGGTCGACATCCTGCGGGAGGTCGGCTCGCTCACCGGCCTGGACTTCCGGAACGGCCACGAAGGGCCGATCCCCTGGGCGTCATCGCTCCTTGCCCTCGAGAACGGGGAGATCTCGATTCTGAGCGAGCTCGTGCGCACCCCCGATCGGGAGGGCAGGTACCTCTGGACCGACGTCCCCTACATGCGGGATCGCTACGCCTTCCTGTCGCTCACCGGCTTCCCGGAGGTGAACCTGGCCGACGTGACCGATCTCCGGGTGGGCCTGAGCACGGGAACGGCCGTGACCGAGCTCTTCTGGCACTGGTTCCCCGGGCACCGCCGGACGATCACCTACCCCAACAACATCGAGCCCTACGGGGGCCTCGAGCGCGGGGAGGTCGATCTGGTGATGGGGACCAGAAACGAGCTCCTGGCAATGACGAACTACCTGGAACGGCCCTACTTCAAGGTGAACGTCACGCTGGAGGATCGCACCTACGACTCCTTCTTCGGCGTGACCAGGGGCGAGCCCGAGCTCCGGTCGATCCTCGCCAAGGCCCAGGCGCTCGTGGACACCGATGAGATAGCGTCCCGCTGGCGCTCCCGGGTCTTCGACTACCGCGGGGCCCTGGCCCGCGCCCGCCTGCCGCTCATGGCCTCCGGCCTCGGTCTCCTGGCCGTGGTGATCCTCCTCCTGGCCGTGATGTTCGTCAGATCCACGCGGGCGGGCAGGGCGCTGGAGGCGGCGGTGGCCGCCCGCACCGAGGAGCTGAGGCGCCAGATAGACATAGCGGAGAAGGCCAGCCGGGCGAAGAGCGACTTCATGGCGCGGACCAGCCACGAGATCCGCACCCCCATGAACGCCATCATCGGCTTTTCGGAGCTGGCCCAGCGCGAGTACGGCGGGGACAAGGCCCTGGAGTACATCCGGGGCATCCGGAGCGCCGGGGCGAGCCTCCTGACCATCATCAACGACATCCTGGACTTCTCCCGGATCGAGTCCGGGGGCATCAAGCTCCTGCCGGCCCGTTATAGGGCGGCTTCCCTCGTAAACGACGCGCTCTCGCTCATCCGCGTGCGCATGGGCGACAGGCCGGTGGCCCTGGAGCCGGACATCTCGCCCGGGATCCCGTCCGTCATGACGGGGGACTCCGGGCGCATCCGCCAGATCCTCCTGAACCTCCTTTCCAACGCGGTCAAATACACCGAGCGGGGCCGCATCCGCTTTTCCGCCAAGGCCGCCCGCACGGGGGAAAACGAGGCGCTCCTGACCTTCGAGGTGGAGGACACGGGCATCGGCATCCGCTCCGAGGACATGGACAAGCTGTTCGGGGAGTTCACGCGCCTGGACGAGAAGCGCAACAGCGGGGTGGAGGGGACCGGGCTCGGGCTCGCCATCGCCAGGCGGCTCTGCCTCGCGATGGACGGCGACCTGACTGCCGAGAGCGTCTACGGCAAGGGCTCCCTGTTCCGCGCGCGGATTCGCCAGCGGGTGGAGGACTGGTCCCCCATGGGGCCCTTGGCCGAGGACCCCCTGACGGCCGAGGGCAGGGCGCGGGCCAGCTTCACCGCACCGGAAGCCGAGCTTCTGGTCGTGGACGACTACTCCTCGAACCTCATGGTGGCCGAGGGCCTGCTGGCCCCCTACGCCATGCGGCTCTCCTTCGCCTCCGGCGGGCTGGAGGCGGTGGGCCTGGCCCGGGACCGCGCCTTCGATCTCATCCTGATGGATCACATGATGCCTGAGATGGACGGCATCGAGGCCATGAAGGCCATCAAGGCCGCAGGCAGCCGCCAGGGGCCCATCGTGGCTCTCACCGCCAACGCCGTGGCGGGCATGCGGGAGATGTACCTGGAGCAGGGCTTCGACGATTTCCTGACCAAGCCCATCGATCCGGCGCGGCTGGACTCGCTTCTCTGCCGCTGGATCCCCGTCGCCTTACGCCGCGGCCCGCCCGCGCCGGGCGCCGCCGGGCCGGGAGCGGACGGGGAGCGCATCCCGGTCCTGGACGGGGTGGACGTGGTGCTGGGGGCCGCCATGGCTGGCGGCTCCGCCAGGTACCTGGCGCTTCTGGAGGCCTTCCGCAGGGACGCCGAGGGCTCGTTGCCCGCGCTCGAGATCCCAGCGGACGAGGAGTCGCTGGCAAGGCTCGTGGTCGCGGTCCACGCGCTCAAGACGGCCTGCGCCAACATCTGCGCGGGTCCCCTCTCCGCCCGGGCCGCCGCGCTGGAGGCGGCCGGCCGTCACGGGAACCCCTTGCACATCGAGAGGAACCTCGCGGGATTCAGGGTCAGCCTGGAGGGCCTGGTCGAAAGCATCCGGAATCTGGGGAGACACAGTCCCCAAGCCGACGGCAACGGCGGAGACGGCACCGGAATCACGGCCGGAGGCGATGACGTCGGCGAAAGCCGAGGAGGGGGAACGGTCAAGGGCGAAAACGCCGTCGAAGACCTCGGCGGGTACGAAAACGTAGCCGCAGCCGGAGCTGCCCCGGTTTCCCTCCCGAAGGGGGACATGGCGAGACTCAAGGCCGCGCTCGAGAGCCTGACAGACGCGCTCATGTCCCATGACTTCCCCCGCGTGGACGAGGACCTGGAGCGGCTCCAGCAGGCCGTCTCCGGGGACGGGTTGGCCAGGGAAGTCGAGGCCGTCGCTGACGACATCCTCGTCGGGGACTACGGGAAGGCTTTGAGGGCGCTCGAGGCCATGAGGACGGAACTCGCGTCCGTGTCTTGAGGCTCACGACGCCATGGCGGACCGCGTGGCTGACATGGCGGCGATCGGGGTTTTGGTTCCGCTGCGGCGGGCGCCCCCCGCCGCGCCGCACTGCACGTTGGAGCGGGCGACCCGTCGCGGCGCACTGCCCATCGCGGCGGGCGATGAAGTACCCCCTGTCGTCTGACTTATGGCATCATCGGCGGTCACGCGATTCAGGGTGGAGAGTCGGCGGCGGCTTGCGAAAGGGTACGGCCGAGTCAATCTTTGCGCTTTATGCCGACATCGCCTCAGCGTTCGTACTTATGGGCCCTCGGCGCTGCCCTCTAAAATCCGGCCCGGTCTGCGGGAGGTCGCTTCACCGCATGACGCTCTCGTAGGACACCGACGTCGATACCCGCACCGGGGGGGATCGTGAGTCGGCACCGGTGCCAAAAGGCGCTCGTCTGCGACTTGTCGGGAAGCGGCGAAGCGGGAAACGGCGAAGCGGCGAAGCGGGAAGCGGCGAAGCGGGAAGCGGCGAAGCGGGAAGCGGCGAAGCGGGAAGCGGCGAAGCGGCGAAGCGGGAAACTGTAGATATGATCGGAACGAGCCAAACTGTTCGCGATACGCGTACAATTTAATCAGACGTGACGTAATTGACATGGCAACTCGTAACCGTTATCCTTGATCCATGACCGCGTGATGCGATTCCGCACCCATTTTCCCCGTGACCCCGTCCTGAGACCGGCGACCGCCGCGCCTGCCGATGCGGATTCGGACCGGCGTCCCTAGGCGAGGGGCCGCGCGTGCGCCAGGCGGCTGTTGCGAGTGCCTCGTCTCAGGGTCCAGGGCCCGATAGGTTTCGATTAGTTCGGCGTTGCCCGTTTTATTCTGCTCTGGAGACCGCAAACCATGCCCAAAACGATCCGTCCTTCCAACATTTCATCCCACCCTGGCCCCGAGGCACCTGGATTTTCGTCCCTTGGCCTGGCTTTGGGGCTTCTCCTGGCCTCGCTCATTTCCGGACTCCTCTTGTCCGGCTTCCCCGCCTGGGCCCAGTCCAGGGTATCGCCGGACATCGTTGAGGTCCCGCCCAGACCCTCCCTAGACTCCTATGAGGTCAAGGCTGTAGAGCTTTCGGTGGATATCCGCGACCAGACGGCCAAGGTCCTTCTGCGCCAGACCGTAAGGAACACCGGGAACGGGATCCTGGAGCTGGACTTTCTGGCCCCGTTGCCGCTGAACGGTTCGGTGAGCGGCCTGACCCTGGTGGCGGACGGAAAGGAACTCGCCGGGCAGATCTATCCCAAGGACGAGGCCTTCAGAATCTACCAGAACATAGTCTCGCAGCTGCGTGACCCGGCTCTCCTGGAGTTCGCGGGACAAGGGCTCTACAGGGCCCGGGCCTTCCCTGTCGAGAGAGGGAAGGAAGCCACCCTGGATCTGTCCATGGAGTACCTCCTGCCCAAAGACGGCGGCAGGGTGGATCTGGACTTCCCGCTGGCTAACTCGCTTACCCAGGGCAGGACCGTAGGACGCCAGGAGATCTCGGTCAGGATCAGGGGCGCGAACATAGGCGGCGTATTCTCCCCTCAGGACGGGGTGAAGATCGAGAGAAGCGGGGACATGGCCACGGTCGCGCTTGACCTGGAGAAGGTTCCACCGCTCTCCTCTTTCCAGCTCCATTACCAGGAGGCCCCGGGACCCATGGGCGGGATGGTCCTGAGCCACAAGCCCGACCCCCGCGAGGACGGCTACTTCCTGTTCCTGGCCGAGCCCTCGGGGGCCGCCGAGCCAGAGGGGCCTGGGGCGACCAAGACCGTCGTCTTCGTCCTGGATCGCTCAGGGTCCATGTCCGGAAGCAAGTTCAGGCAGGCCAAGGCCGCGCTGTCCTTCGTCCTGGAGCGGCTTGACCCGGACGACCGCTTCGATCTCATCGACTTCTCCTCGGACATCTCCCTGTGGCGTCCCGAGATCGAGGCCATGAGCCCCTCCTCCCGTTCCGAGGCCCAGAACTACGTGAAGTCGCTCAGGGCCGGCGGCGGCACCAATATCGAGGAGGCCTTGGCGGCCGCCCTCGCGCTCGAGTTCGGTGACGATCCGGCCTACCTCATATTCCTGACCGACGGGGAGCCCACCGAAGGCGAGACCGACGAGATCAGGCTGGCGGACGTCGTGAAAAAGGCCGACCGGGACCGGGGCGTGCGGATCTTCTCCTTCGGGGTTGGGGAAAGGGTGAACGCCAGGCTTCTTGAGCGCCTCTCCGGCGGCTCGTCGGGCTCGACCGCCTTCGTGGCGCCGCAGGAGAACATCGAGGACAAGGTTAGCTCCTTCTTCTCCAAGATAACCTACCCGGCCCTGGTGAAGCCTGCCCTGGACATCAGCCTCAGGACCAACCGGCTCATCCCGTCCAGGCTCCCGGATCTCTTCAGGGGGACCCAGCTGGCCGTGGTCGGCCGCTATCCCGCCGGAGGGGAGGCCACGCTGACGCTCGCGGGCCAGGAAGGGAGCGAGCGTCGGAGCTACACCTACCGGGCGGAACTGGCACGGGGCCCCTCCGCGAACGGCCAGCAGATAGCCAGGCTTTGGGCCCAGCGGAGGGCGGGCCAGATAATCGAGGAGATCGATCTGGCCGCCCGTTCGACCCCCAACCCCGAACTGGTGGACGAGCTGGTGGAGCTCTCCAGGCGTTACGGCATCATGACCCCGTACACGAGCTTCCTGGCCGCCGAGGACCAGCAGCTGACTGACTCGGCGGCTCTCAGACGGCCGGTGGAGGAGAACCTGGCCAATCTGGATCAGGTTACCGGAGCCGATGCCAACTGGCAGAGGGAGCGGCGTGCCAGCCTGGCATCGGCCGCCGCAGCGGCCCCCCAGCCGATGCAGGAGGAAAAGATGGTCCAGGAGCTCGAGGAAATGGGCAGGCTGGACCGGGCGGCGCAGTCACGGCTCGTACCGCCGACCGTCATCGACGGGAGGGGCTTCTTCCTCAAGGACGGACGCCTGATAGAAGGCGACCTGTCGGAGGCCGATCTGGCCGACCTGAAGCCCATCGAGAGGTTCGGCGACGAGTACTTCGAGCTGGCCCAAAAACTCAGCCCCGGGCAGATGCCTTTGCTCACCCAGGCGTACCCCCTGGCGTTCAGGCTCAATGGCCAGACCTACCTCATAGCGGCGAAATAGTCACCGGTCGTAGTTGCTCCGGGCGGTGGCCTGGTGGCCGAGACCTTCAGCTGTCATTGCGGTCGATTCCTGACGATCGGTCGGTCACCAGGTAAAGGGGAACAGCTAGTGTTCAATCGCAGAAGTTCGCCAGCTTATTCCGGAGCTGGGTCCCGGTCACCTCCCTTGCCCGCCAGACGTACGCCTTGGGCTTGGCGTTGTGGTTCCTTATGAAGGCGTCCAAA
>JAISFS010000023.1 GCA_031263485.1 Deltaproteobacteria bacterium | reverse complement strand
GACCGGAGGGCGACATAAGGTATCATCTCTTCCGACCGTCCGCAAGGTCAGGCCGCGGGTCTGGCCTCGGAGCGGGGTCCCGCCGGCGGGCGTCCCGGATTCCCGGCGCGTCGGGACCGCGGCATGGGCGACGTTTGGCGGGGGAATAAATGGGTAACCCGTGAACGGTTACCATTTTCAAATAACACCTTCCTGTCGGCATACCCAGTTCATTCTTGGAATCAACATCCCCGGAACACCACCCCCTTGACTGCCTTCACGAACAGCATCACCGCCTTTTGCCGCGATACCATATTGTGCGGGTCCCTGACTCATTCGGTGCGCCATTATCACGGGCTTCCGGGTCCGTGATTCCAATAAAAGTTGCGTTATTGCAGTTAAAAATCTAAAAACTACCGATTTGCAACCTTAAGGGCAATCGAGTGACGAGGAGGAGAATGACGGGGGGTGAACCATCACCTAATTCCTTAAAGCTTATATATAAGAGTTTATAGTCCTTATAGGCACGTCAGCAATGTTCAGAGCTTGAAAAAAACCAATGATTTCAAAGCTTTGGTCTTAACAAGGAATTGACATTCCTTTAACGACGATAAGCGATCCGGAGGCCGTCCAAGGCAATTGAAAAAAAAACCGGGTTTTCCTGAACACCCTTTTGACATCCGGGCCCGCCTGAAACCGTGACATTTGTTCACAATGTCAAAAAGATGTCAGTAGTTGATCAGTAGCCTTATTTTGGAAAAAGGTCCTTAAGCCTGCTTTCGGTAGCCATAAGGCCGGAAAGCGGAGATGGAGAAATCGAAGTTTCAAGCGAGGTAAAGTTAAGGCAAGTTCGTTGCAGTCGCCGGATCGTCAGACACGGTCGTCAGCCTCGGGCGAAGCTTCGGAATCTTGGCGATTCAAGGCTGGGAAAGGATCAGGCAGCAATTGGCAACGCAACCGCAATCAGGCAAGGCCGGATCCGACTGCAGGACAATTGTTTCAGACCGAAGGGAGACGGGAGGGAATCAGGGATATTGCGGTCCGATGGGCCCGGGGGGGCATGCCCGGACAAGCGATATTCAGGCGTCCGGCGGCGACCGTCAGTTTTCCATCGCGCATGGACCGGCTTTCCGTCGCGTATGGACCGGCGAGGCCGCGCGGGAAGGATTCCTCACGATGCCCGAGAGCTTTAACGGGCGTTCTGGACAAGCGGGCCGGGCTTGAAGTAGGATCTCCGTCTGGCTTTCGCCTGCCGGAGGGCGTGGATGGCCCGATAAAGCCCTGGCCGCATCGTCGGCGCGATTCATGGGCGGACCCCGGACGCGCCGGGTCGCCGGTCCTGAAGCGCCTTCACTTCGGCAGAGCCCGAAAGCGGACAGCCATGGACCGAGAACCCCTTTAAGGCTACAGATGCAAAACAACTTCCCCTTCCTGGCCCTGGTGGGCCAGGACAAGATGAAGATGGCGCTCATCCTGGCGGTAATAAACCCAGCCTTGGGCGGGGTGCTGATCCGCGGCGAGAAGGGCACGGCAAAGTCGACCGCCGTAAGGGCCATGGCCGCGCTGCTGCCCGGCCAGAAGGCCGTGGACGGATGCCCCTACGGCTGCGATCCGGACAGCCCGGAGAAGTGGTGCTCCCGTTGCCATGAGCTCTACGGCAGGCGGGAGCCCGAATCGCCTCCCTCCAGGTTCCGGGTGAGGCCCTTGGTCGAGCTCCCCATAGGGGCCACGGAGGACAGGCTTCTTGGGAGCCTGAACCTGGAGAAGGCCATGGCCGACGGAGAGAGCGTCTTCGAGCCGGGGCTCCTGGCCCAAGCCAACCGCGGGATACTTTACGTGGACGAGGTGAACCTCCTCGATGACTTCCTGGTGGACGTCCTTCTGGACGCAGCCGCCATGGGCCGCAACTTCGTGGAGAGGGAGGGCGTGTCGGTGACGCATCCGGCCCTGTTCACGCTCATCGGCACCATGAACCCCGAGGAAGGCGAGCTGAGGCCCCAGCTTCTGGACCGCTTCGGGCTCTGCGTGGAGGTGAAGGGGCTGGCGGACCCCATGTTGCGCCAGGAGGTGATTAGGGAGAGGCTCGCCTACGAGAGCGATCCTGAGGCCTACGTCCTTGGCTTCGCGGAACGGGAAAAGGAGCTGGGGGTCCAGATCGAGAAGGCCGGGGCGAGGCTTCCCGGCGTGGAGCTCACGGACGAGGCCCTGAGGGACGCGGTGGACGTCGCCCTGAGGCTGGGCGTGGACGGGCACCGCGGGGATCTCACGGTGGTCAAGACGGCCATGACCTTGGCCGCCTGGGAGGACAGGCCCCTGGACCGCGAGATGGTCCTGACGGCGGCCGAGCTGGCCCTCCCGCACAGGATGCGCCGCAAGCCGTTCCAGGACGTCGACTTCAACGTGAGGGAGCGGCTCGCTGAGGGCGGCGGGGCTACGGCCTGACCCGCAGGCGGACAGGCGACCGTCAGCCCTGGGCGAGCTCCTGCTCCGCCACCCTCTGCCAGAGTGGGTCGGGGAGCCTGCTCATGACCTCGAGCACCTGGCGGTAACTGTCGTTCAGACCCATGCGCCTGTAGCCTCCGGCTATGGTGTAGAGGGCCTCCCCCGTGGCGTCGGCTGGCTTGTTAGCCATCGCGAGATCGAAGTTGCGCTGGGCGTCCGCTGCCCGGTCCAGTTCCTGGTAAACCTGGGCCACCTGCGTGTAGCGGCTGAAGCGGTCGGCCAGGCGCGTCTCGGGCGCCCTGTCGCGCCTCAGGAACTCCTCCTGGGCCCCGGCCCAGTCCTCGATGCGGTTCTGGTTGAGGTAGAGGCTCAAAAGGAGCTCCTGGACGCCGGGGTCGTCGTCGATGCCCGGGCTCCGGACCACCCCGTCCTCCAGGACGGCCAGGGCTTCGGGGTCCATGCCCGCCTCCATGAGCATGCGGGTCTCGTCCAGGAAGCTCTGCCGGAACATGGGATGCGTTGGGAAGGCCTCCCTGAAGATGTCGTAGAGGATCACGGCTTCCGGGACGCGGTCCAAGGCCTTGGCGTAGCCTATCTCGTCGAGCGTGACCTGGGCCTCTTCGGGGCGGCCGGAGAACTCGCGGCGGAAGGTCTCCAGGTCGTTGTAGGCCATGTCGTTCATGCCCATCGACCCCTCGATGGCCGCGACCTCCACCAGGACGTCCCCCCGCTCTGGATGCGCGGGATATGAGTCCAGGTAGTCGCGGTAACGCGCGATGGCGCCCGGTCCGTCCCCGCCCTTGTACTGCTGGCGGGCGGCGATGAGCGCGAGATCCGGGGTCCTCGGATCGGACGGATAGCTGTCCAGGAAGTCGGCCCAGGCGTCCAGTCCCTCCTCAGGGCGACCGAAGACGAAGAGATCCTTGGCCTTTTCCAGCAGAAGATCTGGCAGGCGCGGATCGTCCGGGTAATTCCCGCGGAAGCGGTCGAAGGCAGAAAAGGCGTCGTCCGGGAGCCTGGCGCGGATGGCGTCCCGGTACTCGGTCAGGTACGATTCCTTGGTGAGCGGATCCTGGGGGTAACGGCTCCTCATCTCCCTCAAAAAAACGAACGCGTCCTGCGGCCGTTCGGCGCCGTAGAGCTTGTGGTAGGCGTTCAGGAAGGATTCCGCCGCCTCCGGGTCGTCCGGGTACTCGTCCTGGAAGAGCCTCAGGGTGCCGACGGACTCGTCGCTCCTGCCCAGGTTCCACTGCTCCTCCGCGCGGTCCAGGAGCATCCTCCGGCCCCGGACGTCCCTCGGGTAGAGCTGGCGGAAGAGTTCCTCGTATCGCCAGGCGTCCTCCGGCCGGTCGCGCTTCCGGGCGTCGGAGGCGGTCTCGAGGATCGTGAGCGGGGAGCGCTCGTCCTCCGGGTAGCGCATCCTGAACTCGGAGAGCCTGTCCCAGTAACGCTGGGTGCGGTTCTGGCGGCGATCCATCTTGGCCTGGACCAGAAGGTATTCCGGGGTGAGCTCGTCGTCCGGGTACTGGGCGCGGTAGCGGTCCATGAGCGAGGAGGCCGCGTCGTAGTTGCGGTTCTCGACCTCGATGGCGGCGGCCTCCGAGAGCGCCAGCTGGGCTATCTCGGGAAGCGGGCTCACCGAGGGGTCGTCGGCGAACCGTACCAGGTTGGCTACGGCCTCGGAGTCGCGGGGCGCGGCGAACGCCGCGGCGGTCTCGTAGAGCCTCGCGTAGAGCCAGTCGTTTTCCTCCGGGAACTCGGAGGCGGTCTCCCTTATCTGGTCGAAGGCGTCCTGGGGCTTCGCTGCGGCCAGGGCAGAGGATATGATCTCCTTCTGGTCGGCGAGCCTCCGTTCCGGGGAATCCTTCTCGATCTCGCGCCAGACCTCATAGGCCTCGGCCGGCCGCCCCTGCTTCTCGTAGGACTGGGCGAGGAGCCTCATGAACCTCAGCCTGTCCGGGCCCTCCAGGAACGAGGAGTTGTCGAGGTTCAGTTCCTCGACCTTCCCGAACTCGCCCAGGTTGAACCTCTGGGAGGCCTCGTTCACCACGGCCCTGGAGAGTATGGGCCTGGCCTCGTCGACCAGGACCCCTCTGGGGTAGTTGCTGACGAGCTCCCTGAGCCACCTGATGGCCTCGGAATTCTCGCCGTCCGCCGCCTGGGCCTGGCCGATCTTCAGGTAAGCCAGTTGCAGAAGCGGCGAGGGCGAGGCCCCCCCGATTATCTGGTCGTACATCTTTACAGTGGCCTGCCTGGCCCCGCGTTCCAGCGCGTCGAAGACCTGGTCGCCCTGGAAAAACGAGCTCAGGGCCCCCATGTCGGCGAGGCGGATCTGGCTCACGAGTCCCCCGTCCCGGTCGGGGTAGATGTCCTTGGCGAGCTTGAAGTAGCCGATGGCCTCCGAGCCGCGGCCCATGGACTGGAGCGCGTTCCCGATGCGGGCCAGCATCACGTCGGCCTTAGGGTGATCCGGCTCCAGGTTCACGGCGTGCTCCAGGAACATGGCCGTCAAATCCGGACGGGACAGATACGAGTAGGAGTCCCCCATGGCGTAGAGCATGCCGGGGTAGAGCTCGTAGATTTCGGGATCCCGGTCCAGCGCGTCCCGGAACTTCTCCACCGCCTGGCTGTAGAGGGTGTCCTGGTAGTCGGCCGTGGCGAGCCTCAACAGCGCCAGGAGCGACCAGGCGTCGGGCGGGTCCCTGTCCGCCATGGCCCTTACGGTCTTGCGGGCGTCTTCGTTCAGGTTCATCGCGAGCGACATGTCCGCGGCCGACAGGGTCGCCAGGGGCGCCCACGGGGAGTCCGGGTAGCTCTCGGCAGCCAGCTTGAAGAGTCCAGCGGCCTCGTTGCTGTAGCCCATGCGCCTGGCAGACTCCCCGAGCATGAAGGCGGCCCTGGGCGCCTCGAAGCTCCTGGGGAAGGTATCCACCGCCTCGCGCCAGGCGTCCTGGGCGGCCTGGTAGTTGTCGGGAAGTCCCTTGGCGTAATAGAGATCGCCCAGGAGGAACATGGCCGGGTCGTTATAGAAGTGGCCCGGGTTCTGGCTCTTGAACTCCTCCAGGAGCCCTATCGCCTCGTCCGTTTCGCCCCTCTCCGCCGCGGCGAGGGCGTCCGTGACCAGCCTCTCGGGCGAGCCCAGCTCGGCCGTGCCTTCCATGAAAAGCGAGATGCCCTTCACGAGATCGTGCAGGGACGGGGGCTCCAGGATCATCTCCGAGCGCATGCGGGAGGGTTGCGGAAAATCGGTCGCGGGCGCCTCCTCGGCGCCGTCTTCCCTGGGCTTGAGGTCGATGACGAGCGAGAAGCCGTTCCTGGAAAGGAAATGCCTCACGTCGAAATGGTTCGTGGCCAGCGTCAGGTTCGCGGTCAGGCGGTTCCCGTCCTTTCCCAGCGACACCTCCCGCACAAGATCGTCGGGGGGCGCCGCCGCGTCGGGCCCGGCCGAGGCGGGTCCGAAGTCCGCCTGGATCTGGCCCGCGTCGGTCCGCCGCACCACCACGTCGTCCAGCCTGTCCCGGAACGAGAAGACCACGCGGGTGAAGCCTTCGGAGCGGCCCAGGCTGATGGTTTCCAGAGTGTTCAGCCCGTCCTGTGCGCCTGCAGGGGAAGGGGCCCGGGTCGCGCCGCGAGCCGCGCCGGGCGAACTCTCCGGAAAGATTTCCGGCGAGGTCGCCGTGGACAGGGGAGTACCCAGCTCCGGGAGATCCTGGGCTTCCGACACGTCGGTAGGGAAGGCCATGATCACGGCTGACAGGAGCGTCCCCATGACGGCAGCCGCGACGACGTTGGGCGCGATTCCGCGGGCAAGTCCGGCTAAGGCCGCAAGGACGGGCGCAAGGGCCGGCATATGGCCATGGCCGGCCGAAGGCCGGGGCTTGCGGGCCCGCGAGTCCAACGAGGCAAGGGTCCGCCTGGTCCGCCAGCCGCGGACAAGCTGGCCGAGCGGCGCGAGAGCCCCCCGGGGCAGGGCCTTGAGCCGCGAAGGCAACGTATCTTGAATCCATTGCCGCAGGGCCTTGAGGCGCGAAGGCAAAGAATCCGGAACCCGCTGCCGCAGGGCCTTGAACCGCGAGAGGAAGGACGCAAGAGGCCCCAATGCCGCCAGGCGGCCTCCGGAAGAGTTCCTGGGTTCTGTATTCTCGCGGAGAGCCATGTTACTGGATTGTTCCCACTTGAGCGCCTCAGGGGCCGAAGCGTGGAATCAGGCATTCCCTTTCCGGCGCCGGAACCTGGAAAGGGACTCTCTGGTTCCGGGCCCGAGCACTTTTGACGCGGGGCCGAAGTTTTCGGACCTTCAGGCCGCGGGTCTTCCGGCGGTCGCCGGGCTGTCCGGTCTTCCGGCGGCTGCCGGGACGCCGGGCTGTCGGGTCCAGGAGCCGTCGCCTTTGGGTCCGGATCGGGATCGGGTTGTGCGAGAGGCCGCGACCACCGGAAGGCACAAGCCCCTCGACCGGTACCGACCGGTCGGATATAGGTAAAGTCGGCATGGCCTAGCGAGGCCGATGAAGCGGTCGCGGACGCCCGTCGGAGGGGCGGAATGGCCCCTCCCTTATTGTATTATCGGCCGTCGGAGGTCTTTTCTCAAAGCTGTCGGAAGCTTTGATGCGGCTCTGGCAAAGGGCTTGAGGGGGATCTGCCGCTTCAGGGCCCTTCGCCGCCGCTCGAAGGCGGACATGACGGGCTCAGGCTCTCCGGTTATTCAGGCCCTTTCGGTCTCCGGGGCCTTGGGGCCCTTAGGCCTCTTTTTGACTCGGCCCTGATCGACTCGGGCACTGAGGCCCATAAAGGTCCGTTTTTGCTTCAGGTCCTGCGTCCCGTTCGGGACATATGAGCCTTCGGAATTGTCTGACCTTCGGGCACGAATGGTCTTTTCGGCCCTTGAGGCTCTTCGGAACTGTTGCGGCACCCTCAGCGCCGCATGGGCCGCCGATGTTAAAGGATGCCGGAACGTTCTCGCGGATATGGCGGGAGGCAAAAGACGCCTCGAAGGCTACTTCTTCCTGAGCTTCTCCTGGAGGGTGGTCCGGTTGATGCCCAAAAGGCGGGCCGCGTTGTTCTTGAAGCCGCCGGAGGCCTGGAGTGCCGCTTCGATGAGTCTTCCCTCGTAGTCCTTCATAAGCGAGTTCAGGCTCACGCCGTCCGGCGGGAAGGCCATGAGCGGTGAGATCAGTGCCGTGAGCTCCGGAGGGATGGAGTCGGCGGGGATCTCCCCGAACTGATCGATAGCAAGATCCGTTCCGGAAAACTCGCCTTCCGTGCGGTCGCCTTCCGTCGCGGCGGCGCCAGTAAAGGCGCCGTCCGTCGCGGCCGTGTCCGTTAAGGGGCCGTCCTCGCTCTTGCCGGAAAAGTTGCCCGTGAAGGCCGGAGCTGAGAGGTCGTCCCGGCCGTCCGGAAACTGGTTAACGGCCAGACCGTCCGGCCCTTCAGGGGTCGCCGCCGGGGCTTCTCCGCCGCCTTTGGGGACTGCCGGGGAGGCGTCGGGCAGACCGCCTCGGGGCCCTTGTCCGATCGCTTCCCCTGACCGGGGGCCGGAGTCGTCGTAAAGGCCCTCGTCGGGTTCCAGGAAACCCTTGAGGATCATGTCGCGGCCCTCGTCCGGCGGTTCGGGCACGGTCCTGATCCAGTTCGGCAGATCGTCCACGGTGAGGATGTCCCCGTCCGCCAGGATGACCATCCTCTCCATGAGGTTCTCTAGCTCGCGGATGTTGCCGGGCCAGCGGTAGGCGCAAAGCTGGGCCAGGGCGGAGGGGTCCACGCCCCTCACGGTGGAGGCCCTGGTCTCGCGAAGGCGTTTGAGGAAATACTCGATCAGGAGCGGGATGTCGGCGGCGCGGTCCCGGAGCGGGGGGACCGAGACAGGGATGACGTTGAGGCGGTAGTAGAGGTCCTCCCGGAACCGCCCGTCCCGGACGGCCTTGGCCAGATCCACGTGGGTGGCGGTGATGACGCGGATGTCCGCGCGGATGGTCCGCTCGCCTCCCACCTTCTCGAACTCGTGCTCCTGGAGGACCCTCAGGAGCTTCACCTGGAGCTTCGGGCTCATGTCGCCTATCTCGTCCAGGAAGACCGTGCCGCCCTGGGCCAGCTCGAAGCGTCCCGCCCGTTCCTTCACGGCGTTGGTGAAGGCCCCCTTCTCGTGCCCGAAAAGCTCGGTCTCAAGGAGCTCCTCCGGTATGGCGCCGCAGTTGACCGGGATCATCGGCTTGTCGCGCCTGGGCGAGGACAGGTGGATGGCCCTGGCGATGAGTTCCTTGCCGGTGCCTGTCTCCCCGTGGACCATGACCGTGGAGTCCGTGGCGGCCACCTTGGCGATGATCCGGAAGAGCTTCATGAGCGCGGGGCTCTGCCCCACGATGGCCCTCGACGGGAAGACCACGACCGGCTCGGGGGCCGCCTGCGCGTTCGGGGCCCCGCCGGCGCCTGGGCCCCGGTCGGCGGGGGTGGCCGCGGACGATGCCGGAGATGCCTGCGGCGCGGGAGATGGCGAGGCCGCCGTCCCGGCGGCCTCGCCGCCGATGGCGGCAGGGGGGATCAGCGGCTTCGTCGCCGCCCCGGCGGCAGGGCCTGCCAGGGAGCCCAGGAGGTTCGTGAGCGCCTGGGCGAGCTCAAGGGGATCGGGCGGCAGGCTCAGGAAGTCCTTGAGGCCGGCCCTGAAGTACCCGGTCACGGTCTTCAGGCTGGCCCCTGACCCCAGGCCCATGAGTTTGAGGTCCTGGGGGAGGCTTCGGATGCGGGCGGCGATCTTTTTCTCGCTGGAAGTCTGGATGTCGTCCAGGTTCACGATGAGGGCGGAGAAAAGCCCCTCCTGGAGCCTGCCCTCGGCCTCCTCCAGGGTGAGAGCCCTCTCGGTTGCGTAGCCGCGGTCCCGGCAGGCGTCGGCCAGGGTCTGGAACAGCTTGTTGTTTTTGACCGCGACCAGGACCTCTCCCATCTATAGGCGCTCCTTGCGGGTGGCGGGGCCCGAGGGGAAGCCGGGACCCCGGAGGCCGCCCGAGGTACGGGCGGGGTGATGGAAGCCGGACGCGAGGCGGAGCGACTGACAGGGAGCGGCCCTGGCGGTCCCGGTGCGCAAAGCGTTGAACCCATGCCGACACGGTTCGCAGGCTGAACCGGCAGGCAAGGCGACAATGACCGCATGCCGAACCGGGCCTCAAGCTGACCCGGACCGCATGCCGATCCGTGCCGAAATCCTTCAGGGCGGGGCCATGCTGGAAAGGCGGAACGGCGGTCGGGATGACTCCGCAAGCCGTCATGCCTTTGAATCCGAAATCACGGCGTGTCCTGCGGTCCCCAAGTGCAAGGAGATCGGAAAGGGATCGGGTCCGGATCCGAAGCCAAGGTTCCGGAACCTGACTCCGACGAAAAGTGATGCAACGTAAATATAAGGCTTTAGGCCACCAAAAACAACGGGGGGGTCGAGCCGGCGAATAGTGGAAGGGGCGGTGCCGAACGCGACGGACGTCAAGGGAGGAAATTTTTGGATGACGCGCAGGGCATGATGACATCCGGCAGGCAGGTAGCGTAATGGGGGCCAGGTCGCGCCAAAGGCGATGATAGCGTGTAGTCTCTATGCAGTGCGCGGCGTCCGCGCACGGACGCGTGGGATGGAAAGACATAGGGATAAGCGCGATCGGTGATTTTACGGGGTCAGGGAGAGCGGAGGCTGAACTCTCTGGCGAAGAGCGGAGGCTGAACTCGAAGAAGGGACTCGAAGACGAAGTGGATTTGCGCGGGGACTTGACGCTTAATTCCTGTAGGCCGCATGTTGCCTGGGAGCCTGTCGCACAAATCGCTCTGGCATTGCCGTGAATCAATCAGTGGTGGATGAGCTTCCTCTTGTCTACCGAATTAGTTTTCATATCCTTTATAAAAGCCCTTTATGCAACGGGCTCCCTGGAACCCGCCGAGGTTCCGAACGAAACGCGTGTCCGCCGATGCCGTGCGCGACGGGGCGTCGGAACGGCGATGGGAGGGCGCATCCGGGTAGGCAGGCAAGGGGGGGCGCATGTCCGGCGTGGAAACGGATGATAGTGGTTCGGCGTTGCCGGGTAGCGGCGAACCTCCGGAATGGGAAGGAACCCGGAAAACCGCCTTGTGTTTGAATATAGGTGGCAAAGGGGGTATATTCCTTTTGATTGGCCGACTTTTCCGGGATGGTGCCGCCTCGCCGTTCTTATACGGCAAACGTTCGACAGACGACTCCGGGTTTCCGGGCGCGGCGCTCGGGCGAAGGGATGGCTCCGGCGCGGCTTTTCGGACGCGTGGGCGCCAGTCTTGCAACGGCCGTGCCTTTTGGCTACCATATAAGCTGATGCGGCAGGAGCCTTGAGTCCGCAGTCCCAAGGCTTCCCGCGCCCAGACTGTCTACCTGAAAACGTAATCTGCCTTGTTCCCGGACCAGCGCGATGCCGTTTGCCGTTTGCCGTTTTCCGTTTGCGTGCGTCCGCGTCGGCGCGGTCCGCCGAGGGATAAGACCGCCGTTTTCGGCATGAGCGGCACCTGCGGAAACCGCGGTCGTGGCCCGTCCGAGGTCCCGCGACCTTAAGTATCTGCTGAAATCCTGCGGACGGGGTCGGTCTGCAGGCCCGTGACCGGATCCCGTCGGAAGGGTTGCGGGCGATGCCGGTCTGAAAGCCCGCAGACGAAGCCCGTCCGCGTACGGCGCGCCCTGACGCGCGCCGGGGATTCCCGCCCCGGGATGCCCCGGTCCCGCCGTCCCCGTTCCGGCCGGGGGCCCCGGAAGCCGCCGCCGCCGGCCTAGGAGTTGCCTTCCCCAGCGTGTCCTCCTCACTTCTAAATCCCGTGGCCGTCCTGGGCAGGGTGGCCATGGACGCGGTCTTTCACCTGGGCCGCTATGCCATCCTCTCCGCCCGGGCGCTGGCTTCGGTCTTAATGCCGCCTTTCCGGGTGCGCGGCTACCTGAAGCAGATGGAGTCGGTGGGGGTGGACTCCCTCTTCGTGGTGATCCTGACCGGGGCCTTCACGGGCGGGGTCTTCACCCTGCAGATCATCTACGGCTTCAGGATGTTCTCCGCAGAGAGCATGGTTGGCCCCACGGTGGCCATGGCCATGACCCGCGAGCTGGGGCCGGTGCTCACGGCCCTGATGGTGACCGGTCGGGTGGGGAGCAGCATGGCGGCCGAGCTCTCGGCCATGAAGGTGACCGAGCAGATCGACGCGCTCACCGTCATGGCGGCCGAGCCGGTGAAGTACCTGGTGAGTCCCAGGATCCTGGCCGGGATAGTCATGCTCCCCCTCCTGACCGCCATCTCGGATGCGGTCGGGGTCTGCGGCGGCTATGCCGTGGCCGTCGCCAAGGGCCTGGATCCCGGTCAGTTCGCTGGGAGGATCGAGGACATCGTGAAGATGGACGACGTCCTGGACGGCCTCGTCAAGAGCGCGGTGTTCGGGTATATCATGACGAGCGTG
Organism: Deltaproteobacteria bacterium; assembly: GCA_031263485.1. Classification (GTDB taxonomy): domain Bacteria; phylum Desulfobacterota; class Desulfarculia; order Adiutricales; family Adiutricaceae; genus JAIRZX01. Next base: position 8,145 of record JAISFS010000023.1, on the reverse strand, counting down.
GGATGCTACGCCGGCTTCTATTGCAAGGGGGGAGCCGAGGGCGTCGGCAAGGCCACCACCGCTGCGGTGGTGGTGAGCTACGTGGCCATCCTGGTGGGGGACTTCATCCTTACCGCCGTCATGTTCTAGGGGGCGCGAGTGGCCGGCGCCGCCCCCGAAATCAGGGTCAAGGGCCTGAAGAAGAGCTTCGGCGGGACCGAGGTCCTGAAGGGCATCGACGTGACCCTTCTGCCCGGTCGCGTCAACTTCGTCATCGGCCGGAGCGGGGGCGGCAAGTCGGTGCTCCTGAAGCACCTGACCGGCCTGATGACCCCGGACGCGGGGGAGATCTGGTACGGCAACCGGGAGCTCTCGCTGGGCGGGGCCAGGGGGCTCAAGGCCCTGCGGCGCAGGATGGGCCTCCTCTTCCAGGAAGGGGCGCTGTTCGACTCGCTTTCCGTCGCCGAGAACGTCTCCTTCCCGGCCTGGTACCACGGGACCCTGAAGACCGCCGAGGCCGCCGCGAGGGTGAGGACCCTACTCTCCGAGCTGGGCATGGAGGGCCGCGAGAAGGCCAGGATCTCGGAGCTTTCCGGCGGCGAGCGCAAGCGGGTGGCTCTCGCCAGGGCGCTTATCATGGAGCCCCAGGTGATCTTCTTCGACGAGCCCACGACGGGTCTGGACCCGATCCTCAGCACCCAGGTGGACTCGCTGATCCTGGACACCCGCGACCGCACCGGGGCCACCTGCGTCGTCGTGAGCCACGACATCGCCGCCGTCCTGTCCATCGCCGATCAGGTGAGCCTCATCCACGAGGGCAGGATGATCCTGACCGGCACCCCCCGGGATTTCCGGGACAGCGCGATCCCCGCCGTGCGCGAGTTCATTTCGGGAGGGGAGCTGGCGACCGCCGAGGCGGGCGGAGGACCTCGCCCGTGACTCCTTGATTCGGGGCGGCCGCCCCGGCCCGGACGCCTCCGGCAGGCCGGGCGCCGTCCGCGGCCGACCCAGCGGGCCGACTCGCGTTCGGGCGGCCCGGAACCCCGATTCCCGGCCCTTTCAGATGCCCCCTTCCGTCCGACCGATTTCGCCCCCGCGCCTGACCGTTTGCGACCCCTGATGGCCCCTGCGGGAACCGGCGCGCGTTTCGAGAATTGAACCCGAAGGGAGGACGGCGAGCCGTCCGGCACTCCCCGGGGCATACGTTGCCCGCGCGGCTTCGGCCGCCTGGCGCGGGCGGGGCCCCGCCCGAGGCTTCAATCCTGGATTAGCCATGTACAAAACCTCAACGGAAATAAAGGTCGGCATCTTCGTACTGGCCGCGCTCCTCGTCACCGCCTGGATGGCCATCCGCCTGGGGGGCTTCAAGAGCGACTCGGGGTACTATCGGCTCGACGCGGTCTTCGACCAGGTTTCGGGGCTCAAGAACGGGGTCTCCGTGGAAGTGGCCGGCATCAGCGTGGGCCGGGTGGGCCAGATAACCCTCCTGGACGGGCGGGCCCACGTGTCCATGTTCATCTTAAGCGGCGTCACCCTGCCTACGGACACCCAGGCCATAGTGAAGGCCCAGGGAATCCTGGGTGACAAGTACGTGGAGCTGGTGCCGGGCCGCACCGGCGAAGGCGCGCTGAGGGCCGGGGAGACCATCTCCAACACCCAGTCGTCCCAGGACATGACCGTGCTCATGGACAAGCTCTCTTCGGTCGCGGACGACCTGAAGCTTCTCACCTCGTCCCTGGCCAAGGACGGGGGCGGCCAGGAGCTCCGCGAGATCATGGACAACATCCGGGAGATGTCCGCTAACCTGAACCAGCTCGTGAAGGAGAACGGCCCGGGCCTGACCGAGACGCTGGCGAGCCTCGACCGGGTCTCCAAGAACCTGGAGGGCATCACCGCCCGCGTCTCCAGCGGCCAGGGCACCCTGGGCCAGCTCATCTACGACGACACCGTGGTCCGCGAGCTCCGCGGGTCGCTCGCCTCCCTCCAGGACGTGGCGGGAAAGATCTCCTCCGGCCAGGGGACGCTGGGGAGGCTCGTGAACGACTCCGGCACCGCCGACAAGATAGACCAGGCCCTCGACTCGGTTAACGAGTACCTGGAGAAGGGCGACGAGATCGTGGTGGCGCTGGACTTCCGGGCGGACTTCATGACCCGCTTCAACTTCCTGAAGGGCGGCGCGGGCGTCCGCATCTACACCTCCCCTGACCGCTATTACCTCCTCGGGGTCACCGCCGACTATTTCGGGAGCTACGAGCGTAAGGACTTCTCCGGCGCCGGCGGCGACTTCACCCAGGAGTCCCGCAACCGCTCGAAGCTCAAGATCAACGCCCAGATAGCCCAGCGCTTCTACGACTTCGTAATCCGCGGCGGCATCATCGAGTCCGGGGCCGGGGTGGGCATCGACTACCTGCTCATGGACGACGACCTGACCCTGACTTTCGAGGCATTCAGCGGCGACTTCGACCACAACCCGCACCTGAGGGCCATGGCCACCTGGCGGTTCTGGAAGTTCATGTACGTTTCGGCGGGCTACGACGACTTCATCAGCGACCTCCACCGCTCCTCGCCGTTCTTCGGCCTGGGGTTCTGGTTCACGGACGACGACCTGAAGCTCCTTCTGGGCAGCGCGGGAAGCTTCCTCACCAGCTAAGGCCTGGCGGAATCCGCCTCTGGCCTCCGTCCGGCGGACTTTCGCCGGGGTCGCCTTCAGGCGGGCCTGCGGCGGACTTACGCCCTCCGCCTGGCCAGCCAGGCGTGAGATGGCGCATATCATGCCGAGGGTTGTCGCCCGTCCGTCTGATGCGTCCGGGGTTGCTGCCCGTCCGTCTGATGCGTCCGGGGTTGCTACCCGTCCGTCTGATGCGTCCGGGGAGGCAACCAGGCCGTCCGGTCACTACTGGGACGGTTCCCGCCCGGAGGGCGGGGGCGTGAGACAGGACGCGGCCGTCTGGTCATACCGACGTGAGGCGTATATATAAAAGTGTGAATTGAACTTCACGGAGACAACGCGCCTTTCATTCAAACAATGCCCATTACGCATCTGTATTGGCCACAGGGCCGATATTTCGCCCAATCCGGCTTTGACTTGAAAGCGCAGCTTGATTGATTCGTGTGTTCCTTTGCCCCTCTCTTCGGGATCGGAAGGGCCTTTTCCAGATGCCTCAAGGCCGTGATGACCGAGGAAACGACATGGCATAGAGGTCCCTCCGGCCATGCGCATCGGCTGACCCTGTGTGGCCAGCCCTGGAATTATACGGCCCGTGCCCCGGCATCGGCGGCGTGACTGCGCCGTCCCGGCGCTTGACGGAGCGGCGCCGGGTCCGCATCCGGCGGGTGCGGGATCGCCGCTTCCCGAGGCGTTCGTCCGACCCGCCGTTCCGAAGGCGGTTCGGCCGGTCGGAAGCCCGTCGTTAAGCGCGCTTTATGGTCGCTTTCGGCGGTCGCCGGGAGACCTCCCGCGGCGGGCCCGGGCCTTGCCTCCCTTGCCCGGATCGGCCCTGTTAAGCGCTTTTTTGTGGTAAAGGGAGGGCCCTTTGTGGTATAGATTTAAGGGGTGCCGGAGCGTCCGGCCTCCGGATTCGAACTTAGGCCTGGATGCCCCCGGAGCCGGGCGATGGGATTTATGGCAGAAACTTTAAGCCCGCCGACCTTGGAGACGACGCACGTCCCCGAGAAGACACCCAAGGTTCTGGTGGTCGATGATGAGATCCTCAACCGGAAGCTTATCCAGGCGATGCTCAAGCCCCAGGGCTACGAGGTGGTCCTGGCGGGCGACGGGGTGGAGTGCCTGGAGAAGGTCCGCGAGAATCCCCCGGATCTCATCCTTCTGGACATAATCATGCCCGGCATGAACGGCTTCGAGGTGGTCCAGGAGCTCAAGCGCGAGGAGAAGTATTCCCAGATCCCGATAGTCATGGTCACGGCCCTCCAGGACGTGAACGACCGCGTGAAGGCCTTGGAGGTGGGGGCAGACGATTTCCTGTCCAAGCCGGTCGACCGCATGGAGCTGAGGGCCCGCGTCAGATCCCTCCTGAAGGTCAAGGCCTACAACGACCACATGATAAACTACCGCCAGGAGCTCGAAAGCGAGGTCCGGCGGCGCACCCTCGAGATCCAGGAGACCAACGCGAAGCTGGAGAAGGCCCACGAGAAGCTGCGCGGCGCGTCCCTGGAGACCATCTTCAGGCTTTCCCGGGCCGCCGAGTTCAAGGACGAGGACACGGGCGCCCATATCATCAGCATGTCGCGGATCTCCGCGCGCCTCGCGAAGATGTGCGGGCTGAACCCGGCCACGGTGGAGAGCATCCTCTACGCCTCCCCCATGCACGACATCGGAAAGATCGGCATCCCCGACCGCATCCTCCTCAAGAACGGCCCCCTGGACGATGAGGAATGGACGATCATGCGCATGCACACGATCTTCGGGGGCAAGATCCTGGAGAACTCCGACATAGGCTTCCTGCGCCTGGGCGAGGTGATAGCGCTCACCCACCACGAGAAATACGATGGCTCGGGATACCCCCGGGGGCTCAAGGGCCGCGAGATCCCGCTCGCGGGCCGCATCGTGGCGGTGGCGGACGTCTTCGACGCGCTCATGAGCCGCAGGCCCTACAAGCCCGCCTTCACCCCCGAGCAGGCCTCCAACATCATCGCGGAAGGCCGCGGCAGGCACTTCGACCCCGACGTGGTGGACATCTTCTTGAAAGATCTCACTGAAATCCTGAACATCTGGCACTCCAGCCAGGAGGACCACAGCAAGGAAGTGGCCGAGGCCCTGAAGATGCCCTAGGGCGCCGGAGCCGTCAGGCTTTTGCGCCCCCATGCCCCTCAGCGCCCATGCCCGCGACGCCAAAGACCCAAAGGCCTATAGTCCCTGTCCGGCCCGCCCCTGCGGGTGGCCGGGCTCGGGCCCCTACACGCCTCCCCCCGCGCGGGCAGAATCCGTCGGGGGGAGGTTTTTTGCCGGGGCCTTAGGCGGGCGATCCCTCGGCGGGGCCTTAGGCGGACGATCCCTCGGCGGTGCCTGCCGGGCCGCGTGCCGCCTTGGCGCGTGGCGATCGGTCCCCGGCCGACGCTCCCCGTGGCGTCCTGTCCGGACGCCCCAAGCCGACGCTCCCCATGGCGTCCTGTCCGGACGCCCCAAGCCGACGCTCCCCGTGGCGTCCTGTCCGGACGCCCCAAGCCGACGCTCCCCGTGGCGTCCTGTCCGGACGCCCCAAGGCGAAGCTCCCCGGGACGTTCGGTCCGGACGCCCCAAGACGAAGCTCCCCGGGGCCCCAAGCCGATGCTCCAGAAGGCGTCCTGTCCGGACGACCCAGCCGACGCTCCCGAAGGTGCCCGGTCCTGCCGCCCCAAAGCGGTCTCTCCGGCTTCCAGTTGCGCCTTCTTGCCGGGGGCGGCGGTCGTCTTTGGGGCGGACTGGGCTTCCGGACCGTTCCCCGGACCTGGCATCTTCCCCGGACCGGGACGATGAGGACCCGGAGCGCACTAACCTGACCCACACCAGACAGCGAGGACGCGGCCTATGACACGCCTGAGACTCTACCTACTGCGGCACGGCGAGACGAGGATCGCCGGGGGGAACCCTTTCAACGGCTGGACCGACGTGGACCTCACGGACAGGGGGAGATCCCAGCTGGAGGACGCGGCCAAGGCATTGAAGCCCGTGCCCTTCGACCGGGTCATCTCGAGCGACCTTTACCGCGCCCGTTACGGGGGGGAACTCGTCGCCAAGGGGGCCGAGACGGAGCTCGAGGTGAACCCGGAGTGGCGCGAGATGCATTTCGGGCTCTGCGAGGGCCTTCAGTTCCCGGAGATCGAGGAGAGGTACCCGGAATTGGCCTCCAGGGTCGTGAGCCCCGAAGGCGGCGGGATCGACTTCCCGGGAGGGGAGTCGGACCGCGTCTTCGCGGACCGGATAGCCGGGGCCCTGCGGAAGCTCGCTTCCGAAACCCCCGACGGCCGCGTCGCGGTGGTCTCGCATTCCGGGACCGGCCGTGCGGTCCTGGCGGCCCTGTTCGGCTTCTCGACCGCGCTCATGTGGAGGTTCCACCAGAGCCACGCGGGGCTCCACGTAGTGGACGTCTACCCTGATGGCGGGGGGGCGGTCGCGCGGGTCATAAACGCCTACCTCGGCCCGGAAGGCTACGCCAGCCCCGGCCCGGGGACGGATTTCCTGGCGGGATAGGGGAAGGCCATGAGCGTCGACGGCGACGACGGGAAACCCAAAGAGGGCCCCGACAGCCCGGGTTCGGCCGGCTGGACGCGTCCCAAAAGGATGTGCCTCTTCGGCGGGAGCGCCGGGCCGCTGATCCTGGAGGCGGGGGGATCGATAGGCCCCGTGGAGGTGGAGTACGAGACCTACGGGGAGCTGGACCCCGACGGCTCCAACGCGGTGGTGGTCTGCCACGCGCTCACCGGGGACGCCCACGCCGCCGGCTGGGACGCGGAGCCCGAGGGCCCCCTTCGCGAGTACCGCAGGACGAAACCCGGCTGGTGGGACTCGATGATAGGGCCGGGCAAGGCGGTGGACACATCGCGCTTCCACGTGCTGTGCATCAACGTGCTGGGCTCCTGCTACGGGTCGTCCGGGCCCAGCTCCATCAACCCCGTCACCGGCAGGCCCTGGGGGCTGGAGTTCCCCATCGTGACCGTGGGCGACTGGGCCCGGATCCAGGCCGCCGTGATGGATCGCCTGGGCATCGGGCGCGCGAGGTGCGTGGTCGGCGGCTCGATGGGCGGACAGATAGCGCTGGAGCTCGCGCTGGCTTTCCCGGAGCGGGTGGAGGGCCTGGCCATCCTCTCGGCGGGCCACCGGCTCACCACCCAGGGCCTGGCCTTCAACGCCGCCGGCCGCAACGCGGTCGTTTCCGACCCGGATTTCAACGGCGGCGACTACTACGGCGGCGAAAGGCCCCTGAAGGGCCTGGCCGTGGCCCGCATGATGGCCCAGATCACCTACCTTTCCGAGGAGAGCATGGGCCGCAAGTTCGGGAGGCGCCTGCGCGGCAAGGACTCCCCCGACTTCACGCTCACGGGCATCGAGTTCGAGATGGAGAGCTACCTGAACCACCAGGCCGCGAGCTTCGTCGCCCGCTACGACCCCAACAGCTATCTCTACATGACGAGGGCCATGGACTACTACGACGCGGGCGCCCAGTGGGGCGGCGGCGACCTGAGGCGGGCCATGGAGCGGGTGCGGGCCAAGACCCTGGTGGTCTCCTTCAGCTCCGACTGGCTCTTCCCCCCCGAACTCTGCCGTGAGATGGTATCGGCCATGTGCCTGGCCCGGCTCCCCGTAAGCTACGTGAACATCCCGTCCCGCTACGGCCACGACGCGTTCCTGGTCGAGACCCAGGTGGTGGACAGGCTCATCAGGGGCTTTCTGAAGGATCGCCCCAAGGCCTGCCGGGCCTTCGTCCCGGCATCCGCCGAAAGGGAAGCCCCCGATGCCGCCGGGCCTGACGGAAGCGAAGGCATCGGGCCCGCCGCCATCGAAAGATCCGGGCCAGCCGCAGGCGATGCCGCCGGGCCGGAAGCTGGCAAGGGCGGGGGAGAGGATCGCCCGGTTTCCGGCGGGAACGGCGGGGGATCGGACGGCACGTCTTCCGCCGCAGGCCAGCCTGTGGCTTCCGGGACCGCGGGGATTTCGCCGTCCGTCCTGTCGGCTCCGGACGTCAAGGACGCGAAGGGGTCGTCCTGCTGATTCGGCAACGGCCGGATGGCTAACCAATGTTAACAGCTTAAGGCAGAAATCGGCAGTTTCTCAGATATTTCCATCAATGATATCAGCTACTTGCCAGACTCCGTTCTTCTTTAGGTGTTGACATTGGATGGCTAACCGCAGTATTGGCCTTCCGCGTCGGGCCACCTCATCCACTTCGCAGGAACGCGGCTTAATGCCGCTTCATTTCCGTGTCAGGCGATGAACGGGCGGAAGGCTGAGGGGCGCTGATGGGCGGCAACAGGATATGAGGACGCGTCCCGGGGGCGAACAAGCCGCCCCACCCTCAGGGAATCATACGTGAAGCTTCTGAGGGAATCATATGTGAAGCTCCTGCGGTCGCCTTCAGGGATGGCAAGGGTCAGACCGTGGCGGGCGCGGAGGGACGCCACCTGCGGACGGATAGGGATTCATTCCCCGCCTCAGGGGTTTCACGGGTTGTC
>JAISFS010000007.1 GCA_031263485.1 Deltaproteobacteria bacterium | reverse complement strand
ATTGGCACCCTGGCGCTAAAGCCGTATACCGCCGCCCATCTGCGCACCCTTTACCCAGACACTCTGCCCTCAAATGACTGCCAGGAGGTGAGGGAGGGGGTTTTTGCAGTGGAATCAATCAACCTCCCCGCGGCCAGGACGTTGCCGATGGCGGTCGGTCACGGCAAATGCGCTTATGGCAACTGAGGCCGTAATGGCTGACGAGGGTGACCTTTCAGCTTGACGACAGCCTAAATGTCTGGGACAGTGACACGCGTATGAAGCTGATGGAGAAAACATGTCTTTTAGGAGCATCCGCGACTCATGACGCAATGATTGCTGATCCGGATATGTGACCGCAGATTTATGGATATCAAGCCTTCAGGGCATGTCATATGGCCAGTACAAAAAATCAAAAATTTCAACATCTCCGGTGCCTTCAATCCGGACGAACACTACATGATCCGCGTTCTGGATCGCTTTCCCCACGTACCGTAGCTGATAGACAGCAAGAAATATTTCGTTGTCTACGTGCCATGGCAATCCGTGAAAACCTCGTTGCCGAATGCGTTGACCTGGGGCATCAACGAAAATGGACGGCATAAAGCCTTAAATTGCCCAGTGAGCTGTTCAGGCCTGGATATATCAGAAATCAGCGCATCCGACATTATTTCTGAGGATATCATTTATGACGCCACCGTAATAAGTCGGCGCGGGATTCATGATGAAAAGTTGGATGGTGAAACGGCGGTCCAATCAGGATGAATGGCAGTCATGCCCCTGTAATTGGTATGTCTTGCAAACTCTTAAGCATACATGAGGCCAACGTCAGATGGCGTTGCCTCTATCGTGTTGCCTTTCCGACTTATTACGGTTCCGTCATTTATTCCGTTTACTGTTCAACGATTCATAACAGGAACATTCCGGCAGACCGGTTGCACTCTTTTTCCGGAATACATATCCCCCAAAGAATCATAACCATTGTTATCAAATGTTGCATTTCAAATTTTTAATTGCCATGTTTCTTTCATTATAATATCTATCTAATACGCTGGACAGTATATCTCATGATCTGTATTGTATGGGTCATGATCTATAATGATGATGCCAGAATCAGCTTGATACGAATAATCAATATCTTTTGATTTAAGTTGTCATAAAATAATAATGGGAATGTAGTTATAGCTATGGTTAAAATTAATTTATAAACTCGCTGGAATGGATAATGGGGAATCAGATTGAACTCAAAATTGATTCAACTGCAAAAACCCTCCACCTTGACAGGAAAGCGGATCTTTATTCGTCCATCGCATTGGCATCCTGGCGCTAAAGCCTTAACCCACCGCGCATCTGCGCACCCTTTACCCAGACACTCTGCCCTCAAATGACTGCCAGGAGGTGAGGGATGGGGTTTTTGCAGTGGAATCAAAATTCATTTTTATTTAAGTGTTGGTTGATGTGAGCCAGCGCAATTAATTCAGAGAGGTTCTGACTTACACCAGCCAACTGAGTGCTGAGCTCAGTGACTGTCTGACTAGCACCAACTTGCTGGATTTCGATCTGAGTTATTGCCTGAGATATAGCAACCAACCGAGCACCAATCTGAGTGCTAGTCTGATTAACTTCCAATAGCTTCTCGGTGATATAAGTGAGTCTCTGATTGAGCTCCAGAACAGATGCCAAAAAATTGCTCGAGTCGGAACCGATGTCGGCTTTTCGAGAGGAGTCCAGATGTTCGTCCCCCCGGGCCGGATCCTGGGGTTCGGTATCCTGAGTCTCGACACAGGTAGTAGTGTTGAATAAACAGGCTTTCACAGAGATGAGTTTTAAAATGGATTGATCGATGTTGTGAAAATTGAATGTTATCCCTTTCATGTCAGCAACATCTTTAATTGATTTTTGTAAAATAGAGCCATTTTTTTCCATCCATCCTTTGAAATTGTTACTTAACACAATGTCATGTGTATCAGGGTTGATTCTCCCCAAATAAGTGGCATGTCTCTTAGGTTTTTCCCCAGGTGGCCTGTAGGGAATGGCACCATAGAGGTATTGGACTCTATTGATTTTTTGAAAATGAACGTAAGCCATTAGAGCCTCCATGTAGCAAGAATAATATATGACTACAAAGGCTCGGTCAATACTAAAGACCAAATATTTTTTAGTCTTGTGATTAAAGAGTGTTATCTTACAAAGGTATAATAATACAAAGCTGTGGAGGAAGGGGTTTTTTGCAGTTGAATCAAGTACCATGACAACAGCCCTCCGGACGCTACCGCCCGGTTCAAAAGTCCTGAAAGCCAGGCACCGCCGAACGCCCCATGTCGGCCTTTCTGGCCGTCTTCGGGCCTCCTTTCATACTGAGTTTTTGACATTGGGGCTCAAAATCCGCAACCTAACCTGCCGATGTCGGCGAGCGCATTCCTGACGCCGTCCCTCTATAACCGACCTGCCCGCTTCCTTTCCAGGCAATCCCGCCCGAGACGCGATGTCATTGGCCGGGCGCGAAGCAACTGGAGTCCCGCCTTCCGTCTGTCCATCGGTCGCCGTCATCGCCGGGAACTCCCTACGATGCGGATCCTCAAGGAGCCTCCCCCGCGCAGGTTAAGCGAGCCAGCTAGTCTTTCAGGGCTCCCGTCTGGTCGCCCCCACCGCCCTCACTGTCGATCTGCCGCAACATGACATTACGGTAGGTCGGACGACACGGTCAGGCCTTTCGGTACGTACCGTATGCCCTACGGCACGTACCGTCGTATGCCATGCCCCGGCTTATCCGCTCCGTTCCCAACCCTGACCTAATCCAGACCCCAGCGGGCGGCCTTGGCGCCCTCTAGACGCCAGATTCTGGCATGGAGCTCGCAGAGCTTGTCCGGGTAGTTCAGCAGGAGCCGCTTCTCGGCAGGGGCCAAGGCTCCGGGACCATTCTCCGCCGCCTTGTCAGAGGCCGCGTCGAGCCGCGCCAGGACTCTCGGGGAGGGACGCCTTTTCCGCGCGAAGACCCTTGCATGGAACGCAAGGAGTTCCGGGTCCGCGACGGCCCTCGCGAAGCCCTGCTCGGCGGGGAGCCTGACGGGCGAGCGCGGGGGAGGCTCCGAGAGCGCCGCCTCCAGCTCGCGCAACTCCGGGTCGGGAGCCGTCTCGGCGGGGGTAAGGAACAGCCCCAGTCGTCGACAGAGCTCCCCCAGGCGAAGGCGGGCGGTCAGAACCGTGAGCGGGATGGAGAGCGCGAGCCCCGCCGCCACGGGCGAGAGCCACACGAAGAACCCGGGGCTCAGGATGTACATGGAAAGGCCCCACACCAGGCCCAACAGGCTTCCTGGCCAGCAGGACCGGAAGGCGGCCCCCCAGGGGACGCCCTGGGCGTCCCCGCGGTTCTGGGGGTTCCAGGCGACCTTGAAGCCAAGGAGGGTGGTCACCACGAAGAAGCTGTGGAAGAGCATCCGCACCGGGGCCAGGAAAGTGGACACGGCCACCTCCCCCAGGATGGAGGCCATGAGCCTCGCGGTTCCTCCGAAGGCTCCGGCCTTCCCCCGGGCAGCTACCCAGACGAGCGCCAGGAGCTTGGGGAGAAAGAGGAGCACGCCGGTGCTCGAGAGGAGCGCGAGCGCCCAGGCAGGGAAGTAACGCGGCCAGTCGGGGAAGAGGCTGGGTCCCTGCGGGAAGTAGGTGGGCGCTATCACGATGGCCGAGACCGCTTCCGCGGTGGAGGCCAGGAGGAAGAAGAACCAGAGGAGGGCCGAGCCGTAGCTGAGGATGCCGTTGATGAAGAGCGCCCTGTGGGTGGGGAAGAAGCCCCGGGTGAAGATGAGCCTCATGTGCTGGAGGTTTCCCTGGCACCAGCGGCGGTCGCGCACGAGCTCGTCTATGAGCGTGGGCGGGGTCTGCTCCCAGGAGCCCTCCAGGCCGTAGGCGAGCCATACCCCGTAGCCCGCGCGTCGCATGAGCGCCGACTCCACGAAGTCGTGGGAGAGGATCTCGCCGCCCAGGGCCGATCCCCCCTTGAGGCGGGGGAGCATGCAGTGCTCCATGAAGGGCGCGGTGCGCAGGATGGCGTTGTGGCCCCAGTACTGGGCGCATCCCAGCTGCCAGAAGTGAAGGCCGGCGGCGAATATCGGCCCGTAGAGGTGGTTCGCGAACTGCTGGACCCGGGCGAGCGGAGTCCCGCTGAAGATGGCCTTGGGCGGGGTCTGGATGATACCCACGTCGGGCCTGGCCTCCATCGCCAGGACCAGCTTCGCCAGCGCCTCCGCGCTCATGATGCTGTCGGCGTCGAAGACTATCATGTAGCGGTAGTCCGCGCCCCAGCGCCGCAGGAAGTCGGCTATGTTGCCGCTCTTGCGTTTCAGGTTGAACTGCCGGTGTCGGTAGAAGAGCCTGCCGCCAGGAGCGGTGCCCTTCACGGCGTCCGCAGCTCCGCCGCATTTCGCTCCGCCCGCCGCGCCGCTTGCCTTCGCTCCGTCCGCCGCGCCGCTTGTCTCCGTTCCGCCGCTTTCGGGCGCCGAGTCACCTTCCCTGATGGCCCCGTCCTCCCTGAGCGCCGTGAGGAAAGCCTCCTCCTCCGCCGCCCAGGCGTCCGGGCTGGTGGAGTCGGACAGGACGAAGACGTCGAACTTGGAGTCCTCACCCAGCTCCCTGAGCGCCCTGCGCACGGTGCGAACCCCCTTGGCCACGGCCCAGGGGTCCTCGTTGTACACGGGAAAGAGGATGGCGGTCCTGAAGCCGTCCGGGATGATCCTGCCCCGGGGGGCCGTCGGCAGGGGCGAGTCCACCCGGCGGGAATCCCGATCGAACAGGAGGAGAAGGAAGCCCGCGAGCGAGCTCCAGAACCCCACCGAAATCCACGCGAACAGCACCGCGAAGAGCCCCGTCATGACGATGCTCAGGACCGGCTCCCCCCGGTGGGGAAGGATGGAGTACATGACGTTCGCGGCGACCAGCGTGGGCGCGGCGATGAGTGCCAGGAGCAGGAGCCGGCGAAAGGTGCCGGGCCCCTCCCGGCTGTCTTGGGGGGGCTGGGGCATATGGGTCCGCTGGCGGGCCGTTCAGGTCCGCCGGAAGCGCCCCGCCGGGGCGTCCCCGCGGGGCGTGGGCCTCAGAGCTTCTCCGAGGCCATGGAGCTCCTGTGGACGGGCGGCGCCGAAACGAGGCCGCCCGCCAGGCGCAGGATCCCGTCGCGGCCCCCGAAGCCGGATCTCTCAAGGAAAAGGTCCATGGCCTGCGGGAGCTCCGGGGGACCCTCCTCCATGATCGACGTCACAGTCCTCAGGTAGTCCTCGGGCTTCAGACGCAGGGCCATAGCGTACGCGAGGAGCCGCTCGCAGACCCGCCGTGAGCGTTCGTCCTCGTCCTGGGTCTGCGTCTCGCCAGACTGGCGTGACGCCTCCTCTGCCTCAACGCCGCCGCCCGGCCGGTCGGTGCCCGGGCCTGAAGGCGGATCAGGGGACGGCGGCTGACCGGCAGACTGCGGCTGCGCCGAGGAAAGGGACGGGGCGACGTCGGGGGCCGCGATTTGCGTAGCGTTCCCCGTCCGTGGCGCTCCACCGTCGCGGGACGGATCCTCGTCCGGCGCGACCGAATGCACGGCGATCGGCGCCGCCCCCGGCAAGGCGGGGCCTCCCGGCAGGGCTTCCGTGTCCGGCCCCGGGCCGCGGGAGGCCCCCGCGCCCGGCGGGGCGGGACCGGCGTCCGCAGGCGCGGTCTCAGTCGAGTGCTGGGAAGTCATACACGAAGGTCTCCGTCATGGGGAGAGGCAGGTTCTCGCCGCGCACCAGCCTCACGAACACCCTGCCCCTGCCGGAGGCGAGGTTCTTGTAGCCGGTCAGCCTGTCCAGGAGCCCGGGCTCCTGGGGGGCCTTGAGCTTGATCCTGAGCCTCCAGCCGCCCGTCACTGGGTTCTTGAAGAGGGAGCGTTCCAGGACGGGGGCCTGGTCGGACTCGACCACCGAGGCGAGGGCCTCCACCTCGGTGATGGAGTTC
>JAISFS010000311.1 GCA_031263485.1 Deltaproteobacteria bacterium | reverse complement strand
CGGGGGAGGACCGATGAGGAGAGGGAACATGGGGGGGAACGGAGGAGTAGCGAGGCAAAGAGGGGACATGTGGGGAACGGGGGAGGAGAGGGGCAGAGACGAGGGGGCGGAAACAAGTTCGGAGAGGGGAGCGCAGTCAAGTCGGTAACAGCGGAAAGACTCTTGTGGGGCGGACAGAGGGGCCAAGTTCCGCTTCAATCGTCACCCGTTATACTTTATAATTGCTTGTTCACGGCCCTTCCGGGGCCACGTTTCCTGTCCTGCGGCCTTGTGCCCTCTACGGGATCTCGCCGACTGACCGAACTTGCCGCCGGATCGGCCCCTGCCCGGTACCCTTTCCGGTGGGCTTGCCCCAAAACGATGGCTTTCGGCTTTCCCGCCTCCGCCTGCCGGCGGACGGCCAACCAACAAGTACCCGCCTCCTGGACAGGGCCGTGCGGCCTCCCGGAGGAAACACCCGCCCGCGAGCCGGAGCTCCCCCCCCACCCGCCATCCGGACTGCCAGGCCATACACGGAAGGGAAGGCGCAAGCCTTCGTCTTGGACCAAATGCTATCGACCGACATAAGGAACACCTTCACGGGCTTCTTCGAGAGCCACGGTCACCGCAGGGTGGCCTCGAGCCTGCTGGTGCCCGAGGACGACCCCACTCTTCTCTTCACCAACGCCGGCATGGTCCAGTTCAAGAGGATCTTCACGGGCGAGACCCCCTCGCAGTTCAAGAGGGCCGTCACCGCCCAGAAGTGCGTGAGGGCCGGGGGGAAGCACAACGATCTCGAGAACGTGGGCTACACGGCCCGCCATCACACCTTCTTCGAGATGCTGGGGAACTTCTCGTTCGGCGACTACTTCAAGCAGGATGCCGTGAGGTTCGCCTGGGAGCTCCTGACCCGGGTCTTCGGGCTTCCTGCGGAGAAGCTCTACGCCACGGTCTACCAGGACGACGACGAGGCCTTCGGGCTGTGGGAGTCCGAGACGGACATACCGTCCTCCAGGATCGTGCGCCTGGGGGACAAGGACAACTTCTGGGCCATGGGGGACACCGGGCCCTGCGGGCCCTGCAGCGAGATCCTGATAGACCAGGGCCCGGAGCTCGGCTGCGGGAAGCCGGACTGCGCGCCCGGCTGCGACTGCGACCGCTATCTGGAGATCTGGAACCTGGTCTTCATGCAGTACGAGAGATCCCGGGACGGGAAGCTCACCCCCCTCCCCAGGCCCTCCATCGACACGGGCCTGGGCCTCGAGCGCCTGGCGGCCGTCACCCAGGGGGTGATATCCAACTTCGAGTCGGACGTCTTCAGGCCGCTTCTGGAGAGGATCTCGGATCTGTCCGGGGTGCCGTACCTGTACGGGAAACTTCTGTCCCCAGAAGATCCGGCCTACCAGACCAACGTGAGCCTGCGGGTCATCGCCGACCACGCGAGGGCCGCGGCGTTCCTCCTGGCGGACGGGGTGAGGCCGGAGAACCTGGGCAGGGGGTACGTCCTCCGCCGCATACTCCGCAGGGCCGTCCGCCACGGCCGGAAGCTCGGGATGGGCGCGCCCTTCATGGGCCCCATGACCGAGGCGGTCATAGACAAGATGGGGGAGGCCTACCCGGAGCTCCGGCAGGGCGCCACCTATATCAGGACCATGGCCTCGGGCGAGGAGGAGAGGTTCCGGGAGACCCTCGAGGGCGGCCTGAAGGCCCTGACAGACGCCATGGGCGAGATCCGGGCCGGGGGCGGCACGTCCGTGCCGGGCTCCCTCGCCTTCAAGCTCTACGACACCTACGGGTTCCCTGTGGATCTGACTGCCGACGCCGCGAGGGAGAACGGGCTTACTGTGGACGAGGGCGGCTTCGAGGAGGCCATGGAGGCCCAGAAGGCCAAGGGGCGGGCCGCCTGGAAGGGACGCGCCGAGGGCGGGGCCGTGCTGGATCTGGTGAACCACCTCGCGGCCGGGGGATTCAGGACGGAATTCCTGGGCTACGGGACCCTGGAGGCCACGGAGACCCCGGAGCTCATCGTCTCCGAAGGCGGCGACGTCGCCGAGGTTTCGTGCGGAGACCTTGCCCCGGTTTCGGGGGGGGACGCTCCCGGGGTCTCGGGCGGGGGACCCCAGATCGTCCTGGTCTTCGCCAGGACCCCGTTCTACGCCACGTCCGGCGGGCAGGAGAGCGACCAGGGCGAAATCGTCTTCCCGGAAGGGAAGGCGAGGGTCGATGAGGTCGTGAAGGCCCCGGGCTCGGGGATATTCCTCCACCGCTGCACGGTCGTGAGCGGCAGGATCCGGAAGGCCCCGGCCAGGATGCTGGTCGACCCGGAGCGCCGGGCCAGGACCGCCGCGAGCCATTCCGCCACGCATCTCCTGCACAAGGCCCTGAGACTCACTTTAGGCGACCACGTGCGGCAGGCGGGATCGAGCGTCGCCGCCGACCGCCTCCGTTTCGACTTCACCCACGGGAGCCCGCTCACTGCGGACGAGACCCGGAAGGTGGAACTCCTGGTCAACTCCGACATCCGCTCGGACTTCCCGGTGGATACGGAGATCCTCCCCATGGAGGAGGCCGTGAAGTCCGGCGCCATGGCGCTTTTCGAGGAGAAGTACGGGGACACCGTCCGAGTGGTCTCCATGGGGGACTCCCGGGAGCTCTGCGGCGGGACCCATACCTCCCGGACGGGCACCATCGGTCTGTTCCTCGTGGCCTCCGAGGGTTCGGTGTCGTCGGGGGTAAGGAGGGTGGAGTGCTTCACCGGCGAGGAGGCGCTGAAGCTCGCCTGGAACGACCGGGACATCCTGGGGTCGCTCGCGGTGCAGATGAAGGCCCCCCCCTCGGAGCTCCCCGACCGGGTCATGAAGCTCGCGAAGCGCGCCAGGGAGCTGGAGAAGGCCGCCTCATCCCCCAGGGAAGGAGGCTCCGGGGACGCGGGGGCCCTGGGCGGGAATGCCGAGGACATAGGCGGCGTGAGATTCCTGGCCGCCAGGGTGACCGCCGCCACGCCCAAGGATCTCCGCGAGGCCGGGGATCTCGTCCGCGCGCGCCTGGGCTCCGGCTACGTCCTGGCCCTTGCCGCCGAGTCGGGAGGCAAGGCCATCCTTCTCGCAGCGGTCGCTAAAGACCTCCAGGGCCGCTTCAAGGCCGGGGACATAGTCTCCAGGATGGCCGGACCGGTCGGGGGCAAGGGCGGAGGAAGGCCCGATCTGGCCCAGGCGGGCGGACCCGTGGTGGACGGCATTGACGCGGCGCTTTCCGCGGCGAAGGACTTCGTGTCGGGCAGGAGCTGAAAGCCTCAAGGCAAAACGACCGTAATGCCGGAAGACGGAAACAGGAGATACTGAAGGACGTGATAACCGGATTCGGGAATGCCGCTGATCGGAACGGCAAATGGCTTCCGGCGGGCGAGACGGCCACCAGTTAACGGAGATTCATCTCCCTGACGACTCCGGAACCTAGAGATACTCGCGCTCGCTGCATTGCAAACCAGATGCTTGCAACTCAAACCTCAAAGCATGGAGGCATGGAACACGAATTACATAGAACACGAATTGCTTAAGATGTGGAAACCTGACGCTTGAGGCATGGAATCATGAAGCTTACGGCATGGAACCCTGAAGGTCAACGCTCTGAAACCGGAAGCTTTAATCACGGAATCCTAAAAGTTATGGCTCAAAACCTACGGTTTTGGCATGGAGAGCTGACGTTCACGCCCAATGCGAGGAATGCAGACGCTTAAGCCAACAGCCGTAAGCGTTAACATGTTGAAAAGAATCCCGTCTACCGAATAAATCCTCCCCTTTCAGCCAAAGCGAGAAACAAGTCTATGGCCTCGCGGTTGATCACATACTCCGGAGGAATGGAGAGAGTGCCGAGGGTGCGGGTGATGGCCACGTAGAGAAGACGGAACTCCTCCATCGTCTTCGCCATGTCAAAGGATGCCACCTCCGTACCCTGCTGCGTTTCCCGGGGGTTGGGGGCATCGTCCATCGCGACCAGCTGCTGAAGACGTCCGATCGCCTCAGCCAGTGACAGGAAGTCGTTCAGCATCTCCACATGAGGTGCCTCCTGCCCTTTCGCCTTATGGACGGTGGAAACCACGGCATCGGCCTCGTCCCTCTTCCATGCCTGAAGCTGACGCATGTCGCGGTATATCCCGAAAATTGTGTTTCCGTAACGCTTCGCGATCTTAAGCCGCGTCCGCGTCTGAAAGTCGTTCACGCTATCGGCGTAGATCTCAAGATCATCCGATGAGGCGAAGTTTTTCAAAAACGGGTGCGAGACCCGCTCTCCGCAGATAAGGCGGACCATGTCCAGGAGTATTTCAAACTCGTAGGTGTCGAAGCCGCCGTTGAAATGGTACGCGCAAGTCTCCATGGTCTCGGCCACCATGTCGAAGATGCCGGCGTTGGTCCTCCCCAGCACCAGAACCCTGCCCGGACCGGCTTTCTTGGGCTTGTCCACGCCGGTGAACTCCTTTACGGCACCCATGAGCGTCAGGTACTGGTTGGCCTTGAAAATCACGTCCTGCGGGCACCTGAAGGAATGCGTGAGGTAGTACTGCGAGACCCCGAACTCCGCCGCCTTGCCGAGCGCGTTCACCGCTCCGTTGAAGCCGTAGACCTGCTGGTAGGGATCCCCGACCAGGGTGACTGCCCAGTCCCGGCTCATGACGGCGTCTATCATGCAGTCGTTCAGGTCCTGGGCCTCGTCCACCATAACCCGGTCGAACCCGAGGTACTCCCCGCGATGGTTTATCTGGAAAAGCTTCAGGTAGCCGTTGTGCGGCATGCTGAACTTGCCCTTGACGCATGCGTTCCAGAGCTTCTTGACATTCGCTTTCGTCTCCTTGGACCGGGTGCGGAAAGGAGTTTTCTTGAAGAATTCGGTGAGCGACAAGGCGGAGCTGGTAAGCCACTTGATGAAAGTGTCGTGGACATCCCGGGCAGGTTCATAATATTTTTGCCTGTTCTTTCCGCAGTCCGGGAACAGGAAAGGAATGATGTCCAGAGTCTTGAACTCGCCTAAAGTGTCTCTGAACTGGTTGCCCTCGAACTTGAACGCCAGCGAGTGGATCGTCCTCACCTCGACGTTCCGGCACTGGGCGAACAGAACCCTCGACTCTTCCGCCATCGCCTTGTTGAAAGCCAGGTAGAGGATCCGCTCCCGTGGCCTGGAGGACGAGAGAGCTTTGAGCGTGGCGGTCTTCCCGGTCCCGGCGTAAGCCGTGATGGCTATACGATTTTCCTGAGTTTCCACTATCGCCCTCTGCTCGTCCGTGAGCTGGAAACCCATTCCTGATCCGCCTGCCATGAAACCCTCCGTGTGCCGTTCTTCCCGGCGGAACCCGTCGGGAAGCCTCTCAATGCCGCGAACTGGGCGATTCGCGGCAGGTTTATGCCAGTTACAGACATATTACTCTGCCACTCCGGGCCTGACATGTCAAGCTAAAATTGTCCACATGCTGCGATCTGGAGCCCTGAAGATACCCTCAGCCTACCACCTCAAGCTACCCAACCGCAGAAAACCCTGCATGTAGCTCTCCGCCCGCCCCGCCCCGCCCCGCCCGGCACCGGAAGCGCGTGACGCCCCGCCCTCGGAAAGTGCCATCATACCGTCATCTTCCTGACCTGAAAGCCGGGGACGCAAACGGTTCCGAATAGCCTAACCGACTTATTACGATTCCGTCATATATTGATGTTGATAACTGGAACATACCCAGAGCACAGCAGGGAAATGACTCTCTCAATACGGTCAAGCCGGACTCGTCCCGGTCTTCCGCTGTAGCCGCCACACCCCCTACCTTATGACCGCCAGCTTGGGCTCCAGGTGCAACAACGGCAGAAAGCCTGCGAGGATATTGCTTGCTTTAGATGTCCAGCACACTGAACATCTCTGATGTCTCCGACTTGCAAGCTCTTGCACACACCTGCGAAAACCATGGTTAATTCAGCAGACAGAAGAGAAGCCCATCGGCCGACATGCCTTGATCACAAAGTTCACGCGGTTTAATACTGACCCGGAACTCCATATGTCAAGCTCGATAACTCTTGACAGGATGAATTTTCCACAATTGAATATCATAGAACCCAAGACTCCAGCTGTCAGTTCAAATCTCTTCCACGATCTCACTTTTTCTCAAATATGAATCTTGGGAAATATCATATTATGACATCTGCCTCTTGAAAACCGAAGCCTGGACTGGTATGCTTGCTTCCTCTGCGCAGTCAAAACCGACTGGCCAGCTTAACCCTAACTTCACATAAGAAGGATACATGGAAACCATACAGATCAGAGACGAAATTCCTTCAGACATCCCTTCTATTTTTCAATTGACTTTACTTGCTTTTCATAATCACCCGTTTTCCCGGCATACGGAACAGCTCATCATATCCGCATTGAGAGATGCTGGAGCCTTGACGATTTCCCTTGTAGCCGAGCAAGATTCCAAAATCGTAGGTCATATAGCGTTCTCTCCTGTTCTGATTTCTGACGGAACTGAAGACTGGTACGGCCTAGGTCCGATTTCGGTTATTCCTGAGATGCAGAGGAAGGGCATAGGCTCCAAGCTGATGACATCCGGCCTCGCCCGCCTGAAATCAATCGGCGGCCAGGGTTGCGCCCTGGTCGGTGATCCTGACTATTATGCCCGCTTCGGCTTCAGAAACCGTCCTGGCCTTGTCCACGAGGGCATACCTCAGGAAGTCTTCCTCGCCCTCAGCCTGAAATTACCCTCTGATTCCCGATTCCCAACCGGAACTGTTAAGTTTCACGATGCATTTCTGGCGCATTAATCGTCATCGTACCGTTATCTTATATACCGCTTTCAGTATAATTACCATTCAACATATCTGCCTGTCAGTCTTTATATCATTCAAAATAAGTAACTTAATTCACTAATTAAACAGTTCAACCTGGCATTTCATAAGTCAATCAACAAAGTCAACAGTTATCCGTTCACCGTGAAAGCTTTGCCCAATCTCAACGGATCTTGTTCAGCTCTGCGAACTGGCCAGACCATGTGAAAGCCTGGCTATGTCACTTGAAGAGCTGGCCATCCTTATGGAGACTTGACCGGTCCTCACCGTCCCCGCCTCTAATTTTCTCTTCTTTCCAACATTTCTCTTCCGCTTTCCGGCCCTTTCAGTCCCTCCTCTTACCCCAGTTCCCTCCCTCACCTCCGGCATGACCTCGCCATAAACTGATTCCATCCGTACATGACTTGTTTTCAGAGGCTTTAAACTCTGAGAGCTCGAAGATCAAACAGGCGCTACCGTACCCAACTAACCCTTTTCTATTGAAGAGCTTGCCAATGACTTAGAGCTCCTGTTGATCATGGCCATATGTCATCCCCATTTTAAGATGCACGGGTTTCTCAAAAATTAAAATGTCCGTTCTCCAGCTCGCACTGGCCCGACTTCGCCCCTCTGAAATCAAAGGTGCTTAAGTCCTTAATTGACATCCTTTTCACACATAAAGTTTACTTTGTCGTAGACTTTTAGCACCTTTTCTCGATTTATTTTAATGGCCGTCATCCCCTCTTGGATATTCAAGTCCCGCTACATGCAGAGAGACTCCTGGAACGAACGAGCACATGGCTCCCTGGCCTCATGTTCCGCGTCCTCAATTCATCGCCTCATAGAACTGACTTCAAAGCTATCAACAGTTTCTGGGCCTTGGTCCGAACCAAAACATTACACCTCCATGTCCGGCAAAGAGTTCGGGGAGCTTCGCTCAGCACGGGACGGCATCCCCCGGTCTCCCCTCTTCCGCCAGAGATGTGACCGAATGGCCTTCATCTGGCCAGTTTCGGGGATCCTGCTGAATTGTCCCCTTGCCTCTAGTCGCAGAGGGTGCTACCGTCTCGGAGAACGCAAGCCTGCCGTTTCCGAAACAGAACCAGGGGAATCCCCGAAAAACCGGAGAAGACCTCAGCCGCGACCGGGCGAAGGCCAGGAAACGACACGGGCACCCCCCCGGAACTCTTTTCAAAACATATCTCCGTTGAAGCCAGGTGATGTCATGAGGCTGCCCGGGAGCCGCCAGGATCCTGGCCGGACTCCCTTGAGCCTGTCCTCACGGGCGGAGACGGTCCGGATCTGCGATGTTCAGGAGGTCAAGATGGAACGGGAGATGCCTCTCGAAGAGATTTTCATGAGGGCCAGGGGGGGTACCTTGCCCGAGGGCTTCAGCCGGTGGGATCTGGCGGACGCGTCCGGAGAGACCGTGGCCCATGCCGCAGCCATGGAGAGGTGCCTCCCGGAGGGATTCGCCTCCTGGGAACTCAGGGACGAGTCCGGAGACACCGTAGCCCATGTGGCGGCGGCCGCAGGACCCATGCCCCCCGACTTCAAGAGCTGGGATCTCCTGGACGGGTTCGGTGACACGGTGGCCCACACCGCGGCCGAAAACGGGTTCCTCCCGAAGGACTGGGACGACTGGGATCTCAAAAACCAGTTCGGCATAACCGTCGCCCATGTTGCCGCCGAGAACGGATTCCTTCCTCAAGGCTTCTCCAGCTGGAACCTCACGGACGATCGGGGCAGAAGCGTGGCGCATGCCGCAGCCAAGGCCGGACGTCTTCCCGAGGACTTCAACGCCTGGGATAACGTGGACCGCTACGGGAACACGGTCTACCACTCGGCCGCCTACGGAGGCTGCCTCCCCGAGAGCTTCGACAGATGGGAGCTCCGGAACCAGGTGGGCCGGAGCGTGGCCCACATCGCCGCTAGACGGGGCCTTCTCCCGCAGGGCCTGGATCTCTGGAAGCTCACCGACGGTCGGGGCCGAACCGTGGCGCATGAGGCCGCCATCGGGGGACATCTACCAGATGGCTTCAACATGTGGGACATGAAGGACTCCGACGGCCGAACCGTGGCCCACTATGCCGCCTTGAGAGGCCATCTTCCCGAAGGGCTCGACCTTTGGGGGCTTCGGGACAACCAGGGCCGGACGGTTGCCCACGATGCCGCCAGAGGCGGCCATCTTCCCAAGGGCTCCGACCTGTGGGAACTCCGTGACGACAGGGGCCGGACCGTCGCCCACATAGCCGCGGAGGAGTGCGAGCTTCCGGCCGACTTCTCGCTGTGGGACATGCGAGACGATGAGGGCAGGACGGTAGCCCACGCCGCCGCCCTTCAGGGCGGCCTCCCCTCGGGTTTCAATCAGTGGGATCTGGCCGACTTCGAAGGCAGGACCGTGGCTCACTACGCCGCCTTCAAAGGGCATCTACCCGAAAGTTTCAGCCAGTGGGAGATGAAGGACTCCGAGGGCAACACCGTCTATCACACGGCCGCCAAGGGGGGACGTCTCCCCGAGGGGTTCGGGCTGTGGGAGCTCAAGAACGTCGAGGGGAAGACCGTGGCGCACATCGCGGCGCGCTCGGGCCATCTGCCCGAGAACTTCGACAAGATGGACCTCCTGGATTACTGCGGTGTGAGCGTCGCGGAAGAGCTTAAGAACTTCGACCCCTTCTTAAGGATGAAGTTCTAGAGACCAAGCCGTCCTGAGTTCGTGAGATGGGAGCCCATCATTCTAAATGTCTGCCTGCAACCCCATGATCCAATGCCTGTTCCCCCGCCAATACCCTCTCCCCCCATCCGGGACACTTCTGACCGAATGCCCCTCAAAGCAGTTAACCCCGCCTGCAATGTCTTCATCTTGATGGACAATCAGGTCAATAGGAACAGGACATCGCCTCCATACTTCAGCCTGGAGATCTTCCTCCCTAACATGCTGAACATCTGAACATCTGGACATCTGAACTTTAAAGACTTGAGCTCTGGCAATCAATATACCGGCAACATCCCCTCTTCCTCATTAAAAATCCAGTAGATAAGACAGATAATAAAATCGAGTTAGAACTATCTTTATATGTATTTTATCCTTTCGTTTTGCTTTCTTTATTAAGTTTCTAAAATATCATTATGTCTGTTTGCTTTATTTTGATATTCTAAGTATCCCAAAAATAATCAAATAGTGATTTATACAATTCATTTGACCCGTTAATCTCCAAAATAGATGCTCCCTCATTCATGAATCCACTAACATGATAAAGTTAACGTAACCTTTAGTTTTCAGGGCAACAGTTTTCAGGCTAAATAGCTGAAATTATTGATTTATTTGATATCAGCCACCTTAAACCCGCTTTTTTAACTTCTTTTTGATCTAGTTAATCTAACCGCCGATACATCCCATCCAACTTCCTTTGCTGCCGTCAAAGCACAAAGCCAAGAACCCCTACTCCCCTCCCTGCTGGCATCGGAAAACCTCCAGCTCCTACCCCTTTAAAATCAGCCCAAAAAGGACTATCATAGATATGTCTGTTTCCTAACCTCCGGAACACCCTGGGTGGCATCCGATTCATCGGCTCCCAATGTTCCAGAACCGTTTCCTTACGTCCTCCGATACCGAAACCGACCCTTAGGTCGGACCCGGACACGGTCGCACCCTTTAGCCAGGACTGACCCCGTCCCCCTCGGTTCTGAGAGGCACCCTCCATCCAGGAGCGCCCAGGCATTCGTATGTTAATCCTCCTCATCGGCTCCGGCGGCAGGGAGCATGCCCTGGCCTGGCAGCTTAGGAAGAACCCGGAGACCCGACTAGTGTCGGCCCCCGGTAGCCCGGCCTTGGCCACTCTTGGGGACATCAGGCCTGTGGCTGTAGACGATTTGGAAGGATTGAAAGCCCTGGCCCTTGAGATCAAGCCAGATCTTGTCGTGATTGGGCCAGAACTACCCCTAGTACTAGGACTGGCTGACATTCTTCGTGCCGAGGGCATACCTGTCTTCGGGCCTTCCAAGGAAGCGGCGAAACTCGAAGGATCCAAGGTGTTCGCCAAGGACTTCATGATTCGTCACAACCTGCCCACGGCCGGCTATGCGGTCTTTTATGAACAAGAAGACGCCAGGGACTATCTTAAAAAGGTTTCCTACCCCATCGTCTTGAAAGCCGACGGGCTTGCGGCAGGCAAAGGGGTCATCATCTGCGGGAATCAGACCACCGCTTTGAACGGCCTGGCCTCGCTTGCGGCCACCGAAGCCGGAAAGAAAATAATAGTCGAGGACTTTCTTGCCGGAGAAGAGGTCTCCTTCTTCGGCATCACTGACGGAAAGAACGTCCTCCCTCTCCCCAGTGCCCAGGACCACAAGGCCATATATGATGGCGACCGGGGCCCTAACACGGGCGGCATGGGAGCCTATGCTCCCGCCCCCCTGATGACCCCTGCCTTACAACAAACCGTCATGAGAGACATCATGATGCCTGCAGTGCAGGGCATGGCCGTGGAAGGCCATCCGTTCTGCGGTCTCCTTTACGCCGGTCTCATGGTCTCTCTCTCAGGAGCCAAGCTCCTGGAGTTCAACGCCCGTTTCGGAGATCCTGAGACACAAGCCCTCATGCCTCTTATCGAGTCAGATCTCTCAGAAATCTTTATGGCTGCCGCCACTGGCGTGCTTGAAGGCAAGTGTCTAAAACTTTCTTCAAACAGCTCCGTCTGCGTGGTCTTGAGTGCTGAGGGCTATCCGGGCCCTTATCGCCGCAACGATCCTATAACCGGCATTGAGGCGGCATCAGCCAGACCAGATACCGTTGTTTTCGAGGCGGGTGTAGGAAGAGTGAATGGAACTTCTCTCACCAATGGCGGGCGTGTACTGGGAGTAACAGCCACAGGCACTAATATCAAGGATGCCTTGGAAAAAACTTATCTTGCCTGTGGAGATATACACTTCAAAGGCGCTCATTACCGCAGAGATATTGGTGCCAAGGCGTTTCGTTTAGCACACAGGAGTTAATACTTAAATTTTATCTTACCTGCTACAACTTTCTTTCTCTAAGTCTGATTCATCTCCTTTGACTCCTTTCTTCAGCTTATTGTCCATTACAGAGCTTTTTTATGTGAGTCTGCCGTGGGGCGACATAAAAAGTTACGCTAAGGCGTTCTCCAAACGTTAGCTCAAAGACCGAGATGAAATATCGGAAGGCCAGTCCTTTATCCGCGATTTTCTAAGCGTATTGGGTATTTTCGAGCCATCTGCCACAGGACGGTTTTAAGAACATGCACTTCGAGAAACGGCAATGGTTATCCGGATTATTTCTGGAAAACTAAAATAGCTATAGAGATGATAAGTGATGGCAAAGATCTCGAAAAAGCCTTTACTCAGTCATAAGATTTTTTCATTCATCTCCCAGCTGATGAAATACCCAGTTTGCTTATGGTTAGCGACTTTACAGACATCGTCCTCTGGTCTCGAACCACCACGAACACATGGCATTTAAAACAAAAGAATTACCCAAACATATCAAACATTTCCCAGCATTGCCGGGTATGAAACCACACGAATATTCGAAAATCAGGTTGAAGGAAAACGTTCAAGCCGCTGAGAAGATGGCGAAGTTGCATGATGCGTTCAAAGCCTACGGATACGAAGGGCACGACCTCGAAGTCTATCTAGTACGACTTTTATTTTGCTATTTTGCAGAAGATTCTGGAATATTTCAAAAGGATAGTTTTACCAATTATATTACTAACACTGACATTGACGGTTCAAGCTTTTCACTACGTATAGGCCAACTTTTTGAGATCCTCAATTTACAACCTGAAAATCGAAGCAAACGAACTCTACTCACGCAAGAATTACTCCAATTCCCCTATATTGATGGCAATCTTTTTGCTGAACAACTTAAAACTGCAGAATTTGACGCAAAAATGCGCCAAATTCTATTGGAATGTTCAAACTTTGATTGGAATACTATTAGCCCTGCTATATTCGGTGCTATGTTCCAAAATGTTATGGACGGAAACAAGCGTCGAGAGATTGGAGCACATTATACAAGTGAAGAAAATATACTAAAACTTATCAACCCGCTTTTTATGGATGATCTTTGGGCTGAATTTGAGCGAGTGAAAACAGATCCAAACGAATTAGAGTTATTCCATACTAAACTATCAAATTTATCTTTTTTAGATCCTGCTTGTGGATGCGGTAATTTCCTGATCATTACATACCGAGAATTACGGCGTCTTGAACATGCAGTGATCAAAATGAAGCACGATACAGGTCTTCTAACTCTTCACATATCCCTTCTGCTTAAAGTCAATATTACCCAGTTTTTTGGAATTGAATACGAGGAGTTCCCCTGCCAAATTGCACAAGTTGGGATGTGGCTGATTGACCATCAAATGAATCTGGAAGCTTCTGAATTGTTCGGAAGATATTACACCAGACTCCCGCTAAATCAAAGCGCGACTATCATCAATGACAATGCCTTACGCGTTAATTGGGAAACTGTTGTACCAAAATCACAGTTGAGTTATATATTTGGCAATCCTCCATTTGTTGGACATCAATGGCGTTCCCAAGATCAAGTCGATGATATGAATTTAGTATTTTCAAATCTGTCGACCTATGGCAAACTTGATTATGTTTGCTGTTGGCATTACAAAGCTGCAGAATTTATACAGGGGACTCGTATTCAAGTTGCGTTTGTTTCAACAAACTCAATCGTCCAAGGTGAATCAGTTAGTGTTTTATGGAAACCCTTATTTGATATGGATATTGAAATTACATTCGCTTACAAATCCTTTCTATGGAATAACGAAGCCCGAGGAAAAGCGGCGGTTTACTGTATCATAGTCGGTTTTTCACTTTCAGGAATTATTGAAAAGAAACAAATATTCACAGATAACTCTGTCAAAACAGTTAATTTCATAAACGCTTATCTAAACGATGCGCCCAACATATTCATCAAATCACGTGGAAAACCGATAATGAAAGGACTTCCACGAATAATGAAAGGTAGCCAACCTACAGACGGTGGCAATCTAATCTTATCTCAAGATGAACGCAAGGAACTTATTAAAGCATTTCCGAGTGCCAAAAAATTAATTAGACCATTAGTGAGCTCAGATGACTATATCTATGGCAGTAATCGTTACTGTCTTTGGTTGAAAGGCGTTGCACCTTCAGAATACCGTTCTATACCTCCCATTATGGAGCGACTCAGTAAAGTTGCGAAAATTAGACAGCAAAGTCCTACTGAATCTGTTAAGCATGATGCCGAGACACCGATGCTGTTTACCCAAATTCGGCAACCTGATGAAGATTATCTATTAATCCCTCGAGTAACTTCTGAAAACAGGCAATATATTCCGATAGGATATGTAAGCAAAAACATTATCTCAACAGATTCAAATTATATCATCCCTTCCGCATCATTATTTGTTTTTGGGATTTTAACATCCAATGTTCATATGGTTTGGGTACGCGCTATTTGCGGTCGTTTAAAACAAAGTTTCAGATATACCCCAACTGCCTATAACTGTTTACCATGGTGTGAACCGACGAATTATCAACGATCCTTAATTGAAAAAACAGCACAAGGTATTATCGATGCTCGATCATTGTTTCCTGGAAATTCACTTGCAGACTTGTATGATCCCTTGTCAATGCCTCCTGAGCTTAATAAAGCGCATTCCGCAAACGATCGTGCTGTAATGGCATCTTATGGATTTTCTTTCCAAAATTATCCATCCGAAGACGTTTTCATTGCTAAACTTATAGAATTATACAAGAAGTTATCAAATTTAAACGATAAATGATATCATCTTCCAGTTAAACTCAGTTTTAACATTCCATGTTATATTTACTTTATCCCAGAGTTTAGGTAATGTTAATTATTTATTACTGATTTTAGGTAACTACTCAGGAAGCTATCCATTCCATTTGAAAAAAATAGTTTAATTTATCATTTTATTTCTAGCCTTTATTATGGATTATACGAAATACACAAAACTGCAGACTGAACTTTTCATATAATTCACTAATATTCTTGTTATAAATACTAAATTATGATAAATCTTACTTTTCTTTTATTTAAACACTCAAATTTTAAACTTTTTTATAAGCTTCTTCGATCTAAAAATTCTTAGAATCTATCAATGATAGTGAAATAAACTGACTCAATAGACATTGCTCTCAAGACAAAAATCAATATATTGTGACTGGTGCAGAAATCGTCAACCTCAGTGAGGCGGGAAGGGAAGTCGGAAGGCATCGGAATGAGGTCCTTGGGCTGGTGAAGTGTTGGAAGGTGGTGCAATTGAAGTAATGTCAGTTTGAAGAGGGTCCCCTGAGTGGTTAACTAAAATATATTAAATTATAAAATGCAGTTCAATTTGCTTGATCTTCAGCGACCTTCGACATCTAGCAACAGACGCTCTCTCTATATGTTGTATAAATTATCAAATCATCTCTGCGTATCAATTAACTAGCTCTTGTTACCTTCTGAAAAAAAGATATAATTAATAAATATTGAAACATAAGATAATTATAAATGATATATAATAAATTCA
>JAISFS010000308.1 GCA_031263485.1 Deltaproteobacteria bacterium | reverse complement strand
ATTCCCGGCCTGAGTCTGGGTTGAGACGCTTGAATTCTATCTTCACATGAAATCTGTCGACTATCGATACGGCTACGGCGTACACGGCGTTTTTCCCTCCGAGATACTTCCTGGCGTATTGATAGTCGAGTATTTGCTTGAAGGCGCGTCTTATACCTCCGTCTAGCAGGCTCGCGATCATTTTGTCTTTCAGTTCCTTCTTTGTCGTTAGCAGGGCTGACGTTTCCCGATTGCCTGGGTGGAAGTCGGTACCTGAGGCGGTATCTGCTGATTCCTGGACCCGGTCCTGATCGCCAGTGGGGATGGTCTCGACGGAATCCTGGTGTGCGGAAGGCGTCAGAATGTTTTCGCTGTCGGCTGAATCTGTCAATTTGCTGTATTTGACTTCCATGACAAGCACATCTCCGTGACGCATTTCAAGGACGAAATCAGGAGCGCCTCCAGCTTCCCTTTTTTCAGCTGTCACTATTGCGTCGGCATAGTATAAGGCCGGCAACATATGTGATTTGTAAAAAAATTCTCGGTCGACTATATTTTTTTTTGGATGATGGACATGTGGGAAAGCTGCGAAAATCGATGATAGTTGTTTTTGAGCTTCCTTGGGCTGGATAGCGCCAAGAGCATTGCAGAAATCCTTATATCGGTCGATAAGATTCTCTCTGTTCAGGGAATTGTGATCGAGATCAGGGTAAAGACTGGCGATCAGGTAGTCTTCAGCATAAGATATCCTGACTTCCTTGTTAGGGATGACAAGATCATATGTGTCTTTCAATTGACTTCGATCGGGGGCGGTCGGCTTTCTGATGGTCAGATAACCTGCCTGTAGCAATGATGATAAAGGAGTTAATTTACCTATGTTTGCACGAGTTATTGTGCCTTTATATGAGACGTTCTTAGCGAACATTTTGAAAAAAGCTTTGTTTTGATATTGCAATTGTTCCAGAAAATTGGGGCCACCGGTATCGTACCAGTATCTTCCAAAACTATTGGTATCAAAAAAATTCAACACAGATTCAGGATTGAGTACGTTTGTTTCTCCGTCCCAAGTATATCCATCGTACCATTCTAAAATCATATCCAAAACATCCGCCGGCTTGGAAAGACGGCTAAGTTCATTGTTGGCAATCAGATCTTTATGGGCTGAAATTAAAAAATCCGTGAAATGAAATTCGATCTCTTCCCTGGTGAAACCACATATGGTCGCGAATTGCGATCCAAATGAGATGTCTTTAACGGCATTCATACCGCTGGATGACGTCAGCATCGAGAATTTTGTGATTCCGGTTATGAACAGGAAATCGATTTTGCTGAGCACAGACTTAAGTTGGGCATAAAACTGATACAATTGATCCCGTATTGTTTCCAAAAATTTAGGATTTTTAAAATTTGTGACCAGCGGAAAGTCGTACTCGTCTATGAGAACTGCTACTTTAGGCATATCAGGCATGACAGATGAGATTTTATCATCTATAACAAGAGGGATTTCATTGAATGAGCGGAAGAGCTTTTTAATCAGCTTGACGATAGCGGGGCCGCTTTCCTTTTCTTTGAGGCGTACTCCATGCATTTCGGCGATGTCCCGGATCTCATTTGTCAGATTTTTATCAAATCGCCGACAGTTGTTTCCGAACGAACTCATGTCCAGCCGGATTACATGATATTTCTTCCAGTCGTATTTCGCTTCCGGTTTGGATATATAAGTATTTTTGAACAGTTCTTCCTTCCCGTGAAGTATGTCTTCGATAGTGCTGATAAGCAGGCTCTTGCCGAACCTCCTTGGCCTTGTTAGGAAGAACCTGCGAGATTTTCGAGTCAACAAGGAAAGGATGCTCTTTGTCTTGTCAACGTAAATAAAATTGTCGTGGATTAGCTGTTGAAAATCGCTTTCCCCGATGCCCAAAGATAACTCCCTGGAATCGGGAGGCGTTTGTGATATTTCTGTCAAGACCATGAACCTCTTTGGAAAGCTTCAGGTGGAAAGATGGGTTAGTCGTGACACAAGGAATGGACAGCAGGACAGGTTCGTGAAAATCTTAAGCATTAATAAGCGCGGTATGGCTGAACTGTGAGCCGCATGATGATCGGTGCCATTGGCATAGGATAATTTTGTCCATCCTTTCTCCTCACAAGTTACTTTATAAACCATAGAGGTTTATCCGTCAATAGGTTTTAGTCCGCAGGGAGCAGGGAGAATCTAAAAACATCCTCGGTGCTTGCTAACGGGTTAGCTTAAGCGAGTATCTCGATTAAATTTGTGAATACTATATACAATATGTGGGACATAATAAATGTAGCCTGGCTATAGACATGGCGGGAGCTAAACTCCCCGACTTCCCCATGAACTGACGGCTACAGGGTGAAAATCGTCCAGCTAGCCCGTGTTTCGCTGTCAAGACAAGACACTTACCAAGCCCGCAAACTTTTTATTTGGATCGGGATTAAGCCCCGTCAGATCTATAGCCATGAAATGTAAATGTCCGATCCATGCGATAGGCACCGGAGAGGCAAGGTGAACTCAACTGTTCCAACTCTCTTGAACGCAGAATGGCTGTCCTCCCGAAAATAGTGCGGATGTGAACTCTGAATGACAAACATTCAAGAGGTCAGCGGGCTTGCCCCATTTGTGACGCCTGGGATATGACCGCCTCTTCGGCCTTCCGATCTGTTTGCCCAATGAACTTGGTCGACCTTCCAGCCACCTTACCAGGCATCTGCTGGATTCCACCATCCTTTTTTGGCACTGGTCCGCCACCATTAACGGATACAGGCAATCTCGGAGAGCGTGATCGGCCCCTACGGGAGGAAGACCGATTCATGTTCTTATCCTCGGCCTTGGCGAGGCCTGGCGTTCGAGAGGAAGAAGGCATAACCTGACCCCGGAGCGAAGCCATGCGCGTTGATCTGAGTAACGTGCGTTTTGAGCTGTCGCAACTGGTCTGAGAAAATCCTTTGGTCTGAGAAAAATCCTTGAACTGAAAAATAGGCTCTCAGGACGGGCATCGGGCTGGTGCGCAGGACTTGCATCAGGCCTGGAGCGCTTGGATTTGCATCAGTTCTGGGGTACAGGACTTGCAACAGGCCTGAGGCGCTTGGACTTGCATCAGACCTGAGCCGCAGGACGACCGTCAGGCCTGGCTACGTGACAGCCATTGGGTCAGGCGTGCGGTCTGAGTCATCAGGCCGTTTCCCGGAATCGTTGAAGTGCTCCCCTAAGGAACTTCTCACAGGTATCGGTCTGTACGCTGACGGAACTCCGCACGGAATCCGATGAAGTCACGGGCCGCTGGTATCGTGCCTGCCCTCGATAGAGGCTGAGGGACAGAGAGCCGCTATTTCCGGGACGCCGCAACATACGCGCTTGCCCGTGTCAGTCCGGATGCCGGTTAGGCCGCAAAAGGAAAGCCCCACGACCGCAAGGTCGTGGGGCTTTCCGCGAAAAACACTGGGTAACCTTATCGGCGGCCACCTGCGAGGGCTGGCCGTACGCGGCCTCCGGCGGGGAGTGGCTCCCGCCGCAACCCCTAACGTGCGCCCTTCGGGGTCTCCACTATCGGTGTCACCGGCGGAGTCTTCTTGTCGGACTTGCCGAGAGTGATCCGCCCGCCCGCGATCCCCGTGGCGGCGGTGCCGGGGCGTTCCCACAGGAGCAGGATGGGCGAGGCGATGAAGATGGATGAGAAGGTACCCACCGTGATGCCTATGGTGAGAGCCAGGGCGAAGTCCTTGTTGACCGGGCCCCCCAGGAAATACAGGCTGAAGAGGGCCAGAAGCGTGGTCCCCGAGGTGAGGATGGTGCGCGACAGGGTCTCGTTGATGCTGCGGTTGATGATCAGGGGGTAGTCGCCCTTGCGGTTGCGGGCGTGGTTCTCGCGGATGCGGTCGAAGACGATGATGGAGTCGTTCAGCGAGTACCCGATGATGGTGAGGATCGCCGCCACGAAGGAGAGGGTAATCTCCTTGTTGAGGAGCGAGAACACTCCCGTGGTGATGATCACGTCGTGCATCAGGGCCAGGATCCCCCCCAGCGCGAAGGTGAAGCGCATGAAGTAGCACGTGACGCAGGTGACGATGAGCGCCGTGACGATGAGGGTCCCCACGCCCACACCGAAGAGCGAGACGATGTAGATGGCCCCCAGGAGGATGGCAGCGAAGAGGAGCGCCGTGCCCCAACGCTTCTCGAAGCGGCCGGTGATGTAGATGATGATTATGAGGACCGAGTAGTAGACGGCGTACAGGGCCTTCTGGCGCAGGTCGGCGCCGACCTTGGGCCCCACCATCTCCTGGCGCCTGATCTCGATGTTCTGCGCCCCGAAGGCGGACTCCATGGCCTTGACCGCCCGGGCCGAGAGCTCGGTGTCACCGGAGCCCTGGTCGTTCTGGACGTTTATGAGGTACTCGGTCTCGCCGCCCTGGCCGTAGTCCTGGACGCCGGAGACGGAGAAGCCAGCGGCGTCCAGCGCCTCCCTCACGTCGTTCGGGGCGGGCGCGGGGGAGGCGAAGCGGGCCTGGATGAGCGAGCCGCCCTGGAAGTCCACGCCGAGGTTGAGCCCCTTGTGGGCGATGATGGAGATTATCGAGATGAGTATCATGGTGCCCGAGAAGAGGAATGCCCACCGGCGGTTGCCGATGAAGTCGAAGTTCACTCCGGGCTTGATGAATTCCACTGACATGAAGGCCCCTGAAGCTTGAGGTTGGCTGAAGTCCGTCGCTCGCGCCCTGCCGGGCGTCCGCGATGCCTTGGGGTTCCGGCCGGCGCCGGTCTTGCGTCCGGCCCGCGCCTGTATTGCGTCCCGGTCCGCGCCGGTCTTGTGTCCGGGCCGTGTTGGTCTTGCGTCCGGGCTGTTCCGGACGCGGGCACCCGGCACCGGTTCCGGGCC
This sequence comes from Deltaproteobacteria bacterium, assembly GCA_031263485.1. Lineage (GTDB taxonomy): Bacteria > Desulfobacterota > Desulfarculia > Adiutricales > Adiutricaceae > JAIRZX01. Next base: position 8,570 of record JAISFS010000308.1, on the reverse strand, counting down.
GTTCCCGTCCCGGGTTGGGGCTGGCGCGGCCTTGCGTAGGTCCTGGGGTTCCGGGTCTTACCGGCCCGGCTCCGGCCCGGTTGGGGCTGCCTCCGTCACCGGTTCTGCCAGATGACGTCCCGCATCGCGGTCCGGAGCCGGGTCCGGCATCCAGCGGGTCACCGCCTCAACGGGTGGCCCGGGGCCGGGTCCGGTCGCGAGATGCTTAACTAGATGCTGATCCGCTTCGGCTTGAGCCGGGAGATGGCCATGTCGAAGATCCACCTGGAGGCGAACACACCGGTGAACATGGAGGAGATGATGCCGATGATGAGGGTCACGGCGAATCCCCTGATGGGCCCGGTCCCGAACTGGTAGAGGACCATGGCGGCCAGGACCGTCGTGATGTTGGCGTCGAATATGGTCCAGAAGGCCCTGCCGAAGCCAGCGCTGACGGACGTCCAGGGCGGCCGGTTCTGGCGGACCTCCTCCCTGATGCGCTCGAAGATGAGGATGTTGCAGTCCACGGCCATGGCTAGGGTCAGGACCAGCCCGAAGATGCCCGGCAGCGTGAGCGTGGCGCCCAGCGCGGCCAGGGCGCCCAGGACGATGGGGAAGTTCAGGAGGAGGGCGATGTCCGCCACGAGCCCCGACCAGCGGTAATAGTAAAGCAGGAACGCGAGGATGAGCACCATGCCCAGGGCGCCGGCCTTGAGGCCCTGCTGGATGGAATCCTGGCCCAGGGACGGGCCCACGGTCCGCTCCTCAAGGATGGACACCGGGGCGGGGAGGGCTCCGGCCCTCAGGACCACCGAGAGCATCCGGGCCTCCTCCATGGTGAAGGAGCCCCTGATGTAGGCCTCCCCGTCGGGGATGCGCGTTTCGATGTTGGGGGCGCTGTAGACGATGCCGTCCAGCACGATGGCCAAACGGCGGTTGATATAGCGGTCGGTGATGTCCGCGAACTCCCGCGCCCCGCGGCCGTCGAAGCGGATGGAGACGCGGGCGTCCCCGAAGTCCCCCATGTAGGCCCGGGCGTCCGTGAGCGAGTCCCCGGTCATGAGGGTCTGCTTGCGAAGGAGGATCGGCGAGAAGCTCTCCGCCCCCGTGGCCGGGTCCACGAACTTCTCCTGGTAGACCTCGGTGCCCGGCGGCGGACCCGTGCGGAGCGCCTCCTCGGCGGTCTTGGGGCCGTTGTCCACCAGCTTGAACTCCAGCACGGCAGTGCGGCCGATGAGCTCCACCGCCCGCTCCGGGTCATCGAAACCCGGCAGCTGGATGAGTATCCTGTCCTCCCCCTGGGGCCTGATGTCCGGCTCGAGGACCCCGAACATGTCCACGCGGTTGCGGATGGTCTCCAGGGCCTGGCGGCCCGTGAGGCTCCTCACGTCGGCGGCCTCGTCGGAGGTGAGCGTCAGGGTTAGCCTGTCGGCTTCCCGCTCGCTTATCCTCAGCCCGTAGAAGCTCCTGTCGAGGAGGTCCTCGAAGGCCTGGCGGGACGAGGGATCGGCGAGCGTCACCTGGATGTCCGTGGAGTTCTCGTTCTCCACCGTGACCCCGGCGATCTTCGCGTCGGCGATGGCCCTCCGGAGGGTGTCGGCGGACCTGCGGGCGCTGTTGCGGAGCGCCGCGTCCATGTCCACCTCCATCGTGAGCGAGATGCCGCCCTTGAGATCGAGCCCGAGGCTTATCGCCCTGTCGGGCAGGATTCTCCTCAAGAGCGAGCTGTCAGGCCCCGTGGGCGAGAGGAAGGTGGGGAGCGTGGCGTATATGCCGGCCGCCAGCACCAGGGCGAGGACTACCCCCCGCCAGGTCAGGTTTTGGATCATAGTGAATGTCTGAGGCTCATCTAAAGGGTTTAGGGGAAATCCCGCCCGGCCGGGTGGGCCGTTCGCGGCCCTGCGTCGACCGGAGCCTTGAGGCCTGAGGGCGACTTTGAGGCGTCGGTACCCTCGCGGGGCCGGTCATCCGCCTTGCCGGGCCGGTCAGGCCCGCCTCCCGGACAGCTCTAGGGTGGAAGGGAGGCTGGACGGCGGCGCGGCGGGCTGAGTTGCGGAAGGGGCGCCGAGGGGAGTCGGGGGGGAGGTCACTTGGCGAGCGTCTCGGCATCGGGGGCCGGGGTCTCGATCGGCTTGTCGCCCTGGCGGATGAGGCCGGCAACCGCGGAGCGGGCCAGCTTCACCCTCACCTCGGGGGCGATGAGCACCGTAAGCTCCCTCTGCTCAACGTGGGTGACCGTGCAGAGGAGTCCGCCCGTGGTCTGGATGCGGTCGCCCTTGCGGATGGAGTCCAGCATGTTCTGGCGCTCCTTCTGCTGCTTCTTCTGGGGCCTCAGCATCAGGAAGTAGAAGATGAGGATGAAGCCCACTATGAAGATTATGAGTTGGGCTCCCCCTCCGCCACCGGACTGGGCGCCGTCGGCGCCTCCCTGGCCGGAGGGTGCCGCGGCGAAGGCGGCCGCCGCGGACAGGACAAGGTTCGTAAGCATTAATTGGACTCCTGGAGGGGATGTCGTTCGTGTCTTCGGCCTCGGGAAAACTCCCGGAAGGGTTCGGCGCCCGCCGTCGGGTCGCCTGGAAGGACCCCGCGCGGCGTGGCGCGAGGGAGGATATGCCGTCCGACCGGTCGGTGGCCGGAGGGCAGTCGTCCCGGCATTGCCGCGCGTGGGGAAGCGTCGCCGCCCTTCCGTCCCGGCAAAGCCGCGCGTGGGGAAGCGTCGCCGCCCTCCGTCCCGGCAAAGCCGTGCGTGGGGAAGCGTCGCCGTCCTGCCTGTCGGCTTGCATAGGAGGTGAAGCCCGTCAGCATTCAGGCCCCCGCAAAAACGACGCCCGGGGGCTTCCCCGGGGCGAGGCTCGCGGGGGACGCCCCGGGGCTCGGAGCGAGGCACGGGGGTGAACGGGGTTTTCCTTGGGCGGCGCCGGTGTACCGGCCAGGCGGACCGGTCAGTCCGCCTCCGTCGGGTCGTAGGCGTCTAAAAACTGCTTACGATAGCACATGAAGTGGCCCTCGATCAAGCTTTTCCGGGCGCCCCGCACGAGATCCTGATAGAAGGCCAGGTTGTGGATCGTGGCCAGCCTCGGGAAGAGCGGCTCGTTTTGGGAGAGCAGGTGCCTCAGGTAGGCCCGCGAATAGGACCTGCACGTCCCGCAGGCGCATTCCGGATCCGGCGGCAGGGGATCGTCCTTGTAGCGGGCGTTCCTGATGTTGATCTTGCCGCTCCGGGTGAAGAGCTGGCCGTTTCTGGCGTTGCGGGTTGGCAAGACGCAGTCGAACATGTCCGCGCCCAGCCGGATCCCGTCCAATATGTCCTGGGGAGTTCCCAGGCCCATCAGGTACCTGGGCTTGTGCTCCGGGAGCGCGGAAAGCGAGGCCTCGGCGGCCTCGAGCATCATCTCCCGAGGCTCGCCCAGGGCGAGGCCGCCCGCGGCGTAGCCCGCCAGATCCAGTTCGGCGAGTTCCCTGGCCGACCGCTCCCTCAGGTCGGAGTAAAAGCCCCCCTGGGCGATCCCGAAGAGCATCTGCCCGTTCCCGGGCCGAAAGGCGTCCTTGGAGCGCCCGGCCCAGTCGAGGGTGAGCGCCATGGACCTTTCCGCCTCCTCCCGGGAGGCCGGGTAGGGGATGCATTCGTCCAGGCACATCACGATGTCGGATCCCAGGAGCATCTGCACCTCCACCGCCCGCTCGGGAGTGAAGAAGAACTTCTCGCCGTCGTACGGGGACCGGAACTCCACGCCATCCCCGGAGATCTTTCTGAGTCCCGCGAGCGAGTACACCTGGAAGCCGCCGCTGTCGGTCAGGATCGGCCCGTCCCAGTGCATGAACTCGTGCAGGCCCCCCAGGGACGCGATGAGCTCCGCGCCGGGCCGAAGCATCAGATGGAAGGTGTTGGAAAGGATGATCCTGGTCCCGTGCTCGCGGAGGTCCCTCTTGTCCACGGCCTTGACCGAGCCCCGGGTCCCCACCGGCATGAAGGCCGGGGTAAGGAATTCCGCGTGGCCGGTCGTGACCGTGCCCGCCCTGGCGCGGGATTGGATGTCCTGGGCCAGTATGGTGAAGACTGCGGATGCCATGGTTTTCCTTCCGTGTTCTGAGGGCCGGGAAGACGCGGTCCCGGATGCGGGGGCGCCGGAGCGGTGGACTTCAGGACGGGGGCGTTGGAGCCGGGGAATGCCGGGCGGAAGCGTGGGAGAAGGGGATTACCGGGCTGAAGTGCGGGAGAAGGGGACTTTCCGAACATCGTGACAGGGGGCGTTCCGGGAAGGCGTCCTCAGGAGGGGGCTCAAGGCTCTCCGGGTCTGCCCTGGCGATAGCCCGGAGGAGTGGGTCGGAACCCTGGCGTGGGCTTCGCCGGTCGGCGGACGCGGCTCGACATGGGGCGGCTTGTGGGGCCGGGCGGCTCCGGCATCATACACCGTCGCGGGCTAGAATTTCTGTACTATGGCCACCCCCGCCAGGCTCAGGGCGAGACCGGCCATGACCGCCCCGGTAACCGTTTCCCCGTGGACCAGGGCGCCTGAGAGGAGCCCGAAGAAGGGTACGAGGGAGATGAAGATCCCTGCCTTGTGGGGGCCAAGGGCCAGGATGCCCCTGTAGAAGAGGGTGAAGCCCAGGGCGGTGCCCAAAATCCCCAGGAAGGCCAGGGATGCCCACGTTTCGGCGGAGAAGTCCCGGAACGCGCCCAAAGGCTCTCCGCTCGCGGCCACCAGCGGCACGAGCATCGCGACCGCCGCCAGGGTGGTCCAGGTGTTGGCGGCCAGCGGGGTGAGGCGGCCCACCACGAGCTTGCCCAGAAGCGAGTGGGTCGCCCAGCAGAAGACGCAGGCAAGCATCACGAGGTCCCCGGGGTTGAAGCTGCCTTCCAGGAAGGCACCGAGGGATCCCCCGGAGACCACGACCAGGGTCCCGGTCATCGCGAGACCCATGCCGAGGAGCCTCGCGAGGGTGAGCCTCTCCCCGAAGAAAAGCACCGCCCCAAGGTAGATGAAGACGGGGTTGACGGTGACGATGACCGATCCCCTTCCCGCTCCCGTCATGGACAGTCCCTTGATGAAGAAGAAGTTGTAAAGGACCAGTCCCGTGAGCCCGGAGAGGGCCAGGAGCCCCCATGTGGAGGGCGCGAGCCTTTTGGGGTGGAGTCCCCCCTTGGACAGCGCGCACTGCGGCGTCAGCACCAGCGCGGCCAAGATGAAGCGCCACATGGCGGAACTGAGCGGGCCCGCCCCTTCCGAGGCGGACTTGCCGGCAGCGAAGGTGCCTCCCCAGATGGCTGCGGTCAGGACCAGGAGGGCGCGGGTGGCCCAGAGGCTCCGGGATGCCGCGCTCCCGGGGGCGGGCTGGCCGCCCCGTCGGACCTTGGAGCCGGGACCGGCGATGCCTTCTCCGGTGCCGTTCGCCTTGCGGAGTTGCCGTCCCGGCGGCGCGGCGTCCGTTCCGCAGGTACCGGTCGGAAGTTCCTTTCCGCCAGGTCCGCCCGGCACTTCCTCGGCGGTCGCGCCGTACGGTCCGTTCGCACTGCCGGTCCCGTCCCCGCCGTGGCGGCTTCCGCCCCGTCCAGGAGGCGGCGCGGGCGTCTCCGGGACGGGGCAGGGGCCCGCCTTGGACTCGGTTTCCCCGGGCATCGGAATCTAACCCCTCACGTGCCCTTCGCCCATCACCACGAACTTCCTGGCGGTGAGCTCCTTCAGGCCCATCGGCCCGTAGGCGTGGAGCTTGGTGGTGGAGATGCCGATCTCGCCGCCCAGGCCAAGGACGCCGCCGTCGTTAAGGCGGGTGGAGGCGTTAACCATCACGCAGGAGGCGTCCGCCTCCTGCGCGAACCTCATGGCGTTGGCGAGGTCCGGCGTGAGGATGCCCTCGGTGTGGTTGGTGCCGTGGAGGCGGATGTGTTCCAGGGCCCCGTCCAGGCCGGGCACGGCGCGGACGTTCAGCGTGAGATCCAGGTACTCCCGGTCGTAGTCCCCGGGGGCTATTTCCGCCGCGCCGTCCCCCAGCGCGGCGAGGTGCGGGAGGCAGTCCTTGGCCGCGCGCACGGAGACGCGGCGGCGCTTGAGCTCTGGCGCCAGGGCGGAGAGAAGCGCCTCCGCCTCCCCGGCGTGGACGAGCAGGCACTCCAGCGCGTTGCAGGTGCCGGGTCGGCTGGCCTTTGCGTCGACTATGACCTTCACAGCGGTCTCCACGTCCGCGCCCTTGTCCACGTAAAGGTGGCAGACGCCCTTGTAGTGCTTCAGCACGGGCACGCGGGAGTTCTCCGCCACCAGCCGGATGAGCCCTTCGCCTCCCCGGGGGATGACCAGATCCACCACCCCGTCGAGGCTAACCAGCTCGAGCACGTCATCGCGCTCCAGGGAGGGCATGACGGAGACGGCGTCCTCGGGGAGGCCCGCCTCGGCGAGCGACCTCCGCATGACGGCCCCCAGGAACCCGGAGCTCTTGCAGGAGTCGCGGCCGGGCTTGCAGACGATGGCGTTCCCGCTCTTCACTGCCAGCGCTGCGGCCTCGACGACGGCCCCGGGCCTCGCCTCGCAGATGAAGGCGATGACCCCCAAGGGCACCCGCATCCTGCCCGCCGTGAGCCCGGAATCCAGCCGCACCACGTCCTCGAGCCCGTAGAGGGGATCCGGGAGCGAGGCGGTGAACCTAAGGCTCCCGGCGAGCGACTCCACGCGGCCCCGGTTCAGGGCCAGGCGGTCCAGAAACGCGTCCGTATTCCCGGACTCCCGGGCACAGGAAACGTCATCGGCGTTCTCGGCGAGGAGGGCCTTGGAATTCTCGTCGAGGTTCCGGGCCACGCGCTCCAGAAAGAGGTTGCGCGCCCCGGCAGGGCTCCTGGCGAGCGCCGGCAGGGCGGCCCTGGCGGCCACGGCCACGTCCCTGATGCTCATGGGTGTCACCTTTCGGCTTTCGCCCGGAGAGGCTGGGGGGTGCCTTCGCGCGGGCGGGGTTCGAGAGGATAGGCTCACGCCGATCCGACAGGTCGTTAGGTCGTTAGGGATGTGGAGGGGAAACGTCGAAACGGCAGCCTGGCTAACGGCTTGTGACGGAAATAAAGCTGATATATAGTTCATTTTTAAGGTGGAGTAAAGGTCGGGAGAAACATGCCGGAAAAAAGGCAATCTCCGAGGTATACGCAGAAAGGTGTGAACCTGGCTTTACAGCGACAACTCACTTCTTCATTTTTAACACTGAACAATGATGACGTTGGACAGAATATCTTGAAATTTTATTGTGTATCCCTCCTGGGCATCAGGTAATTGCGCTATTGGCACTGCCGGGACGTGACATTGAAACATCTTGGGGGAGAGCGTCGCTCCGCGGTTCCGCGCTATTGGGCAGGGATTCCCTAAATTTTTTGTGGCGGGTGGATGTAATGAGGGAACAGGGCAAGCATAAGGCTAGCCAGCTATTGGTCGGCGTACAAGATTTCAGTCTTTTCATCGGCAAGAAGGCAGCGTTCGTCGACAAAACTGAGATAATCCGCGATCTCATAAACGAGTCACCCGGACCGTATTTCCTTGCCAGGCCAAGATGTTTCGGGAACACCCTCCTGATGGACAGATAGGGAACATATTCGAGGGAAAGCGCTCGCTTTTCAGGGATCTCGCGATAGGCAAGGACGATGCCGGATACGACTGGCAAGCCTTACCGGTGATCAGCATCTCCTTCGATGGTTATCCCGATGAACCCAGCCTGTTCGAGGAGAAGCGCGTTAGCGTCCTGAATGAGATATCAGAGAAACGTGGCCTGTCTACCGGAAAAATCCAGTCGGTTTCCGGCATATCCGATGTCATAGAGAAGCTTTCGCGCCTGCATCCGGCGCGGATCAACCCGGGCCTCGATCCCGAGCGGACCGATGACCTGATGAACGTGGTCCTTCTCATAGACGAATACGACTACCCCATGACAAGCAATAGCGGGGCTCCAGGATCTGCGAAAAGGCTCTTGGCGAAGTTCGATGATTTTTACAGTTCCATCAAGTCATGCTACAAAAGTCTAAGGTTTTCCATGGTGACCGGCGTGACTAGATTCACCCGGCTTACGAAATTTCAGGTATGAACAATTTCAAGGACATTACCTATGATGAAAACTACTCCACTATATGCGGATTCACCGAGGACGACATAACCGATAATTTCAGGGATCATACGCAGGCAATGCTGACGGATCTTAAAAAAAGCGGATATTATGGCGCACAATCCATGACAGACGACGTCATTGCCGATCTCAAGGACTGGTACGGCGGCTACGCGTGGGACGGAACATCGATGGTGTTCAACCCGTTTTCGGTGATGAGTTGCCTTCACAGGAAAAGGTTCGGATATTACTGGTACCGTTCCGGGCACCCGCTCCTGTCCAGCAAGCTCTGGCACGGGAACGAAACGTACTTCAAGCTGTTTTCGAAAACGTTCAGTTTCCAGGACATCGTAACCGTTTCGGACCTCGCCGACATCAAAGACGGTACCGCCCTTTTCCAGGGCGGATACCTGACTGTCAAAAGCATAGACCTTTCAACCGGCGTCCCGATATACAAGCTGAGATGCCCCAATAACGAGGTGAGCCAGGCGATTATACAGGAGTTCGTTGCTCGGAAAGGA
>JAISFS010000302.1 GCA_031263485.1 Deltaproteobacteria bacterium | reverse complement strand
GATCGCTTCGGAGAGTTCGGCCCGGAAGACCGCTTCGGAAAAAGCTGGCCGGAAGATCGCTTCGGAAAGAGCTGGCCGGAAGGATCACTCCAGAATGTTCGGGCCGAATGATTCGATTCGGAAGGACCCGACGACAGTCTCGGACCGAAACGGCGGTTCCCGGCGCCGCAGGACGGCAGAGCCAGGGAGTTTTGCCTTTACCCGGACGGAAGCCAAATCTCGTTTTCCCCTCAGTTCCAGATCACTTGATTCGGCAGGTTGCGGATAATGGACCCTGCAGCGTGAAAGGCGTCATTCCATGAAATTCCTCGACAAGATCGAGCCCCTCCTCCTGCTCGCCGCGGTCGCGCTGGGCGTTGCGTTCTCGGGTTTCCCGCGCGCTGCGGCGGCGGCCTCCCCGCTGGTCTCGATCTTCCTTGCCTGCATGCTCTTCGGGCTGTTCTGGGAAGCGCCGCTAAAGGATATCGGGAAAAGTTTCCGGAACGTGAAGTTCACCTTCACCTCGCTCGCTCTGAACTTCATCTGGACTCCCCTATTCGCCTGGATCCTCATGGGGATTTTCCTTCACGATTCCCCTTACCTGGCCCTGGGCCTGCTTCTGCTCCTGGTCACGCCGTGCACCGACTGGTACCTGGTCTTCACCGCCATGGCCAAGGGGAACGTCCCGCTGTCCACGGCGCTCCTGCCCGTGAACCTCACCGTTCAGGTGGCCCTCCTGCCGGTCTACATACTCGCGTATTCAGGGGTGCGCGGGGACGTGAGCGTTCTCCTCCTGGCTAAAAGCGCCGTGACGACGCTCGTGGTGCCCTTCGCGCTCGCCAAGGGGCTCAAGTGGCTCCTGAGGCGACGGAAGAGGGCGACAGGGGCGCTGGAGGCGCTCTTCGCGAAGAGGCAGTTCGTGTGGCTCTGGCTCGCGGTGGCGGCCATGTTCGCCTCGGAGAGGATCTTCACGCAGGGGTACCTTGGCGTGTTCCTGAAGATCGCCGTCCCGGTGCTCGCCTTCTTCGCCGTGACCTTCCCCATCGCCCGCGCGGCTGCAAGGATCATGCGCTTCGACGGACCGGACTCCGTCAGCCTCGCCTTCACCGTCCTCGCCCGCAACTCCCCATTGTCCTTGGCTTTCGCGCAGAGAGCCTTCCCCGAGAACCGCGAGGTGCTCCTGCCGCTGGTGATAGGGCCCCTCCTGGAGCTGCCCGTTCTGGCCCTGATAGCCCAGATAGTCCTGTTCCTGGGGTACCGGCGCCCAGGGCCCGGGGCCCCGCGCTGAAGCTCCGTGCCGCGTCCCGAGACTCCGGCCTCCGGCTCTCGCCCCTACGTGCATGGCACTGAGACCCCTTGCCGGGGCCTGAGCCGGTAAACGCGGGCAAGTACCCGAAGCTTATGCCCGAAATTTCTGTTTCCGCCGCAACCCTCCCCACACCCTCACAAAATCAGCAGTTACATGAGAAGGGGGACGGATACATCGCAACTAACGGATACATCGCAACTAACGGGATGATCCATAAGAAAGAGCGGATAAATCAATCATAGTACGGCTCACTCCCGGCAGAAATCTCGGTTCTGTTGCCGGCCAGCGGACCATGATTATCGTCCTTCCGACAGGCTGCCCCATGCCCCGAATTCCCGGTCGGGGCCGCAAGTCGGTCCATTCGTAAATCCTGCCTAGGCGAAGCCTAGGGCCTCACGAGTGAGCCCCGGCCAGCGGAAAAGAAACGCCTGAATCCTCCTGACGTCCGGCCCCGCCAAGTTCATGGACTGCGCCGCCTCCGGCTTGCGGGAGCGCCGGACCATCTACCTGCCTAAGCCTGGCATCCCTTTGCGCATGCTCCCGAGCCCCTCGTGCCGTTCCGTCGCGATAATCGCCGACGTTAGCTGCATTCCCCCGCGACGCGTTCAAGGCGAGGTTCCTGATTTCCGCGATCACATGGAAAAGATTGCTTATCCCACAGGTTCCTACGGATTCTCACGTCCATGAGGAATTGGTTGCAGCCTTGCCCAGGCAACCACGGCACCTGGCCAGTGGCGATCGCCTGATGGAACAGGCTTGTCTAACGGAGACTGGAATTTGTCATCGCTCGCGAGTTCGAAAACCTCAGTCTCATCAGGAATATGCATTCTGTTTGGTCTCCGAAGGTTCGGGGGCATACCTAAACCTTTACTGGAGTATCAAGGCGACGCGATACCGGAAAGCAGTCAAGCACGTGGCAAGCGGCCTGATAGCGTTGAACTCCTCGGCCGCAAGAATCGCACGGATAATGATTCCAGATTCCGGAAACCGTATGTGTTATGCTGTTCTATGTTTCGGTGATCTGGATGCAGGCCTTTTGCATAAACACGCCATCCACCCTGAAACGCGAACTCATAACTTAAGCGCGAACTCACCGGTATTCATTCGTTCGAAAGTCATGCCAATTATTAATTTCATAGGTTGTTTGCTGTCATGCCCCCAAAAGAGACCTCATCATCGGCATCCGTGTCCAGTTTACCCGACCAAGCGTCAGACGAAACCATTTCCTGCGGCTTGTTACAAATTTTTTTCTTGCATTTCCATAACCGGCTGATGCAAAAAACGGAAACGAACGCCGAGTTACGCGTCATGGGATTTACTGACAGCCAGGGCTGCAACCTGGCTGCAGCCCGGGATTGATGGCTGCCGTTATCCCATTGTTTTCGTGAAGACCAGGTGGCGGAGGAGGACATCATGACCCCAAAATTGCCCCCGCTCCCCCAGATCAACCGAATTTCGAAAGGATGAGACTCGACAGTGCGATACAGTGCGATACAGCATGATGAGACGATATGTTTCTCGAGACCGGCAAAGTTCAGAAAAATATCCTCAAGGCATGCCTTTTATGGATCACCGGCGGAAGATAACAGTCGAAGGCGATGAGCCGGGACCATCGGCGGCAGACGATCTCGAGTCGAGTGAAAGGCAGATCCCTCGGTTCCAAAAGCCAAACATAAGTTAAATTCGATGGGGCGCAGGATATCCGGCCTCACCCGATCGGCCGGGACCAACCCGCCTCTGTCATGATGCCTCGTCAAAATCCGCCGTTGCCATCGACATTCCCCCGCGGACCCCTTCGCCATGTCATCGGCCGAATCCAGGGGCAAGGGTTCCCGGATTCGAGATTCCGCTTCCGACTTCCGCGTTCAGACGCAGGCATCCTCCAGGAAGGAGACACTACCCGTGACCATCACCAAGCCCAGGCGGACCAGCTCGGCAGACGCCATACGGCATCTTTGGGAGCCCCACAACGATGACGCCGACATGTGGGGCATCGACCCCTTCAGCGGCAATTTCTTCGGAAACATCGACTACGACCTCATATTCCTCCTGACCGGCGTCTATCCTGGCTGCCCGTGCCCCATGCCCCCGCAGATCCGGGTGGGCCCGGACTTCCATAACACGATATCCGTTTCGATTGAGCCGGAACCAAAAGTCATCAGCCCTAACGCCAACGTCCACGTAAGCCGGCCGGTGCTGGGCAAGATCAAGGAAATGGTGTCAGTCAACAGACTCGTCCTTCTGGACTACTGGGACGGAAAATGTTGTACCTTCGGGTGCATGGACCAGATAATAAAGGTTTGCTGACAGCGATTTCCGGGATCCCTTCGCGGAACGGACCGGCCAGTCCCGACAGGCCGACCCCGACCTCTGGAAACAACAAGCATCCGCATTCGGCAAAGGGCAATCGCCCGTCTTTCGTTGAGACCGCCGTACGCGTCTTCAGTCGGATCGGTTTCGGCCGGACAGGATTTCAGGCCGAAGATTCCGTGACGCGCACCTTGTCTCTCAAGGCTCCTATCCCAACCTCCGACCCCGACGAACCGAACCGCCGGGATCCCCATCGCGTCCGACATGCCTTCCCTTCGGAAGTTGCGTCATTGCTTATTGCTCTCCGGTCTCACCCCACCGCAATCTCGCCCGCAACAGCCTTCCTCGGACAGCAAGCCGCGCACTGCGGAAACCTTCCCTGCCGCCTCCCCCGCCGCAACCTCCGCAACCGCCGCAACCTCCGAAAGCCCGATCCGGGACCGCCAACATGCCAAGGGGCTGTCCGCGTCCGCCTCGGACATGAGCCGGGAACGCAAGCTGGCCAAAGGCTGTCCGTGACCGCCGCAGACGCGGGACGGGACCGCCAGCAGAGCAAGGGATGTCGGCGTCCGCCGAGGACGCAGGACGGGACCTCCTGCCGGACCAAGGGCTGTCCACGTCCGCCGGGGGCTCAGGCCGGGACCGCCGTCACTCGAACCGCGGATCCAGCTTCAGGAGCAGTTCCCCGTCCCGCTCCCCGACCGGCACGAGCACGGAGAGATGCAGGAGGAGTTCGGCCAGGTTGCCGATCCTCATCCCGTCCACCTCATACATGCCGGACTCGCTCTCCAGCTCCGTCAAGGTCGCGGGTCCGCGGTCATGCAGATCGTCGATGAGCTCCTCCAGCTCCAGCGGCGCTCCGTACCCGGGCGTCTCGGGCTCGGGGCTCTGGCGCTTCAGGCCGGCGAGTTTCCAAGCCCGATCCAGGACCAGGGAGTCCCAGCCGCCGGTGTCGTCCATGATCTCGCCGGCGAGGGCGGGATCCAGCCCGCACTGCTCCAGGTAGAGGGCCACGGCCCTTGCGGTCCAGCGCGGGGGGGAGACGATCGGCTGGTCAGGGGAGCTCCTGCCCTGACGCAAGAGCATGTCGTCGGGAAGGCAGAGGTAGACGAACCCGTAACTGGCCTTCAAGCGGGAGGCCATTTCCTTCGAGAAGTCGCGCAGGAGCTGGAAGCAGTCGGCGGAGCCGCCCTCGTCCCAGTCACGGTCGGTCAAGGCGTCCGCGACGATGGTGTTCTGGCGAGACGCGGCCGGCCCTGCCCCGATAGCCTCCGCCAGCGCGACGAGCTCGTCCGAGGTGAGCTCGGCGTCGTCGAGATGGATCCGGATATACGAGCTCCGGGACGCCTCGCCCAGGTCGTCCATGACGGTCAGCCCCCCGATGGCCTTCCCGGCGCGTTCCGCGCCGCAGGAGCGGGAGCCTACGAACCTCGCGAAGACCGTCCGCGACCTCGTGAAGAGCGCCGCCTCCTGGAAGAGGGTCAGCGGGCTGGGGTCGGGAAGCGCCCTGGCCTTGGCGCTTCCGCGCCGCCCGCCTTTGGGGGGCCCGGCGCACCTGTCGGGGCTCCTGCCCCAGGGGCCGTCCAGGCCCAGAAGCGGCGCCGCCCACAGGCCAGGAAAACCGCCCTCGTCTAAGAGGTCCCGGTACGGGGCCAGGGCCTCGGCGTAGCCCCCTGCCCTGCCCGTCGCCTCCCAGCGCTCTGCCGGGGAGATTCCGGCCGGCCCGCCGACCTTGAACCGCTCGGGCGCGCTGTCGATGGGGTCCTCCTGGGTCAGGAGCCTCCGGGCGCTCATGAGCCGGGCGTCCGACGGGGCCGGCAGTCCCTTCAGGCACGCCAAAGCCTCGGTCGCCCCCGCGAGCCCCCCCGCGAGCCTGAAACGGGCGACGGATCTGACGCGCGCGGACCGTGGCGCGTCCCGGGCCAAGAGCCCCGAGAAGCGGGCGTCATCCGCGAACGCGCGGAGCTCCTCCTCCTCCAGGTCCGCGAACGCCTCCGGCCAGAAGCCTTCCAGCGCCTTCCCGACGGCCATCGCCCCCGCGGCGGCGCCGCCGTCCTCCGCTCCCCCCACCCAGGCCACGGTCGAGGCCAATGCCCCGACGAGCGGGTCCTCCAGGGGCGCGAGGGCCAGCTCCTTCAGCCTGGCCGCGATACCCTTATCCGAAGCGGCACGGTCCACCGCCTCCCCTGTCACCTTGAATGGCGGGGGCGAGCCCCGGGGCGCGAGCCTCATCGCCTCGCGCCCGATGCCCCGGGCGAGCGCGTCCAGAGCCCCGGGGTTCCAGAACGAGGCGGCCAGCGCCCGGTACGCCGCTCCAGTGCCCTCGAAGACGCACCCCATGGACGCGAGCGGCCCCGCGAGTCTTCGGAACAGCCAGTCGACGTGCGGCCACTCCAGCCGCACGGCGGGGTTCAGGACGGCGAACGGGGAGGCCGGGTGCCCCTCCAGCCTCCGGGAGAGCCGCCTGCCCAGGAGGACCAGCTTCAATGCCCCCCGGCGCATCGCGATCTCCCTGAAGAGCGCCAGGTCCCCGGGGTGCCTGAAGAGCCAGTTCACGAGCCCGTCCGCCCCGTCCACGATGATCTCTACGCGGTCGGGGATTCCGTCTCGGCCGCGGTCGCCCTCCAGGCGGCGGACGTTTTCGGCGGCGCCGAGCGCGAAGTCCCAGCCGGGCAGATCCAGCCTCCCCGCTGCCTTACGTAGCAACGCCCCCAGCGGCCCGTGCTCCAGGGCCTCTGCCGACCTGACGTCCTCCCTCCAATCCAAGAGGCAGGCCCAGTCCCCGTCCGAGGCGGCCGGCAGCCGGCAGAGGAGCCGCGCCAGCTCGCTCTTGCCGACACCCGCAGGGCCCTCGACCCGCACGATGCCCGCCGCCTCCGAGATCCGCCTCGCCGCGCCCGGTTCCGCCGGATCGGGGCTCCTTGCCGCGAGCGCCTCCGGCGCGAAGGGATCGAAGGCCCCGTAGACGCCGCCCGCCTCGAACAGCCAGCCCGCGCGGCGGGACTTCTCGGCGCCCGCCGCGCAGGCCATGGCGGCCATGAGCGGCTCGTCCAGGAGGGCCAGGTCGCGCCCGGCCCTCCTGGCCCAGCCGTAGAGCCGGCCCCGGTCCTCCGGCGTCAGGGGGAACAGCGACACCGCCAGCGGCACCGCGCCGCGGGACGGCTTCCAGGCGTCCAGGGCCGCGGCGAGCCCGGCCAACCGGTCCCCGGCTTTCCCGGGGCCGACGGAGTTCCCTACGTCCCGCCTCCAGCCCATGAGCGCCAGCGACTCCAGCCGCCCCTCCCCCCATGCGGGGAGGGGCGGCTCGAACGATGTCCTGGCCGAATACGTCCGGTACGATACCCCGCCGGAAGCCGCCGAAAGCCCCTTGCCCCCGCCCAGGCCCAACCAGATGAGGAGCTTCTCCAGGGCCGCGGAGGCCTCTGCCTCCCCTGCCCCCGGCGAGAAGGCGTGGCACAGCCCCCTCCATGCCCTCCGGGACTGGGCGACGGCCGTCGTCCTGGCCCCGAGCTCCCCCTTGGGGCAGGGCCTCCCCTCCGCGGCCGCGTCGAAGGGGTCGCCAGCGGCAATGAGTTTCGGGAGAAGCCCGAAGAACTCCTCTGCGGGGCAGTCGGGAAGCCCGGCCGGAAGACGCACGGGGCTCATGCCCGTCAGCATGCGGTGGAAGGCCTCGGTCAGGAGATCCGAAGCCGCGGCCGTCTCGCCTTCGTCCAGCAGTCCAGCGACAGCGATCGCCGCCTCGCCGTTGGCCGCCTGGCCTCCTTCGCTTACGATCAGGCTCTTGCGGAATGCCTCAAGCCTCTCCCGTACGGCCTGTTCGGACACTCCGGAAATCGTCGCGAGCGGCTCGACCGGCCCGTCCGAATCTCCATCGGACAAGCCATCATCGCCATAGAGGAGAAAGCTGTCCGCGGCTCCGCCCGCGAGGCCGTCTGCGGTTCCTGCGGCGAGGCCGTCCGCGGCGCCGCCGGCAAGGTCGTCTTCAGCCGCATAAGCAACGTCTTCCGCGGCTCCATCGGCGAGGCCGCCAGAAGCCCCTCCTGCGAGGCCGTAGGCAACGCCATCGGCGGAACTGTCAACGGCTCCCTCGGCGGGGCTGTCCGCAGCTCCGTCAATGAGGTTCTCCGCGGCTCCGCCAGTGAGGGCGTCCGAGGCTCCATCGGCGAGGCTGTCCGCAGCTCCGCCGATGAGGCTCACCTCGGCTCCGTCGGTCAGGCTGTCCCCAACTCCGCGAGGCAGGGCTCCCGCGCCTACGACTATGTAGCCGTCGGCGCCTCCCGAGGACGGCTCCGGCGTCGCGCGGCTCCCGCCAGGGCTATCGGCGGCGTTGTCCGCCACATCGAGCGCGGTCTTATCCTTAAGGCCATCAGTATCAGCATCGTCGCCCTTTTCCGCGTCCCCCTCCGTGTCCGCAGCCTCGGCTCCCGGCGCGTGGCCGACGGCTGCTTCCGGCGAAGCGGATACCGGAA
Source organism: Deltaproteobacteria bacterium (assembly GCA_031263485.1). GTDB lineage: Bacteria > Desulfobacterota > Desulfarculia > Adiutricales > Adiutricaceae > JAIRZX01. The sequence goes on along the minus strand of JAISFS010000302.1, from coordinate 11,265 downwards.
GCAGGCGCCGGAACTCGCCGCCCCTGAGCCTGCGGTGGAAGGCCGGGCTGAAGTCGTATTCCAGTGGCGCGAGCTCCTCATCGGTCAGAGGTCCGGGGGACTTGAGGGCCTTCATGAGCTCGTGCGCCAGAGGCACCTTCGCCTCCCAGCCGGAAGGGCCGTCGGCAAGCTTCCTGAGCTCCCCCGCGAGATCGAGCGCCACCGCCGCGTCCTTGCGCGCCCCGGAGCCCCCCAGAGCCTCGGCTATGGAGTCCATGATCCGCGTGACCTCCGCGAGGGTTTCCGCATGGACGAGATCCTTCATGGCGCAGAAGGAGTCCAGGGCCTCGGCATGGCAGGCCCTGGCCGCCTCGGCCCAGTCGCGGGACCGTTCCAGACAGGCACCGGCGAAGGCCTCGACGGGAAGGCCGACCGCCTCGTCCAGGCCGACGAGCCTGCCGGCGGAATTCGCCGAAAGGGATTTCAGGGCCTTGCGGCAGGACTCCAGGCCGCGCTCCGCCGCCTTCCAGAGGGACCTGGCGCCGAGCGCGGTCGCGAAATAGACCCGTGGCTCCCCAGCAAACCAGCCATCTGCCTTGATTTCCCGACAACCCTTCCCCTTTTCTCTTGCCTCCAGTGGTTCACAGGACACGAACGCCTCGGAGGGCCCGACCCCGTTCAGCTCGACGCCAGCATCATCGGTCAGGCCCAGGGCCCACAGGAACTCGGCGCGGCTGTTCCACGACACCCCGCGAACCGCCCGCATGGCGCGGGAGGCGTCCGCGAGGGCGGCCGCGGCGAGGCCAAGCCCCTCAGGCACTGCGGGGCGGCCTTCGCCGGGGGGATCGGCCGCGCTTTCCATCAGCTCCCGCGTCAGCGGCCCGTCCTCGCGGCCCGCCAGGCGGAGCTCCACGAGCGCGAAGAGGAGCTGCTCCCAGCTCCCGTGCGGCAGGGCCTCCGGGGGGCAGGACGGGGAGGAGACGCTTTCGTGCCAGACGCGGGCCAGCAGGGCCGCGAGCGGCGGACGCGAGCCAATGGCTTTCGCCAGCCTGCCGGTATCGAGCTCGTAGCCGAATCTGCCTTCGCCGCCGGGGATGGCTACCGTCTGTATCACCTCAGGGGCCGCCTTCATGGCTTCCCCGACGAAAAAGCCGACCAGGGTGTACTCCGGCGGCATAGGCCGGCCATCCGGTTCGGCCGCGGGGGCATCTGAGGGGACCGGCCCCGGCGTCATGCCGATTCCATCCAGGAGACGGGAGACGCGGTCCTTGCGGCCCAAAAAGGCCTCCAGCCATCCCGGCGCGGCTTCCCGCAGGGCCAGCCCGCCTCCCTCCGCGCGTTTCCCACGCCCTGCCGACATTACCGCACTCCTTTCAGACACGGCTCGGACAACCGCCCGGATTTGGAAAACAGCCAGACGAGACCGATGCCCACGAAAAAGCCGCTACCGATCAAAGCTAAATCCTCGCGCCTTCGTTGTCAACCGTGCCAGTCGCAGGGGCGCCCGCGACCGTCATTGGCCAGTTGCCGGACGGTCTTTCAAGAACGGTCCCCCGCCCCGTAGCCCCCGCCGCAAACGGTTCGTCGTGCTCGAAAAATATCTTCCCTGACAACCGCATTTGTCATGACATAAGCTGACCTTGCTGTTCACGTCGCGGTCTTCTGGCCTTGTCCCCCACGGCAACTGCCTTACCGTATCCGCACCGCCCCCCTCACCCTCCGCCCGGCCCGCATCGGATCAGGTCGCCCGCGCCCCGGCGGCCGAAGTGCTCCGGACCTTCTTAAAGCTTCGCGACCCCACCTCCAACGAGCGCGTCTGCTTCCGGGTATGGCTCAACCGCCTCTGACACCCCGAAAGTCTCCTGCAGGACGCCACGAAAGCAGCGAGACGGGCCCCACGAGAGCAGCGAGACGGGCCCCACGGATGCAGCGAGACGGGCGCTTGTGCTGTCCGCCCACCACTGAAGAGGACACGCGATCCGGAGCCGTCAGCTCCGTCAAGGGGCGATCCGGCGTTCGACCTTGCCGCCGATCGTCAGAACTGCACGGACAGGGCCCCGGCGTGACAAGGAACTCCCGCTCACGGCATCGGAGCGGTCGTTCCGCAGGTGATCCTCGGGGCGGCCTTGAGCGCCATTTCCCAGACGCTGAGGAATGAACCGAGCCCGGCCTGCCTCGGGTGCCTCCGATGGAGACCCCGGGCTTCCGGACGGGGACTCCCTGAACCGTCCCGCCGCTGGTACCGCCATGCCGCCCCTCCCGGCGGACGCGCCGAGCCGACTCCCGGCGCCGGATCCTTCAGCTTCAGGCGGTTCCGGAAATGCCGCTCGGGACAGGCTTAACCGGCATGGCCACCATTCCCGCCTGCGGGACCGGTGCGGGGCCTCAGGGCTATGTCGACTGCGGCGTCCATTCAGGGCACATGTGAGCCGAAGTCTATGAGCACTAACGCCTCCCGCAGGGAACGAGGTCCCGCTCCGTCCTCTCCGGCTCTTCACGACCGAGGCGCGAAAGGCGATCCTCCACAGACGCCGGACGGAGGCTTTCCGCGTCTCGTGAACCCTTCCCCGCCGACTCGCGGACGCGACCATGCGGAGCCGCCAGACGCTGCGGACGTCCGCCGGTCGCGGACGGCCTTCCCTCAACGTCCCTGCCCCACGTCAGGGAGTCCCGCCGCGAGGGGAGGGGGTGGGGCGGCAAGGAATTTCGACATTCTGAGAAACGCCGGAACGGGCCACGTAATCCCTGCAGGCCAACCGCGGAGCATCCGGAAATACTGCGGGATAAGTCTGCCTGGCCCGCCATTCCGCGCAGCTCGCTGGGCCCATCATTCCGCGCACCTCGCCAGGCCGTCCTGCGCGAACGGGCATTCCCCTCTCCGCTTCGCCGATTCTGTGGACCGCAACTCCGGCGCATCGGGCGCGGGAACGTCCTCGCGGGAGTCCGCAAGGAAAACGCGTGCTCCGAGAGGGGCCCGTGGGCCGCAAAACCCGGCAACGGTCTCGGCGACGGCATCAGTGACATCCGGCGTGGGCCTCGGAACCCGCGAAGCCGTGACTCAAGGCCAGCCCCGCTCGCTTAAGGCAAAGGCGTACAGGCAACGCCACCGAAGGCTCTTCACCTCAAGACCGTATGCAGGAGCGGGAGACGCCCCGCAGGAAGCGGGAAGACGGGATACTCACGAGTTACATCAACAGAGGTTACTGCTGGCGGATGTCGTGCCCGGAGGAACGGCGGTCACCCGGAAGGGGCCCTGTGCGTCCGGCGGCCGGAGGGGCATTGGGGTCGGGGAGCACTCCATCGGCGGTGGCGTCCGATCGGGAGCGTTTGCGGTCCATGCCGGAGGCAAGCGGAAAGTCGGCGGATTCCTGCCTTTGTCTCAAGTCGAGCCGCGGATTCCTGACCGTCTCAATCAGTTTGGCCAGCTCGTTTTCCATTCCGGCTATCCTGGTGTCCAGCCTGGTTATCCTGGCGGCCATTTCGGTCATCCTGGTGTCCAGTCTGACGTCCATTTCGGTCATCCTGGTGTCCAGCCTGGTGTCCTGCCTGGTCAGCCTGGTGTCCAACTCTGTTATCCTGGTTGGACTCACGGCCGAGACATTGAGCATGCTAAACAGGGCGACCGAAAGATACGCCAGGACAACACCCGTGATTAAGCCGACGGTCCAAGTGTACCATGAGAATCTTAAATTAAAGGAATCCTGCATTGCAGTCGTCACGAAAGCATGCCCTCCTCCGACGGTCTGGCCCACGGGTACCGTCGTGTCATAAAGTGCGGCAAGAGCCTTATGGGCTTGAACCGTCCCCGTTTCAGACGCCGCACCGTTCAAAATCTTTTCAAGCAAAGCGTCCAAGCAAAGCGTCCAAGCAGAGCGACCCGATCTCGGTCGGGCTGTGGAGTGTCCGTTAAAGGATGGGGAATCCTGGTCTGACATGGCATCTTGTCATCCTGATCGCGATAGTACCACGATATTACTCCGCCGGGCAAATATAAAAATTTCAGCAATATCCAAATTTTCACTACAATCAGGGTGTCTTGGTGGTTAATCGATATATTTTTTGTACAACAAAACATAGATGAAAATATATGGCAAATATTATGGATAACCATTAATAATATTGACTATCTGAAAAATTTCTGATTATTGACGTATCATTTTCCTTTCATTAATTCCAGCCGAAGTCAAATTGCCTCCTGAACAAAGTCATCTGACCCCATTTCCCGCCGCCCCTCGCCGCTTCCAGGGCGACAAGAAGCCAAGGAGTTCCCTCGGTTGCGACGTGGTACGACTATCGATATCCAGAGCCGACTGCGATGGGAGGGCTCCAGACATTCCGATTTCAAGGGCCGGGACGGAAAGCCGTCCGTTCATGGGAATGGCGGCCTGAACCCCCTCCCATCCCCCCGTGAAAGGATACGCCGAGAGTGCCCGGGCCGCATCGGAAGATCAGCCGTTTCACGTAAAGCCTGCACGTGGCGCATGCCTGCGAGACCTTGCGGACCGTTGCGGGAACGCTGACGAAACGGGGCCGGAATCCGCCTGAGTATCTCGGGGCCGCCCTGAAAGCCCTGGACGATGGCAGGTCTTGCCCATGGTCCTGAATCCGGGAAAGCCCTACGGCCTGAAACACATGGAGATGGCGAGGAAATAGGCCTTACGCGCGAAAGAGCAGGAGACAGCAACGAGGAGAGGCACGACGATTCGAAGACACCAATCGGCGGTCCGGCGAAACCGCGCCAGGAGGGTCATCCCGAGAAGGACCGCCATGCCTCGCAGTGCTCGGACCGTCAGCCGGCGGAAGACGGCTCCGAGATTCCCGGAAGGGATTTCCGATCCGAGAGAGACCGCCAGACAAAGCCGAGCCGGAATTCCGGCCCGTGAGTCGGTACCGCGAAACCGCCCCCGAAAAGCAAGCACGCGAGCTTCACTGCCTGGCCGCGTCCGAACGAAAATCAAGCGAAGCGGATCCCGAAAGGAGGTCCACCCAAGGGCCTCCCATACGGCCGACGCGCTAAGGAAGGCCAGGCGCGATGCCTCCCCTAAGGTCAGGCCGCGAAAGGCGCCCGCGGCCACGCTGCGGGAAGCCCCTCAGTCCGCTCGCAGGGATTCTGGAGCTTGCCCCAACGGGTCTCACGGCTTCCACGGAAGCGCCGTGCCGAGGCCCTCAATGTCACGCCCGAAAGCGAAGGGCCCCTCAAAGGCATTCCTGGAGCCATGGCGAACGATGATTCCACTGCAAAAACCCCATCCCTCACCTCCTGGCAATCATTTGAGGGCCGAGTATCCGGGTAAAGGGTGGCAGATGTGCGGTGGTTTAAGGCTTTAGCGCCAGGATGCCAATGCGATGGCCCCATGAAGTTCCGCTTCCCTGTCGAGGTGGAGGGTTTTTGCAGTGGAATCAACGATCCTGGCGGAAGACATCGAACCGTCCCGCCCCTGCCTTGGCGAAAAGCAGGCGTCCTCAGGAACACAGGCCTGTCGGGCGCGACCGAATGAGACACCCTTCGAGCGGACTCAACGCGGCACGATCAGAAATCCAGACGTAATAATCAGCGAAGAGACTGCCGTCACGGCAAGCTGACTGGCATCTTCATGCCTTGACCAGGAATCAGGGAGAGGAGTTTTCCTCGAAGGAGCCGTCCCTGAACGCTCGGATCGGACCTGATCACCGAAAACCAGTGATGCTTCGAGCAGGAGGGGGAACAATAGACACTCTTCCCCAGCCCCCGTGAAATGATACCCGCCCCTGACCTCCTGCCCCCCGTGAACGGAATACCTTACCGGGGCAGATCCACAGGGGTATCACGGAAGGATGCCGTGCCCGGAGGATCGGCGGTCACCCGGAACCGAGCTCTGTCCGCCCGGCGTCTGGAGGGGTGGCATTAGGGTCGGGGAGCCCTGCATCGGAAGTGGCATCGGATCGGAATCGTTTACGGTCCTTATCGGAGGCAAGCGGAACGTTAACGGATTCCCTCGGTAGTCCCAAGTCATTACGCAAATTCCAGACTGACTTAATCAGTGCGTCCAACTTGGTCTCCACTCCGGCTAACCGGGTTTCCACTCCGGCTAACCGGGTTTCCACTACGGCCAACTTGACTTCTATTCCGGCCACCCTGGTTTCCACTCCGGCTATCTTGGTTTCCAACCTGGTTTCCACTCCGGCTATCGTGGTTTCCAACTTGGTTTCCAACCTAGCCAAGGTGTTGTGTATCCCATATAGGATAACCGAAAGAAACGCCGTGATAATTCCCACGATTATGGCCATGCAGCGCATGTATCCGGAGAGTCGAACGCTTAACGTCTCCGGCGTCTCAGTTTTCACGGAAGCCCGCCCGCTTCCGGCGGACTGGCCCCCTGTCGCAGCCGGATCACAAACCGCAGCTGGTCCAGTTCGGACTTGTGCCGTCGCCGTTTCGGAAGCCGCGCCGTCCACGACGCCCTCTGGCAACGCGGGCATGCCGTGCGACCCGATATCGGTCGGGACTGCGGGGTGTCCGTCAAGGGTTGTGGAATCCTCTTTCGACATGGCACCTGGTCCTCCTTTTCGTGATTTTACATGATATTGCGTCCTTCGCAAAACCCCTTCCGCCGTCCCGCCGCAACTTCCAGGGTGACTAGAAGCCCTGGAGCTCTATCGGGACGCAACGATGAGAAATCTCTGGCGTCCAGAGCCGATCACGACGGAAAGGCTCCAGACATTCTGATTTTAAAGGCCGAGATTGAAGTGTGTCCTTTCATGGGAAGGGAAGGGCGACCCGGCTGCCTCCTGTCCCTCGAGAAAGGATGCCCGAAACGGAGCCCTGGGCCGGACGCCCTGAACGCCATAGGCCGGAAGCACCGAACGGCATCGACCGCACGCTCGGGAAACGCGGCGAGTGTCTGCCTTCCGCTCCGCGCGGCCCCTCGCCGTCTCCCGGCCCGCGTCATCCGAAGCGCGGGTCCAGTTCCCATAAGGGCTTCCCGTCCCGCTCGCCCGCAGGCACCAGCACGGTCAGCCCCGTCAGAAGCTCCACGTGCCCGCTCCCGGCGACCCCGACCTCCGCGAGCCCCGGGCACGCGGCAACAATCCCCGCCGCGGCCGTGGCGCCCCGGCCCCTGAGGGACAGCGCCGCCCGGCACAGACCTTCGGGAACTGCGTTGGAACCCTCCTCCGGAGGGCGCACCCGGTACGCGAGGCCCGCCAGGGAGTGCGCCTCCGCCATGACCAGGGAATCCCAGCCGCCGGTGCGCGCGATGATCCCGGCGGCCTTGTCCGGATCCAGCCCGCAGGCCGCGAGCCAGATCCCCGCGGCCGCTACCGTCCAGCGCCCCGCGAAGACGGGCCGCTCCGAACGGCGCTCGTCCCCCGTGAGCGCGAGCGCCGACTCGGGGCCGCAAAGGTACGTGAGGACGGGACCGCCCGGCCGCTCCGGGCCGCCGTCCCGGGCCATCAGCGAGAGCGCCTTGAAGACGTCTGCGGGCTTCCCCCCGTCCAGGGGGGTCAAGGCGTCCGCCGCCACGTGCAGGACCCCGCCCCCGTGACGGCGGCAGGCCACGTCCTCCTCAAGGATCCTGAGCCGCCTCGCCGCCTCGGCGCCCGAGTCGGGCCCGGGCGCGAAGAACACGGCGTCCGAGGCCCCGGAGAGGCCCTCCAGGGCGCACAGGGACCTTATGGCATCCCCCGCCCGCTCCGCGCCCGACGCGAGCGAGACGACGACCATCCTGGGCGCGCTCCTGCGCCTGCCGAAAAGTTCCGCCTCCTGGAGGAGCGTGAACGGGCTGGGCACGGGAAGCGGATGCCCCCCGACGCGTCCCGCGTCCGGGCTGCCCGGGGCCGGCAGGCGGTCCAGGCCAGTCAGGATGGCCAGCCACGCCGCAGAAGGAGCGTCGTCCGCCAACCCCTCAGGAATCCGCGAGCCCTGACGGTCCGTTACGGCTGTCGACGCCTCCGGACCCGAGGCCCCGCCGACCCGGAAGCCAACCGCGCCGGGCTTGGCTAGGTCGGCATCAGCCAGGGCGGCGCCTCCCCCTTTTAGTGAACGGGCCGCCCGATCGGCGCCTCCCGCCAAGGCCGCCAGGACATCGCTACCCGCCTGGCCCGTACAGTCGCCGCTTCCCGCCATGCCCGCCCGGTCGCCGCTTCCCGCCAGGCACGCCCGGTCGCCGCTTCCCGCCAGACACGCCCGGTCGCCGCTTCCCGCCAGGCATGCCCGGGCATCGCACCCCTCCTGGCCCGCCAGGCCGCCACTTCCCTCCAGGCACGCCCTGGCGTCGCGCCCCCCCTGGCCCGCCAGGCCGCCGCTTCCCTCCAGACATGACCGGGCACCGCACCCCCCTTGGCCTGCCAGGCCCGCCACCACGGCTGTAGCCTTCGGAGCGACCGGTACGGTGATGATCCTCCTTGCCGAGAAGAGCGCCGCCTCCGGGGGCGCCGGGCGCCCGGCAAGCCCGGAGAGAAGCGCGGCCGCATGAACGGGGTCCCCCAGGAGCCGCCCCTGGGCTTCCGAGCGGAAGCGCGTGCCGCCCGCATCCCTGGCCAGAAGCCCCGAGCGGCCGAGCCCGAAGGTGAGGAGCCGGATCTCCTCCTCGCCCATGTCACCGAAGGCCTCGGGCCAGGAGGCGCGGAGGTCGGCGAGGATCCGCCCGTATGCCGCCCCGCCCCCCGACCGGGACCCCTTGCCCCGGCCTACGGCCGCCACAGCCAGGGCCAAGGCGCGCTCCAGAGGATCCGATGCCGGGGCGAGGCCGATGCCGCGCAGGGCCTCGACCGTGGCGGGATCCGACAGGGCGCGGTCCACCGCCGCCTCTGTCACCGTGAACGGCGGCGGCGCGCACGGCGCCAGATCCTTGGCGGCCTCGGCCAGGATCCGCGCCCCCGCGATCGAAAGCGCGCCGGGGTTCCAGAAGGCCGCAGCCAGCGCCCGGTACGGGAGCCAGGGCGACTCGAAGACCCAGCCCGCCGCCGCGAGCGGGACCGCCAGGGCGCCGTACAGCCTGCCCGGTCCGGGGACCCGCAAGGACAGCGGCGGCCTCAGCGCCGCGAACGGCGAGGCCGGGTGCCGCTCCAGACGCCGGCACAGCCGCCGTCCGGCAAGCACCAGCTTGAAACTCCCCTCCCTCCTGGCGATTCCCCTGAAGAGCCCCAGGTCCGCCGGGCATGCCAGCATGGAGTCCACGAGCCCGTCCGCGCGGTCCACCAGCACCGTCGCCCGCCCCGGCCTCCCCAGGGCGCCCCCGCGGGACTCCAGGCGAGAGACGTTGTCCGAGGCGGAGGCGCGGTAGTCCCATCCCGCGATCCCCATCTCCCGCGCGGCCCTGCGTAACGCCGCCCCCAGCGGGCCGTGCCTGGCAACGTCGCCGGGGTCCATCCCCGGCCAGTCGATCAGGCACGCCTTGTCCCCGAAGCGGTTGGCGGGGCCCGCCGCCCTGTCCAGCGCACGCGCCAGGAGCGCGCTCTTGCCCGCCCCCGCAGGCCCCTCGATCCTCACGACCCCCCTGAAGAAGGAGATCTGCCTCGAGAGATCGTCCGCATACCCTCCCCTTCCCCGAAAGGGCACGGGCCCGCAGCCTGCGGCGGGGGCGAGGCGCGGCAGGCTTCCCGAGGGGGAGAAGGGGTCCGCCGTGCCGAAAGGATCGAAGCGCCCGAACGGATCGTAGGCGCCGTAAGCCCCGCCCGCGGCGAAGAGAAGGCCGTTCCGCCGCCCCGCGTCGGACGGTGCCATGGCCGCAAGCGCCGCCATGAGGAGCGGATCCAGGACCGCCAGGTCCCTGCCCGCTCCCCTGGCCCAGCCGGCCACGCGGCCCCTGTCCTCCGGGCCCAGCGGCGCGAGGCTGACCGCCAGCTCCACCGAGCCCGGGCAGGGCGCCCAGCCATCCAGGGCCTCGGTGAGGCCTCGGCCAGCGTCCCCGCCGCCCCCCGGCCAGACGATGACCGAAAGCCCGTCGGGCCTGCCGTCCCCCCAGGCCGGGAGAGGGGGGGCGCAGGACGCGGAAATCGAGTACGACCGCCAGGGCCGCTCCCCGCCGCCGCGGACGGGCGCGGCCCTGAAGAACCTCGCGATCGAGAACCCCAGCCAGCCCAGGATCCGCTCAAGCGACGAGGAGGCGGCGGTGTTGCCGGCGCCTGGCCGGTAGGCCGCGTCCAGCCTCCGCCAGAACCCGGAGGCGAGCCCGGCGGCGACCTCCGCCGCGGATGACGGCCTGTCTGCCGCCGGGGCCGGGGCGTCCAGGATCCCCGCCGCGCCCAGGAAAGGATCGGAAGCCGCCATGAGCCTCGGGAGCGCCCCCATGAACTCCCCGGCGGGGCATGCGGGCAGTCCAGCCGGCAGCCACATGGCATCGCGGCCACCAAGCGCCCGATGCACGGACTCGGTCATCACGTCAGAGGCGGCGTCCGTCTCCCCCGCAGCCACCAGGCCGCGAACGACCCCCTCCACATGTCGCGGAAGCTCGCGGAAACCCCCCCGCAGGCCCTCGAGCCTCGCGAGCACGCTCGCCCGCTCATCCCGAACGCGGCCCGACGCGTTCAGTCTCCCCGCCTCGGCCGGGGCGGACGCCTCCGCGGGCGCCGCCTCCCGGGAAGGGAACGACTCCGCAGATGGGGACGCCTCCCCGGAAGGGGACGCCTCCGGGGAAGCGAACGTCTCCGCAGACGGGTTCGCTTCCGGGGAAAGGTTCTCCTCCGGGGATGGGTTCGTCTCCGCGGAAAAATGCGTCGACGCTTGACCGAAGGGCGCAACTGGCGCTTCAGGTGCTACTGGCACGGGCGCCTCCGTCAACGCGGCCCCCTTCGCCGCATCCAATGTCTCGATCCGGGCTTGCGCCAGGGCATCTCCCAAAGTACTGGCCGGAACGGCGGCAGGCCCTGCAACCGCGATCCGCCCAAAAGCCTTGACCTGAACAGGCGCTGCGGCGTTCCCTGCTCCCGCCGGCACCTTCATGGGCTTGCATGGTGCCTGGGCAACAGCGGTTTCAGCAGGATCGGCCGTCAACGGCGGGGGCGCCGCCTGAACAGTAGCGGGATCGGCCGCCGACGTCGTAATCGCCGGCACGACCGATGCCGGCACTGAAGCGGGATCGGCCGCCGACGTCGGAGCCGTCGGCACGACCGACGCAGGCACTGAAGCGGGATCGACCGCCGACGTCGGAGTCGCCGTAACCGACGAGACCGGCTGAGCCGAGTGAGCGGGCACAGCGACAAGCCTTACGATCGCGGGCTTCACCTGGCTAATGACGGTCGCTCCGGCCCCCTTCCCCTCGCATCCCCCAGCCTGAGGCGGCTCCGGGACGGCAGACCGCGCCGACC
>JAISFS010000296.1 GCA_031263485.1 Deltaproteobacteria bacterium | reverse complement strand
CCGGGCTCGGGCTCCGCGCCGGATCAGAAGAAGCCCGTGGGTTATTTCGTTTTGCATAACGGGGAGTGGCTTTTTATCAACCAGACGCTTCAGGAGCTGGTTGACCTCGATGCCCGCAGGCACTGCCCGCCCGGCGAGGCCGTGAGGCTCTTCAACGGGCAGAGGCTCCAGCTGTCCCGCGAGCGCCAGGCGCTGGTGAGCATCCTGCCTTTCGAGGCGCCCGGAGCCGGGGTGCCGCAGTGACCTGCGTGACCGACCATGACCGGCATGACCTGTCATGGCCCCCAATGACCGGTATTTACGCCGATGGACGGAAAATACTCGGTTAAGCCGATCGCAGTCAATCCGAGGCGGCCTTCGGTGCAGAGGGAGGCGGTTTCGGAAGCTACGGTTGCCCGCGTCCACGGACGCCTCGGTTGCATGCGGCTCCGGACGCCTCGGTTTCCCGCGTCCCTTGACGCCTTGACTGCCCGCGACCGCTGCTGTCGGGCCAGGATTTCCTGGGCAGTTTTTTTTCGCCATCTGACTAATTTTCTCATGGAAAGCCTTCCCTTCAAGTTGTTTTTAGGCTATAGTTTTTGGCCCGGCTTTCAATGTGGCATTATTTGGAGACTGCGCGGGGTAAGGCCCCATGGAAAGGATCCCGGTCAGGTTTCCATTTCATGCCATACGTGGCACGTTTCCGCAGACGGGTATCTGGTCAAGTTTCACATAAGTCTGGACAGGGTACTTGCTTGGGGCAAAGCATCGTGGCAAGCTTTCATCTAGGCCGTATAAGTGGCGGAACAGCGGCCAGGCTTCGAGCCATGATTCCACTTAGGCCCTACAGGTCATGGACCTGCGGTCGGGCATCCACTAAGGCTCTTTCCTTTCAGGCCGTACATGTCACGAACCTGCGACCAGATATCCACTGAGACTTTCCTTTCAGGCCGTACAGGTCACTGGCCTGCGGCCAGACATCCACTAAAGACTTTCCTTTCAGGCCGTACAGGTCACTCACCTGCGGCCAGGTATCCCCTAGAGCTTTCCTTTCAGGCCGTTCAGGGCAGACCCTGCGGCCAGGCATCGATGCAGGCTTTCGTCCAGAGCACCCACCCCGACGGCGGCTACGGACATCCCGGCGCTCCCCGGACTCCGCGCCTCCCTGTCCGGTCCGATCTCCCTCGGATCGCTCCGCTTATCGCAAAGTGAGTTAGGAAATGACAGACAAACCGACACCCGATGCCGAGGCCCGTCCCGAGATCTACGGCCTCACCCCGGCCGAGGTCGAGGAGAGCCGCCGCCTTCACGGCGCGAACGTCCTCACCCCGCCGCCGAGGGACCCCTGGTGGAAGCTCTACCTCGAGAAGTTCGAGGACCCGATCATCAGGATCCTCCTCGTGGCGGCGGTGGTCGCCATCCTGGCCGGGATCATCGAGGGCCAGTTCGCCGAGGGCATCGGCATCGTCATCGCGGTATTCCTGGCCACGACCCTCGGGTTCATCAACGAGTACAAAGCTGGCCAGGAGTTCGACATCCTGAACAAGGTGTCCGACGACGAGGCAGTGAAGGTCGTGCGCGAGGGCATCTACACCAAGGTCCCCAAGCGGGATCTTGTGGTGGGCGACGTCTGCGCCCTGGAGCAGGGCGAGGAGATCCCCGCGGACGGCGAGGTCCTGGCGGCCGTGAGCTTCCAGGTGAACGAGGCGTCTCTGACGGGCGAGTCGCTCCCAGTTACGAAGCGCCCGGTCGCTGACTGCCCTCCTGGGGACAACGCTCTCGCCTACCCTCGCTGGCAGGTGCTGAGGGGCACCTTCGTGTCCGACGGGCACGCGCTGGTCCGGATCTCCTCCGTGGGTGACGCCTCGGAGATTGGGAAGACAGCGAGATCCGCCGCCGAGGAGACGGAGACGGTTACGCCCCTCAACCGCCAGTTGGGCCGCCTGGGGCAGCTCATCGGCGTGTTCGCGTTTGCCGCGGCCTTCATCATCTTCTCCGTGTTGACCGTCCGCTCGGGTATCCAGGGGGATCTGGGCCACGAGGAGATTGTGGGCGAGTGGCTCTGGGAGAAGTCGCCCGACTACTCTCCCGCCGACAGGGCCAAGATGGCGGACGCGGTGAGGGAAAGGCTCCGCATGGAGGACGAGACCGGCTCGCTAGCTTCAGCCGAGCTTCCCATGGGGGAGCGCGTGCATGACGACATGCTCACGGTTTTCATCAAGGTCCCCGCCTCGGGGGGCCAGATATATATCCTCATAGCCGCCTTCGTCTGCCTGTTCGTGGCCCTGGTGCGGATCGTGGTGCCGGTCATCTTCGACGCGGTGGAGCTCACCGGCCGACCCCGGCCCGAGAACGCCTGGATCGACCGCGAGGGCCTGTTCCCCTGGCTCCAGGCCGTGGGGGCAGGGATAATCCTGTTCATCGCGCTCGCGGCCATAGGGATATGCTCGGGGCTGGTGCCGTCCTCCCCGTCGCAGTGGATCCCCGTCGCGACGGGGTTAAGCCTCCTCAGGTTCTTCATGGTTGCGGTCACCATAATCGTGGTGGCCGTGCCCGAGGGGCTCCCCATGAGCGTGACCCTGTCGCTCGCGTACTCCATGCGCAAGATGACTGCCGCGAACAACCTTGTGCGGCGTATGCACGCCTGCGAGACGATAGGCGCCGCGACCGTCATCTGCTCGGACAAGACCGGGACGCTCACCATGAACCGCATGAAGGTGTCGTCCTTGAGCTTCGAGTCGCTCCCCCGGGACGCTGAGCGGAAGGACGGCCTGGAGTGGGATCTGGCGGCGGAGGCCGTCGCGGCCAACTCCACCGCGACCCTGGGCGCCGACTCCGAAGGGAAGCTCACGGTCCCCCTGGGGAACCCCACCGAGAGCGCCCTGCTGATCTGGCTGGAGGAGAACGGGCGCGACTACAAGGCCGAACGGGCCAGGTTCCGCGTCCTGGGCCAGCTCACCTTCTCCACCGAGCGCAAGTACATGGCCACGGTGGGCGAGGGCGTCCTCAAGGGCTTCCGCACCCTTCACGTGAAGGGCGCCCCGGAGATAGTCCTGTCCCGCTGCGGCTCGGTCAGGCTCCCTGACGGCACGGCGGAGCCCCTGTCCGACGCTGCCCGCGCCCAGCTCCACGACGACCTGAAGGCGGAGCAGTCCCGCGGCATGCGCACCCTGGGGCTCGCCATGAGCCCGATCCCGCTCCTGCCAGACACGCCCGCCGCGCCCCACGAGTATTCCGCGGACGAGATAAGGGATCTCGCCGAGGCCGGCCGGCTCGTGTTCCTGGGCTTCTTCTCCATAGCTGACCCGGTGAGGCCAGAGGTGCCCCCCGCCGTGGACGCATGCGCTGGCGCGGGCGTGGCCGTGAAGATGGTGACCGGCGACAACCAGGCGACGGCCCGGGAGATAGCGCTCGAGATAGGCATCGTCCGCAAGGGCGAGGACGCGGACGCCAAGGGCACGATAGTCCCGGGCGACGAGTTCATGGCCATGGACGAGGACGCGGCATTCGAGGCCGCCAAGAGCCTGAAGATCATGAGCCGCGCGAAGCCCCTGGCCAAGCAGCGCCTGGTGAACCTCCTCCAGAAGGGCGGCCAGGTGGTGGCCGTGACCGGTGACGGCTCCAACGATGCCCCGGCGCTGAACCACGCGGACGTGGGCCTGGCCATGGGCATCACCGGCACCTCGGTCGCCAAGGAGGCCGCGGACATAATCCTCCTGGACGACTCCTTCGCGAGCATCGTGAAGGCCATCATGTGGGGCCGGAGCATCTACCTGAACATCCAGAAGTTCATCCTCTTCCAGCTCACCATAAACGTGGTGGCCGTGAGCGTGGCGTTGCTGGGCCCCTTCATGGGCATCCAGCTGCCGCTCACCGTCACCCAGATGCTCTGGGTGAACCTCATCATGGACACCTTCGCGGCCCTGGCCCTTGCCTCGGAGCCCCCGGACTGGGAGCTCATGAAGCGTCCCCCCAGGAAGCCCGAGGACTTCATCGTGACGCCGTCCATGGCCCGCTTCATCTTCTCGGTGGGCGGCTTCTTCCTCCTCCTGTTCCTCGTCCTCGTCCTGTGCTTGAAGTCCGTCTTCCCCATGGAACTCGACTCCCCGGTTGGCCGCCACAACCTCTCGCTATTCTTCACGGTCTTCGTCTTCGTGCAGTTCTGGAACCTCTTCAACGCCAGGATGCTGGGCTCCAGCCGCTCCGCGCTCTCTAACCTGAAGGGGAGCAAGATGTTCATGCTGGTGGCGCTGGTCATCTGCATCGGCCAGATCCTCATGACCCAGTTCGGCGGGGACGTGTTCCGGACCGTGCCCCTGTCCCTGAAGGAGTGGGTCCTCATCATCGTCCTCACCTCGCCCGTCCTCTGGGTCGGCGAGATCGTGCGCTTCCTGAAGAGGAGGTCCGCCCAGGCGGATCCTGCGGCCGCC
>JAISFS010000265.1 GCA_031263485.1 Deltaproteobacteria bacterium | reverse complement strand
ACCTTTCCGGACTGATGGACCCCTTGTGGCCTGACACGATCATGTTGACTATCAACGCCCAGGCGCATAAAACCTTATGAAGCATCACGATATGATAGGGGCTCAAGGATTAGGCGCCCAAAAGATCGTTTAATGGTAACAATTTAAGTCGCCTTCCGGCCCGAGAAAGCCCGCCCTCCGGCAAGGCCGACCCGATGCCTTCCCCCTGCGGCAACCGCTTGGGCCCCTTGAGGCGGCTCCGCCGCGCGATGGCGCTCCCCCGCGCCAGATCGTCCCACCTCCCGACCGGGCCCTCCTCCCGATCGGGCTACGGCTTTTCGTTCGAGCCGTTCCAACGCTCCCGCAAGGGGCGGCCCCTCCCGGCGCCTGACCGTCGCCTGGGGGAGACCTTTTCCGGGGCTTTGACCCCTGAGGCCGCGAGGCGGCCTCCGGCCCGGCCGTGCGGCCGGGCGAGCAGCTTCAAAGGCGTTAAGCGACCTATGAGCTTCTTCAGACTCAAGAGCCCCCCAGCCCCTCCGGACGGGGAGCGGCCCGGCGAGGGCCATCGGGACCCCCGCTACCGGGGCCTGTACCTGTTCGGGAGAGGGGCCTGCGAGGGCGCCTCCTCGTTCAAGGACATGTACCGGGGCGGCCCGGAAGACCTGGACGCCCTCTACCCGGAGGACCTTTCCCACGCCCTGGGCCGCCTGGAGACGCTCAAGGAGGACGCCTCCGCCTTGCGCCGCGGCCGCCGGAGGCTCTCCAACAGGGACCTGGCCAGGCTGGCCCAGATGGAGACCGAGATGGCCTCCCTGGAAAAGCGCCTGGCCATGCACGCCAGAAGGGTGCGCGGGGCGCACCTGGCTCTAGCCGAGGCTTTGGGCAACGGCTGGAAAGAGTATCTGCTGGGGCTCGGGTCGCTCGTCTACCTTCTCGAAAGGACCGGGCAGTCCATGGCCTCCCGGAGGCGAATGGCCGCCGACCCCGGCAAGAGCTCCAAGGTCATCGTGAAGGCCCTGGACGACGCGCTGTGGCTGGAGATGGAGAAGGCCAGGGAACTCTCCTCCCGGATAGTCCCGCCGGAGGATCTGGACGGGAATCCGTTCCCCGCCGCCAAGCCCCTCCTCATCTACCTCACCCGCCCGGTCAAACGCCAGAGGCTCCTGGAACTCGCCAAGGGGATCATCGACTCCCTGGAGACGGCTAGGAAGGCCTCCCTGGATCTGCTGTTGGCCACCGAGGACCGCCTCCGGGGACTCGTCTCGGGATCCCCGGCGGCCTTGAAGGCCATCCAGGCCATGCCGCCCGGCCGGACCCCGGAGATCCCCGTCCTGAAGGATCCCAGGGAGGAGGCGGGCTCTCCTTATGCCGTCCCCGGAGCCGCATTCCCCGGCGAAAACGCCGACGGCCCCGCTTCGAAGGACGATGTCCGGGCCTCCTCTAAAGATGCGGCGAGCCTCACCGGCGCTGACGCTCCTTCGCCGTCGGCCGCGCCTTCGCCCCCGGACTCTCCTGTGGCAGGAGATGCTACCGACTCGGCAGGCCGCAGGTCCGCAGACGCCCCTCCCTTCCCGGAGGAATCCGCATCCCCTTCCTCCCTCTCCACCTCAGGCCCAAGCCCGGGCTTCGCCTCAAACACAGACACGGACTCCGCCTCGGTTTCATGCCCTGAATCCCCCTCCGGCTCCCAATCAGGGTCAGGCTCCGCCTCAGGCTCAGGCTCAAGCCCGGGCCCTGAATCCCCCTCCGGCTCCCAATCAGGGTCAGGCTTCGCCTCAGGCTCAAGCCCGGGCCCTGAATCCCCCTCCGGCTCCCAATCAGGGCCAGGCTCCGCCTCAGGCGCAAGCCCGGGCCCTGAATCCCCCTCCGGCTCCCAATCAGGGCCAGGCTCCGCCTCAGGTTCAACCCCAGGCACCGATGCCTCTTCCGGGCCCCAATCAGGGTCACACTCCGGCTCCGGCTCGGACCAGGACGCCTCTACCCCCGACGTCCCCAAGGCCCACGAGGTCACCCACACGCCCCAGGACATCCCTGCGGCCCTGAGGCAGGCGCCCGCCGCTGACGGATCCCCGGACGGCGAGGTCCCCCCCGCCCCCGCCGCCGCCTGGGCCCCTCCCCCCGCCAAGCCCGAGGCGGCCCCAGAGCCGCCTCCCGACGCCTCCCCCGCGCGGACCTCCCTGAGGACCCTCGTCTTCGTGAGCGTGGGGCTGGCGCTGGCGCTGGCTGCCACCTGGCTGAAGCAGGAGTTCGCGCCGACCCAGAAGGAGACCTCCATTTACGTCTACAACGGCCTGGGCACGGCCCTGACGGTCACCCTGGACGGGACGTCGGCGTTCCTGGGACCGCGGGACCGCATGGAGCGCCGCGTGAAGCCGGGCGTGGAGGTCCAGATCCGGGCCGCGACCGAATCGGGCACCCTGGTCGAGAGCCTCCTGACCCGCGCCCCCGGGCCGGGCGAGGGGAGCCTCGTCTACAGCGTGGCCGGCGCCGCGCCCTTCGTGGAATGGACCGCCAGCTACGGGCCCGAGCCGGGAGGACTTTCCGGCGAGCGGGTGCTGGGCGCCCCCAGGATCTTCACAAGCCGGGCGGACTACATCCTCACCCTGCCACCGGGGACCCTGAAGCTCGTCGGCGGCACGGGGACGCGCCTGAGCCTCAACCCGCTCGCGGGGGTGCATCCGGACGTGATGCTGTCGCTTCTGGGGGAGCCGTCGAGAAGGCGGCTCGTGCGCACCCACGCCCGCTGGGACGCCCCGGACCAGACCTTCCTGCCCCTGTGGCTGTCCCTGGCGGTAAGCCAGGACCCGGCAGGGGCGAGGGAGCTCCTCCTGGAGCGTCGACGCGAACGCCCGGACGACCTCTGGACCCTGCGCGAGCTCCTGAGGGCCCTGGATCCCGAAGGGCGCACGCTCCTCTGCGGGGACATCTCCGCCTACGCGCTGGAGTCGCCGGAGGATCCCGGCTTCTCGTACCTCTCCGCCCTGTGCGCCCCCCCGGAATCCCTCGCGGATCTCCTGCCGGAGCTCTCCGAGCGCTTCCCGGGGGACCCCTTCGTCAGCCGGGCGCTGGGGCTCAAGGCCTTCAACGAGGGAAACACGGCCAAGGCGCTGGAGCTCCTGTTCCTGGCCTTCGCCGAGGACCCCCGCGTGATGCTCCTGGACATCGACCTCCTGGCCCGGCTCTCGCGGCTGGAAGGCATGTCCCAGGCCGAAATCCTGGCGGAGATCGGCCCCTGGTCCCCGGTCACCCGGCGCCTGGCCGAGGCCGAGGGCTCCGAGGAGCCCGGTCCCCAGGCCTCCGGCGAGGAGCTCTCGCTGAGGCTCCTCCACCTGGGCCGCCCGGCGGACGCGCTGAACGCCGCGCCCGAACCCTTACGCCGGGACATGCTCCTCTTCGCCGCGGCCTCGGACGGCGCGTCCCCGGGGCTTCTCGACGACTGGAGGGAGAACTTCACGCCGGAGTACCTTTCTGCCCGGACCGCCTGGTGCGACTGGGGTCTCTCCGTGCGCGAGGGCGGGGACAGGTCGCGCTCGGAAGCCTTCATCCTCGCCAACTCCTCCGACCAGGACGCGGCCCGCGAGGCCTTCGGCCATATCCTGAACGGAGACTGGGAGGGCGTGAAGGCCGTCTCGCAGGGACGCGACCCGCGCTTCCAGGGGCAACTGGCCCTGGCGGCCGCGCTCGTCTGGCGCTCCTGGGCCCCCGAGGAAGCCCGGCACGTCGCCAAAAGCTACCTTTACATAGGCGAGAGGCCATACCTGAATTAGAGGGGGACGTCACGCTTCCGAGCGCGATCGCCCGCGGTCCTGCCGATGATTTCCGGCGGCGAACCGCGCCGACTTAGACGGCAGCGGCACCGGCGGTTGCGGCTACCGGGACGGAAAAGGTTGCGGCTACCGGGACTGAAACGGCCGAGGCGGAATACGGCCGCAACGGAAAAGGTTGCGGCTACCGGGACGGAAACGGCGAGGCGGAATACGGCCGCAACGGAAATGGCTGCTGCGACAGGGGCGGAAACGGCGAGACGGAATACGGTCGCAACGGAAATGGTTGCGGCGACCGGGGCGGAAACGGCGAGACGGAATGCGACCGCAGCGGAAATGGCTGCATCGACCACGAAATTGACGGGAGCGCCAAAGGGCTATGAAGACCGCAACGGAAATGGCTGCGTCGACCACAAAATTGACGGGAGCGTCAAGGGGCGATGAAGACCGCAACGGAAATGGCTGCGTCGACCACGAAATTGACGGGAACGTCAAGGGACGGTGAAGACCGCAGCGGAAATGGCTGCGGCGACCACGAAATTGACGGGAGCGTCAAGGGACGGTGAACACTGCGGCGACCACGAAGACCCCTAAGAACGGAGGTTGACCGCCGCGAACTCCGTGCGCCTTGCCGTCTAAGCGATCAGCTTGACGCCAAACCGCGTATGCCTCGCGCCTTTTCCTCATTCTCGCGATACGGCCAGCGCGTGGTCCACAACGCCCGGTGACGCGCCGGATACCTGGCTCCGCGTGCCTTAGACATCAGGCGTTACGGGGATTGTGGACCGTCGGAGAGCCGCGCGTGCGGATCCCTCGGACGCTTGCGGGGGAAACGCCGCATTCAGCTTGCCAAGCTATTGCCTCCTGGAGAGGAGGCACCGCATCATGGCGGGGCAGCCGCCGCAACATGGCGACAAGCACTCGCATATCATGGCGGATTAGCCGAACAACGAAGACATGCCGCTTCGGGTGTCCGGAAATTAGGAGTGGTTCAGGCGAAGACCCGCCGAGCCGTTTGCGTGGACGCGCGACACGAGGCAACAATTCCCTCCTGACGGACGCGATACCTACAGCGCCGCCCCCGCCGCCATCCCGTAGCCGTCCCGAATCCGACGAGGCGAGACATCCTGACGAGACATCCTGAAGCCATCAAAGCCGTATCGCTCATGAATTCTTCCCTGCTGGGAATGTCCCAGATCACCGTCTCCCCGACACGGTTTCCCCTAAGGCCCAGAACAATTCATTTAATTTGACGATATTGATTCAATGAGTAAAATATAAACTTTCAGCTCTGATTGCGTCCATCGGAGAACGTTGAAATGTTCGTCCGTAAATGTCGACTCTCCCGAATTGGTCGGACTTGAATCGCGTAGGGATCGCCACGCCAGGCAACTTGCGGCGAGATTCAATCTGATGCCCATAACGATCGACCGTTCCCATACGGCCTGGACTCCCCGTCTGGAGGGGAAAATTACCGAATCGCACGAAAAAGGCCGCGTTTCGGGAACAGCCTTTCGGCCCCGGAAAGCCCGCCATTTCACGATTTACCTTACGCCATAAGCCTTGTCGCGATCTTGCGAATTCCTGCCCCCCGGCCTTGTCATTTGACTCTTTTCGCTCTAAAATGCAAGCAATTGGGAAACGCCAGGTTGCACTCCGCCGATGCGGCGTGCGTGGTCGTACCTTGCGGACGCGTTCGCCCGCATCGCGCTCCGTAATGGTTCCGTCCGCCCGCGATAGCCACGGCTCCTGCCCCGGACTCCTCTCCGGGGGGCTTTCGTCGTCCCGTTGCCTCAAGGCCAGGGACATCCAGGCCCCGAACCCGTAGGCCGGACGGCCTCCCCTCCCCCCAAAAGCCCTCCAATAGACCCAGCCGGCGTAGCCCTTCCGTCCTCATGGCCGATTTCGAAAACTCCTGGCCCTCAGCAGGACCTCAAGGCCGATTTCGGAAACTCCTGGCCCTCGGCAGGACCTCAAGGCCGTTTCCCGGTGACTTCTGGCCGGCCGGAGAACCTCGAGGGCCGGTTCCGGAACCCCAAGGCCGATCGCGACTCGGCGGAGCCGTTTCCGATCCGCCGCCCCCTGTCCGTCCAGCCATGCCCGTCACGCCCGCAGGCATGCCGCCCGGTCGATTCCCTCGCCTGCCCCGAGCAGGCCCAAGGCCACTGCCGGAGGCCCGTGCCCCTCCGCCCTCATCGCAATGCCGCACAGACATGCGGCGTTGCTTCCCCCCCTGCCGCCTCGAGCGCACACGCCGCAGAGGCCGGACGTTGCGCGAGCCGCATTCGGAAACCTCGCGACGCCCGAGCCCTCCCGTGAGGCAGGGCATCCGGACCCCGTCCGGGCGTCACTGCCAGACCGGCGCGCCCCACGGCATGTCACGACCCCGTGAAGGGGCTCGAGGTGAGCCGACCATGTTCCCCCGCGTCTACGTCTTTCTGAACGGTGTCTTCCACCCGCCGTGGAACTTCCCCAAGTACACCACCATGGACGAGCTCGTGATCGCCACCGACGGCGGCATCTCGCATCTGGCCGCCATCGGCTGGAAGGCCGACGTCTTCCTGGGGGACTTCGACTCCGCGGACCCGGAAATTCTCTCCAGGTCCCGAGACGACCGCACGGTGTCCACTTTCACCTTCCCCCAGGAGAAGGATAAGACCGACTTCGAGCTCGCCATCGAGTACGCCATCGAGTACCTGGAGCCGCGCGGGATCATCGAGATCCTGGGGGCCTTCGGCGGCCGCTGGGACATGACATTCTCCAACCTTTTCCTGCCCGCCGCTTTCGCCGCCAGGAACTCCGCCGGCAAGAAGCCCAGATTCCTGCTCCGGGAGGGCCAGACCCTGGTCTACATCATGTTCGGCCCGGACAAGCTCACCATCCCCCTGGAGACTGCGGGCGGCACGGTGTCCCTCATGCCCCTCTCCCCGATGGTGCGAGGCGTCACCCTGAAGGGGGGCTTCAAGTACCCTTTGAAGGACGGGAACCTGCCTTTCGGGCTGACTTTGGGCATGTCCAACGAATTCTACGGCCGGGGAGGGCTCCTGACCGTCCGGCGCGGGACCCTCGCCGTCTTCATCCAGAGCCCCGGGGAAGAGGACAGGCGGAACATCTTCTAGACCCGTCCGCGTACGGTATCGCTCACCCGTGACGTTTCCGCCCCGCGCTCACCATGTCCAGGCCCTGGCTCCGCGTTGTCCTCGATGTCCCATCGATAGCGAGTCCGCACGATGACCGGCCCTTCCCAAGGGAAGGCCCGGGCTTTTTTTTGCCAGTCCGGCTTTCGCGGAGGCGGCAATGCCGCCGGGCCGCATGCCGCAAGGCTTGCTAATCCCCGCTTGGGGGGGTGGCAATCCATCGCGCCTCCCACCCGTCAAGGGCACCTTGACTGATCCCCTCGCCCCGGTCAGGCAACGGCTCTTGCCGCACCGCTTCGCCCCCGCCTGACAACGGCTCCCCGCCTAGCCGCCCAGCCCCGGTCCCCGCCTGACAACGGCTACCCGCCTAGCCGCCCCGCCCCGGTCCCCGCCTGAAAACGGCGCACCGCCGAGCCGCGCCGGCGG
>JAISFS010000263.1 GCA_031263485.1 Deltaproteobacteria bacterium | reverse complement strand
AGGCAAGGGAGGGGGCCCTTCCGTGTTTAGAGCAGTCTTCGAGTATCGTGGGAGATGTTCCCTCCTCGCTACTGCCGCAGGTTACCGCCGTTCTCCTTGCGCCCTCCATTCCCGCCCTGCAGAGCCTAAGTTCTACCATAGCCCGTAGCCCCCTGCCTGCCGTTCAGATGCGAGCAGGGCTACATCTTTCCGTCAAACGAGCCATTCCCTATCGCCTATTTTAGGCCATGTGACGTTCATTTAGGCCATGAGACGTAACTGTCTTGGTGGCTGAAACATCTCTTTCCTGGCTTTTTTTCTCGAATGACGTAACTGTCTCGGTATCTGAAACATCTCTTTTCTGGCTTTTTCCCCGGATGTTGGTGATTCCGCCGACTGCTCACCATCCCTCCGCCTTAATGCCGTTCACCGTTCGCCGTCTGAACGATTGTCACTGCTTTTCTTGATAGGATGCCATTCCACAGACGATAGCCCTTAGGGTCGGTCGGTTGCTCTGGTCAAGGGCCGCTGTCAAAGGCTACGGTTATGTGGTATTTTATTGCGGCCCCGGAACGGGCCGTTTTACCTCCCCAGACCTTTGACGGCCCTTCATGGACACTCACTTTCATTTCTACCACAGCGCCTCCGGACGTCGATCGGTCGTGCGGGCATGGCTTACACGTCTGATTCTCGCCGTAGCCGTCCTGGCTATCGGCATGGGCGTATGGTATTCCCTCGCCCCGCTGTCCCTCGCCCGGATCCTGGGCAAGATCCAGGGGCGGCCTCTCACCGTCATGAAGCTTGAGCTCGAGGTGGAAGGGCGCCTCCTGCCGCTTTCTCCCGGAGAGACAGTGGAGGTTGATCCACGCCGCAGGATCCGTTACGTGGGATTCACAAGCAGCCGATGGCTCAACTACGACCTTGCGGCCTACTCGCCCGACTTCGATCTGGGGCTAGTGACCGGGACCTCACGGAGCCTTCTGTCCGTCTTGGGCGAAGACGCCTTCGCCGAGCCGCGGACCGTCACGATAGCGATCGTTGACGTGAAAGATGGTGACAGTAACGGCGAGGGCCGGGAAAGCGCCCGGGCGAGTGCCGTCTTCAGCCTCCTTTCGGCCTTCTCTGCCGAGGATTGGGCACTCATGGCGGATGCGGCGGCGGATTCTGATCGACGGATTGAGCTTTACCGCAGGGCGTTAGCCCTGGACCCTGCTGACCGTTCCGTCCGCGACAGGCTTGTAGCCGTTCTTTCAGCCGATGAGGCAAAGAGGGGAGAGCTGGCGGAGCTTCTGGAGGGCTTTCTGGCCGAAGAGCCCGACGGGACCGAGGCCCGTGGGACGCTCGTGAGGCTTTTGAACGCCTATAGGGATATGGGCGATCTGAAAGCCGAGGCTGGAGCTCTGGAAAGGCTCCTGGCCTTGGAGGAGAAGGACGGCGGGGACACCGCCCCCTACCGCAGGGCGCTCGCGGCCCTGTACCGCGCGGGCGAGCCCGCCAAGGCCGCTGAACTCTACGAGGGACTCTTGAAGGAAGCCTCACGGGAGGAGAGGCTAGGACTCGTTTCGGCGCTAATAGACATTTATCGTGAGGCCGGGTCTTCCGTGAAGGCCTTTGAGGCATACGAGCTACTCCTTCCTCTGGTGGAAACGGAGCAGGCTCCCGGCGTCTGGGGGGAGCTGGTGCGCCTGGCTGAGGAGCTGGGCGATCCGTTGCGGGTCGACCGCGCCTGGGAAGGTCTCGCCCGGTCGCTTCCGGATGATGCCCGCAAGGCCGACTCCTGGAGGCATCTGGGTGCCCTGAGGGCCGCGCGGGAGGATTTGGCGGGGGCCGAGGCCGCCTTCAGGGAGGCCTCGGCGCTGGCGCCGGACGATCCATCCCTTTATCGGGGCCTGGCCGCCATAGCCCGCCGCAAGGGAGACCAGGAGGGCCTTCGCGCCAATCTGGAAAAGGCCCTGACCTTAGGCCCTGACCCGGAGCTCAAGCGCGAGCTTGCCCTGGCCTACGCCGCCGCCGACATGCGGGCCGAGGCCCTTGCCATCTGGCGGGAACTCGCGGAGCCCCATGCGGGCAGCGGCGCGAACGCAACGGATGCCGCCGCCGTGGAGAGCATGGCGGACGCCAGGGTGCGCCTCATAGACCTCTTGCGGCCTTCGGACGGCGAACTTTCGGGCGAGTTCGAGGACACTCTCTACCGCTACTCGAATAACGGCGTGGAGTTCTACAACCTGGGCATCGAGCATTTCAGAAAGAAGGGATGGGATCCGGCCGAGAAGGCGTTCCTCAAGGCCCTGGAGCTCGATCCGGGAGGGATGGGCCGCGAGAGCCGGGCCTATCTCATGGCCATCTACCGCGAGAAGGGGGACACCAGATCGATGCTCGTCCAGGCGGAGGCCCTTTACCGGGCAGACCCCGCGATGAGGGAGCATAGGGATCTGATGGCGGCAGAACTTGAGGTGGCAAGGAACTGGGAGGCCCTGGAGAAAGCCGCGACCGGCTGGACGGCGTTAAGCCCATCGGATCCGGACAACTGGCGTTACCTGGCCCTGGCCCAGCGCAACCTGAAACGTCCCGACGCTGACATTGCCCGGAGCCTGCAGAGCGCCGCCCGTGCCGAGCCGAAGTCCGTCACCTCCTGGCTCGCTGCGGCAGAGGCCATGGAGAAGGCCGGCGATCCCCAGGCCGCCAAGGTCGCCTACGAGAAGGTCCTGGAGCTGGACGAGACCAACGAGAAGGCCGGGCAGGCCATCCTGCGTCTGAACCTGGATCGTCTCTCCGGCGCCGCCGGACGCGGCGGGGTTGCGGCCGGCGGCGCCTCGATGGCTCCCTTGTCCGGCGTCTCGGAAGGAGCAATTACGGGTACCGGGCAGATGACCTCCGGCGGGGCATCTGGCGGGAGCTGAAACGTGACTTCAGAAGAGTGCTCAGACCGGAGCCTCTGGCATGACTTGAGGCCGGGTTCAGGTAAGCGCGAGACGGTCGGTTTTTTTACAGGACCTCTATGTTCGATAATTTAGGGGCACTAGCGGATTTTTGTTGATTTTTCGCAAGATAATAGCATAAAATAACATTTCTTAGGTGCCCCGGCATCAATTCTTCGACTCTTCCGATCCTGCTCACTCTCGACCGACAAAGACCCGGTCAGGGCATGATTACCCCTTCCGGCACCGCTTGCGGTTTCCGACCAGTCATCTGAGCCGACCTTCGCGCCGATCAATCCTGCCGGAAGCCGGTTTCGGTCATTTTTCCGACAGTCAGGCCTTGAGCCATCTCGCGGCAAGGATCCCATGGATTATCTGCTGGATCTGATACAGCGCGGAGGGTGGGTCATGTACCCCATCCTGTGCTGCAGCCTGGCGGCCCTCGCCATCATCCTGGAACGCATCTGGGCCCTCAGGCGCGGCAGGGTCGCGCCCAGGAGCCTTGTCCTGTCGGTGTCGGGCCTCCTGGCCCGCAGGCAGTTCAATGAGGCCGCCTACCTTTGCCAGGACGGGGAGAGCGCCGCGGCACGGCTCATACGTCAGGGCCTCAAGATGACCGGGCGGGGAAGGATCCTGTTCAAGGACGCCATGGAGGAGGCTGGCCGCCGGGAGGCGGCTCATCTGACGTCTCATTTGGAAATACTGGGGGTCATAGGCTCGGTCTCCCCGCTTTTGGGGCTCCTGGGCACTGTCTCGGGCATGATAGTCGCCTTCGGGGCGGTAGCCCAGGCCGGTATGGGAAACCCCGGCCTTCTGGCGGGTGGCATCGGCCAGGCGCTTCTGACCACGGCGGCGGGCTTGGTCGTTGCAATCCCCGTCATGATCATTCACAGGCTTCTCGCGGGTCGTGCCGAGACTCTCACTGCGGAGCTGGAGGACTTGGGCTCCGATCTTCTGGAAGCCCTGGCTGCGGTCGAGGCGTCTTCTCAGGTCCCCAGGCCCCAGCAGGGCCCCTCTCAGCCGATAGCCCAGCAGACGCCGCGGCAGGCATCGGCGGCAGTCTGACCGTGGCGGTCTTAAGGGCCGTTTTGTATAGCGCCTGCCTTCCCAGGGCCAAGACATACAGACCGTCCGAGTATGTTCCCCCTGCATTTTCGCATCGCCTTGCGCTTCGGCTGCAAGGCCGTTAACCTTTCTCTTCCAGCCCCCTCGGCCCTATCGGCCCTGAGATCAGGACAAAGATGAACTTCTCCTCAGGCCAAGGCAGGTCAGGGCGTGGCGCCTCCGGTCGCGGCACACCCGAAGTGAACATGACCCCGCTCGTGGACGTTGTCCTCCAGCTGGTCATCTTCTTCATGGTGACGGCCCAGTTCGCCGTGCTGCCCGGCCTGAAGCTCATGCTTCCGGAGCTGGCCTCGGGATCGCTGGTCCAGACCGCCGAACGGCTGGAGGTCAGCGTCACCTCCCGCAACGATGTCTTCTTCGAAGGCCGTCCGGCCACCCCGGCGACCCTGGGGGACCTTCTGGAGCAGAGCGGGGCGGACGGGGCCAGGGCCGTGGTGCTGGTCTCCGCCGACAGGGAGGCGGACTACGGCACGGTCTTTCAGGTGATAGAGGCCCTGAGGCTGAAAAACTTCAACCGGGTGGTCATGGGGGCGATGTTGCCCGCCGCTTCGGCGGATCTGTCGGTCGCTACTCCGACCGGGAGCGGCGAGTGAAGCCCCCCTCGGCCAGGCGCCCGGACCAGGAAGGCGGGGACGCCTCGGGATCCCATTCCGGAAGGTTCATGGGGGTTGCGGACTCCTTCCTCTCAAGCAGGATCCTGTGGCTGGGGGCATTCTTCGCGCTCATCATGGGCTTTATCGGCTATCTGTTCCTCTCCGAGGACGGCTTCGCGAGGACGAGCGGGCTCAAGGATAGGAAGGTGGCCCTGGAGTCGGAGAACCTGAAGCTGGAGGAGGAGAACCGCCAGCTCCTGGCGCGGCTGGAGCGGCTCAACTCCGATCTAGGTTTCCTGGAGAGCCAGGCCCGTAAGAAGCTGAGGCTGGTACGGCCCGATGAGGTCATTTACCGCCTGGCCGAGGAGCCGGACCTGTCCGAGGATGACCAGGGCAGGGAACTCAGATAGCCGCACTTCCAGGTCATGCGTAAGGACAGATCATACGTAAGGACAGATCATACGCAAGGACAAGGAAAGACGGCCTCGGCGATAGAGTCAGGAACCCGAGAAGAGCCGACCGTCTGCCGTTCCTCATCCCCCTCCTGACCGGGAGACAGGGCGGATGCGGATTCATTCTGCGGATTGCGGCATGACTCTCCTGTCTACTCACACTATTGGGCGAAGCCGGTGCCGACCCGTTCCGGCAAAGGTCTGGGTCCTCCGACCCGTGGGGACGACCGACGATCGATGACCGATACCCGATGCCCGAAGCCCACGGCGCGTTCGGTCGGGTCTTGACCTCGGTCCCCTTTTTGCCTTATGCTCAGGCTTTTCCAGGGAGCCTTCCATGTATTCCACCAGCGACTTCCGTAAGGGCCTCAAGGTCACCTTCAAGGGCGAGCCCTACGTTATAGTGGATTTCCTGCACGTCAAGCCCGG
>JAISFS010000255.1 GCA_031263485.1 Deltaproteobacteria bacterium | reverse complement strand
ACGGGCATTCTGACAAGGAGCACGGGCATTCTGACAAGGAGCACGGGCATTCTGACAAGGAGCACGGGCATTCTGACAAGGAGCACGGGCATTCTGACAAGGAGCACGGGCATTCTGAGATTTTCGACGGAGACTGCCCTGATCACACGGGTTCTCACCTGCTTCAATTCCCCCATGCTCAGACGTGCTACACCGAAGATCTGCTTCATAATGCTGAACCTGGCCTCGATGCCGCCGGGTTTCTTGCAAGTTTCCCGGAGCCGTCGTCGAAAACCTCCTTCTTCCTTTTCGCAGATATCGGGGCGTTTCCATGTGATTCTAGCTCGCCGGCCTCCTGTCGCTCTTGACCAGGTACCGCCTTTTGTCTTTGCAAGATCCACACGCGGCGAAGAAGGACGAAGCGGCGTGACCGTTGCCGACCTTGTTTTCCAGGCGGGCGGTCTCTGTCGTCTGTCCTTGCGAGCAACACGATATCAGACCGCCGCCACCGATATCGAATCCTGTGATGTCGAACGTCCGGCAACCGTCTCCGCCAACGGGACTCAACGATCTTCCAGCGGAACTTCGGGTAGACGGTCTGGGCCGGGTTGACGGGCGAAGTCAGAGGCTCCCCCTCGCTTCCGGCTGTCAGGGCCTCAACCAGCAATTTCTTCAAATGCCTCTCGGCAAATTTTAGCGCCTTGCCATCGAGTTACAGCGTTTCCAGGATCGGATAGAAGGCCTCCTGCTAGCAGTTCCAGCTGCCGCTTTGGGAACCGAAACTGATGTGATGACCTATGACATAGCTTCGAAGGGAGCGCTCCGTGTCTTATGCGAAGTTTCGCATAAGACACGGAACAGTCTATAAGGCGCCTTGTCACGGGCAGACATATCACCCAAGGGGTAGTGTGGAGAGAAAGGTGCGATCGTGATGACCAGCCTGATGACCGTGCGCACGACCTGCAGGAAGCGAGGACTTAGCCCTTTCCGTTACGTCTATGACTGTCTTGTTGCCAATGCCCGGTGGAGAGATGGCCTCATCCAGGATGACGACTTAACGGTGATTGGATAATCCTTGGCTCAATGGATCCAACGATCCATTGAGCCTATTTTTGTGAAAATTTTCTTGATTGTTTTGGCATGCATGTAATATTTGAAATATTTGAAATATTTGAAATATAATTAATTCAAATCTGTCTTAAACCCCAAGAGTTAAACGGAAAATATCGATGGATATCTATAATATTTCATTTATCCATTATATGCGGCATAATCATTTTAAATCCCTATTATTTATAGACTAGCATGAAAAAAAAACATGTGGGATATTCAATAATATTTTGCAATAATAAACAGACAAAATCACAGACCAACGACACAACTCAGTAACCCAGACTTCTAGATTATTCTAAATATTCTAATCTCGAAAAAGTCATCATGATGATAAATGATAAACGGTTGCTATCAATACCCTTAAATCGAAAAAATGAAAACAGCCAAGACTCTTGGGTTCTTGATTAATATTAGGCCTCCCGGTTTAGGGTAGGGTCAGACGGTGAAAGCTTAATCGATTCAAAGGATTCAGATAAGTTTTGGTTGTGATTGTCTTCAAGTTGAAATGATGGGAAATACCTAAGGACTAAATCCAAAGCCTCATCTTAAGTTTTAATGATCAACTTATCGATCAAAAATTTTGTGTCATTAAAATCCTGTGTTCCTTCCCGCGAAGATCTGATTTTCATAGCCAACAGGAATTCTGGCGTTACGACTTTAATT
The DNA here is from genome assembly GCA_031263485.1 of Deltaproteobacteria bacterium. Lineage (GTDB taxonomy): Bacteria > Desulfobacterota > Desulfarculia > Adiutricales > Adiutricaceae > JAIRZX01. The sequence goes on along the minus strand of JAISFS010000255.1, from coordinate 12,388 downwards.
TTGAGGCCAGGCAAAGTCATAAAATCTAAAGTTGGCGTATCTGAGTTGATTAAATAATTTCCGGCGCTGTTAAGCCAATCAACCGGGAGTACTTTCTCCGCATGGATATCCAAAGCCAAGATCTGAACTTGCATATACGGATCATAAACAGCATCTATATCGTGAGTGATTCTTCTGTCATCATAAGCTAATGCCATTGCGGCTCCGCCGAATATGGTCATTTCAGCCTGAATTCCGCTGTCGACAAGTTTTTGGCTGAGTTCTGTTAATCTTGTGATTATTATGTCTTTGTCCATTTCGATATCCTGATTAAATTAAATCCGGTACAGTATGTAGCCTGAAACGAAAATATTCCTTTCCTTGAATTCCGGTGGGGTATCGTGCGAGGGTCTCGGAAACTCGCGGGTTGAATTGGCAACGTAAGGAGAATCATCCGGAAAATAACAGCGCGACTCAAAAGACCAGGGGGGTACTGACAGATCGAAGCGCCGGGCAAGGACGGCAGCCGTAGCTCCGAGAAATGGGACGTGCCAATTTTCCGGAGTATCATACGGGAATTCCCGTAACATATATTCCCTAATTTTTGTTTCCTTGTAAAGGTAAAAAGCGTCTAAAAAATTCCCAAGGTTAATTGCAAAATCGTCCCGCGCTACTGTACCAGAGGACACGCTGCGTATCGTAGGCAATCTTTTTAAATCGGGAGCCGGACACAAAGAATCCAAGCTGTACGGGAACGGCAGAATCGGCGGCACGACGTTCTTTGGGGTCCCGGCTCTCATGATCAGATCTTGCCAATCAGCTATACCATCTGGGAGATTACGATGAATACATGCTGTTTCAGCAACGTTGAATCCGCAACGGTCGCGTAATGTCCAGAGGTTGAAGTCGGGAGGCAGGGGTTCTTTCTGAGCCCAAAGGTGTGCCAACGTTCTGCCGATCCGATCACGAATTTCCCAGTCACTGAACCCGACAGGCAAAGTCCCGCGCTCCAGGGCGATATGCGCTACGGGAATCCCGTAGACGTCCATCAGACCCCAGTCAGAAAAATTGTCCGGCAACAGATCGTTCCTTGCAGCAATCTGGACGATGCCGTAACCTCCTTTTTCCGTCTTCGCTCTCCACCCGTGCTCACCTGGCAAGATACCTGATTTCAAGTTCTGTATGACTTGCTGGTTTTCGGTTTCGTAGAGTTCTGACATCTTCTGTTACTACCTTGACATAGATTCCAGATCGACCAGTAAAGTCAGGTTTCCTTATTCGAATACCAATTATCATGGCACATGACTTTGATCATGGTACTTAACTTCCCCCCAGACGGCAAGCTTGATTCCTCTGTAAACCCTCCCACCTCTTCCATCGCCGTTTTCACAGCGGGAAAGTTATGGCAGTTTAAACGCAAATCTATCGAGGGGATGCTAAATTCAAAAATTTAACTCAGCGCAATTGTCCTTAATTAAAATGATATATACCAATATTGCTTTTATAGGAGGACATTCTGATATTTAGCCGTTGCTAAACACGAACGGTAAGGCTCTTTACGGACACTACGACAGGAAGATACGGCAAGTTCAAGGGAATTCCTGGCGAAACTCCGGTCGAGGTCACCTGAGACGCTCCTCAATGAACTCTACCGTTCTCTCCCCTTCTCCGCCGTCGTACTCGTAACCGAGCTTCCCGGATACAGATTGAGCGATATCGGGAAACGCCCGCATCATACCGTCGAGCGCATCGCCGATTTCGCCGCACTCGGCCCTCGGGTAGCTTCTCAGCAGGACATCGAAGAACGCCTTCGGCACGTAAGGAGCCATGTCGCCGCCGAGATGTCCTACGCTCACCGAAAAATCCGTATCCGCACCGGCAAGCCAAGTCAGCATCCTGGCGAATTCCCTGCGGACAGGGTCGTTTAAAAGCTCGAGCGCATGTAGCGCTTGCCCCCTCGCGACCGCCTTCGCCACATAAGTGGACACCCACCAGAACTCGTTGCAGCAGGCTCGGAACTGATCGGCGGTCGGGCGTTTAACCCAGTAATCCCGGTCGGAGGGAGGCGGCAGCCTCGAGAACATTCCGTCCTTGTCGACGAGCGCGACGGTCGCGCTCTCGGACGGGAAGCAGGACTGAAACTCCAAGGAGTTGAACGTCAGGTCGACGCGAGAGCCGCTGGAGAACTGAATCAGGTGCGTGTAGACGTCGTGGGGGTCGCCGTCGTCGGGGGTCTGCATCACCACGATCTCGCCGAACCATTCCCGCATGAGCGGAAGAATCGCGCCGCCGAAGTACGGCTCGTTCGACCGGGCTACGAAAACCACGTCGTAGTCGCTGTAATCGTCGACCTTGCCGAACGCCCGCGAGCCCTCGACCAGGACGGCGCGAATGTTGTCGTCGCCCTCGGCAAACGCGACAAGCCGCCGCAATACATCGTCTTCCATTCGGGCTCCCTCCTGCCGCCGCCGGCCGTGACCAGCGGTCCCGAAGCCATCGGCTGCGCCTCGCCTGGGCTCGCATATGCGAGCGATGCCGCCGCCGGAACTGCCGGCCGGGAAATCCGGCGTCCGGATATCCCGGCCTGACATGCTCGCCATGACCGCAATTATCGGGCCTCGGCCAGGGAAAAGCAAGCGTCTGCGAAAACGTTTCCTGGAGTCAGATCCGGCCTCGCCCCGCGCGTATGCGAGACCGCGACCGGCGACTCGCCCAGGATCGCGGGCACGGAGGCGCCGATATTATTTCAGGCCGTAAAATGGAAAAGCGCCGACGCGAAGGCATGCCTGCGGTCCCTGTCTCCGTAAACCGTCAGCGGATGGTGCCGAGGCTGCCGGACCGTTGGACTGGTTTCGTTTGCCACGGTGAAACTGATTCGGTCGCGATGCGTTACCGTATGGTTTTCGTTTATCCGGGGCCGCGCGGCTTCATGGCCGCTTCGGACTCTGCGAGTCCCACCGGCCGGAACGCCTGTTCCAGGTTCCTATGGCGGCCCCGCCGAAAATCACCATTTCCGCTTCGATGCCGGCCAAAGCCAGCCTTTCCCCGAGTTCCTTCAGTCTTTCGAGAATGGTCTCCTTGTCTATGGCTGCCTCCTTGTCAAAATCAGACGCGATACAGCGCGGAGCCGGAAACGAAGACGTTCCGTTCGCGGAATTCCGGCGGAGTGCTGGCCGGAGCCGTCAATATGTTCTCCCGGCTCATGCGAAATGGGGAATACGGTGCGGCGTCCGTGAGAAAACAGCGCGGCCGGCAGGCCCATGCCGGGACCTCAAGATCGAAGCGTCTCGCGAGGACCGCCGCCGTTGCCCCGAGATACGGCACTTGCCAGTGCTCCGCCATGTCTCTGGGGGATTCCCGGATCATCATGTTCCTCGTCTCGCTGCCGTGCAGGTAAAATGCGTCAAGGAAATCACCGATCAGAATGGGGAAATCTTCTCCTCTTGCGACCCCTGTAGAGATCCCGCATATTATCGTCAACAGCAAGGCGTCCAGCGCCGCGGAACCGGAATCCGACAGGGTCGGCCACAACGGGTTCGGGCGGATGAGGTTCCGCGGCGTTGCGGCCGTTTCCACGAGAACACGCCAATCGGAGATTCCTGCGGGAAGATTGCCGTGGATGCAGACGGTTTCCGCCACGTTGAAACCGCATCTGTCGCGAAGGGTCCATAGGTCGTAATGCGGCGGCAAAGGCCCCTGCTGCACGGCTATGTGGGCAACCGTCCGTCCCGGCCTGTCGCGGATCTCCCAGTCGCGGAAGTCGGTGGGGAGCGTGCCGTGTTCCGCAGCTACATGCGCCACCGGAATATCGCGATCGTCAGTCAAATGCCATTGTGAGAAATCGGCAGGCAACAGAGCGTTCCTGGCCGCTATATGGGCCAGCACGTCGCCTTCCTCAGTCTTAAAGATTCCAGCCTCGACTATTCGGCAGGCTTCCGTCATTCAGGCGCTCGACAAACCTTTCGTTTCCTGATTTGAAAAGCATAAACGGCATCGAATACTCCCCAAGGAAAGGTTGTAAATCACAGCTAAAGCAATGATCTCAATTTCATGATTCTTACCGCGATACGGCTCCAAAGAAGCCCATCATGGGCGGTATCGGCTCGAACCCATCGAAAAAGGCTGATCCGAATGTTTCGGACATGCATTCCGACAAATCCGCGGCAAGGCGTCAGGCTCCCATGATCATCGGGCTCCCGGAAACCGTATTGATTCGGGTTGCATGCCATTCAGTCCCCTCCTACCTCCGGACAGCTCCCGTTGCGAGCCTTTCCCGGCAAATCTGACATCTATCAATTATATTCATTTTCCTCAATGGATTCAACGCCATTACGCCATCCTAATTCCCTCCCCTGGAACCACGCCAACTGTTGTTGAGGCCGGAAATTTACTTTGAGGCAGGAGAGGGAGGTCTGTCACTCCCCGTATTCGCAAGATGGAGGGACATGCAATTCAAGATTCCGCGTATCCGTTCGCAAGGAAGCCGACCCGCCCCTTTCCTTATGCCTGGCCTTTAACCGCCTCCCCTGGCACTGCGGCATTGCTACGTCTGGAACCAGACACCCCCTGCCCCCACCACATCTGCTATCACCCACCAACACCACGCCTCCCCTTCTCTATCGACCGGCCATCCCGTCCGGAAACATGTTCACTAAATGGCAAGTCTGCGCCATATCGCAGTCATGACAGTCAGTGCTGAAGAAATTCGCCGGGGGCTGTCGAATCTCATCCTCTGGCCAATTGGAAAAGGAGGTGAAGCTCTTCAATAAAACGGCAAGGCGCTCGAGCCGCAGGGGGGCATTTTTGGGGTAGGAAGCCCGAGACTTCTGGTCTGCGCCCGATAGGCTATCCCTGTCGTGCCGGGACGCCGGGCATCGGCAAGAACCGGAAAGAAGCGCCCGGCTTCGTGGCTTCCCCCTTCGGCAACTTGCTGGCTCCTGGCCATACCGTTTTTGTTTTGGGCGGTCACCGGCGGAAGGCGGACGCGACTTCCGAGGCGATTACCGGATGTCCGTAACCGCGGCAGGCTCTTCGGCCTGATTCGGATTTCAACGGGAGGAAACGACTGACCCTTCACCGCTTGCCGTACGCGCCCGTCCAGACGGTCGGACGCCATTCAGGGGCGCCGGTCGACGGTTCATGGCTGGCCGGTCGGCGGTTCACGGCAAGCCGACCGAACCGTGCGCCCGTCGCTCTCGCCGCCCGGAATGCGGCCTTCCAGGGGGCTTGCATTGGGCCGCGGAGCCCGATATCATAGTGTCAAAAAATAATCTTTAGAGAAAGCGGTTTCCCCTAAAAGAACGCATGTCCTGAAAGGAGAACCCCATGGCCGCGCCGGACCTGACCGCCCTGCCCGGGATCCTGGAGAGCCGCCCCCCCGATCCGGGCGAGCTCCTCCCGCTCCTTACCCTTATCCAGGGACGCTGGCGCCATCTTCCCGAGGACGCGCTCAAGGCCGTCTCCGACCGCCTGGGTGTGCCGCTGGCCCGGGTCTATGCGGTGGCGTCCTTCTACAAGGCGCTCTCGTTCGTCCCCAAGGGGGAGAAACTGGTCCAGGTCTGCTGCGGCACAGCCTGCCACCTCAAGGGCTGCCAGGCAGTAGCGGCGGCGGTAGCCAAGTCCTTGGGTGTCCCCATGGGCGGCACCCGCGAGGACGGCAAGGTCACCCTGGAACCCGTGAACTGCGTGGGCGCCTGCGCCCTGGCCCCGGTGGTGATGCTGGACGGGACCGTGTACGGCAAGATCACGCCAAGCGCCGCGTCAAGGCTACCTGTCTAGCCTTGCCGATCTGGCGACCCGAGGATTTCGGCGTCGGCTCGTCGGGCTTCCCGTCCTTTCGGCCGCTCCTGCCCTTTCGGCCGCTTCCGCCTTACCGGTCGCTCCTGCCCTTTCGGCCGCTTCCGCCTTCCGACCGTTTCGGCCTCCGGCAGTCTCGCCCTTCGTCCCCTCGCTCCTTTCGGACGCTCGGATCTTTCAATCCTTCCGAAACGCTTTGCCCCTCGGCATCTTCGACCCCTTGGCCCTTCCCTGACCTCCCGGCGGTCCGCCGGGCTTACCGGCACGGCCTGTCGCCGGTGGAAAGGCGGAATATGCGCCTCAAAAGCATCGACGATCTCCGGCGCCTGCGCCGGGAGCTGGCGCATGCGCCGCGGCCCGAGCGGCGGCTGTGGATCTGCGGCGGGCCCGGTTGCCTTGCATCGGGGGCCCAGGAGGTCTTCGACGCGGTGGAGAACGCCCTCCAGGCCGAGGGCCTGACGGACGGGGGCCGCTTCAAGGCGGACCTTTCCGGCTGCCTGGGCCTGTGCGAGCGCGGCCCCCTGGTGGAGGTCGAACCGGAAGGCTGGCTTTACGGGGGCGTGAGGCCCGAGGACGCGGGCGAACTGGTGCGCGAGACGCTTGTCGGCGGCAGGTTCGTGGAAAGGCTCGCCGCCGACCCCAAGTGCCGCGAGAAGGATTCCATCCCCTTCTACCTGCCGCAGAAGCGCCTCGTCATGGCGCGCTTCGGGCGCACCCGGCCCGAGAGCCTGGAGGACTACCTGGCGGCCGGCGGCTACGGGGCGCTCGAGCTCGCCGTGTCCGAGCTGGGGCGCGAGGAGACCTTCCGGAGGGTGGAGCTCTCCGGTCTGCGCGGCCGCGGCGGCGGGGGCTTCCCCGCCGGGCGCAAGTGGCGGGCCCTGAAGGAGGCCGCGGGCAGGCCCCGCTACCTCATCGCCAACGGGGACGAGGGCGATCCCGGGGCCTTCATGAACCGCGCCCTCATGGAGGGGGACCCCCTCTCGGTCATCGAGGGCATGACGCTGGGCGCCTTCGCCCTTGAGGCCGAGGAGGGCTTCATCTATGTCCGCCACGAGTACCCCATCAGCGTCCGGCGGCTGGAGGCCTGCGCCCTGGCGGCAGAGCGAGCCGGGCTTCTGGGGGACGACGTGCTGGGCGCGGGCTTCTCGTTCAGGCTCCGGATAGTCGAGGGGGGCGGGGCCTTCGTGTGCGGGGAGTCCACCGCGCTCACCGCCTCCATCGAGGGCCGCGAGGGCCAGCCCAGGGTCAAGTACGTGCGCACCACCGAGGCCGGGCTTTGGGAGAGGCCGACCCTGCTCCAGAACGTCGAGAGCTGGGCAAACGTGCCGATGATCGTTAAGAACGGCCCCGAATGGTTCAGGGGGACGGGCTCCGGCGCGAACCCCGGCACCAAGGTCTTCTCGCTGGTCGGCAAGGTGAGGCGCACGGGCCTGGTCGAGCTCCCGCTCGGATCCACCGTCGGCTCGCTCGTGAACGGCGCGGGCGGCGGCGTGCCCAAGGGCAGGAGCTTCAAGGCCGTGCAGTCCGGCGGGCCCTCTGGAGGCTGTCTGCCCGAGTCGGCCCTGGAGCTGCCGCTGGACTTCGACGCGCTGCTCGAGGCCGGGGCCATGATGGGATCCGGCGGGCTCATCGTGATGGACGATCTCTCCTGCCTGGTGGACACGGCCCGTTACTTCACGGCCTTCCTCGCGGAGGAGTCCTGCGGGAAATGCGCGCCCTGCCGCGAGGGGCTCCAGGTCATCCTCGAGGTCCTCACGGACATGACCTCGGGCCGGGCGCGCCCAGGCGACACGGGGTTCCTGGAGGGCCAGGCGAGGATGCTCGCCGCCACCGCGCTGTGCGGGCTGGGCAAGAGCGCCGCGAACCCCGTGCTGTCTACCCTCAGGCATTTCCGCGAGGAGTACCTGGAACACGAGCGCGGCTTCTGCCGCGCCGGCAGATGCGCCGGCATGTACCTGCCCGAGGTGGAACCCGGGGCCTGCCGCGCCTGCGGGGCCTGCCAGAGGGCCTGCCCCGCCGATGCCATAGAGGGCGGGAAGAAGGACCCGAGGAAGGTCTCGCCGGAAAGGTGCGTCACCTGCGGTGCCTGCCTGGCCGCCTGCGCCTTCGGGGCGATGAGGGCCGCGAGGCGGCCCGGAGGAGGACCCGATGCCCGTTCAGCCTGATGCCGCCCGGGCGGATGCCCTCGCGGCAACGGGGTCCCGGCAGGCGGCCGCGGGCCGCGCGGCTCCCGGGACGCCGATAGTGGATGGCTCAATAGACGGCATGAGCGTGAGCGTCCCCCGGGGCACGACGCTGCTCGCGGCGGCCCGGCTCTGCGGGATAGAGATCCCCACGCTGTGCCACCACGACGGGCTCCCCGACGAGGGATCGTGCAGGCTCTGCATGGCCGAGATCCGCGGTCAGCTCGCGGTCTCCTGCATGTTCCCGCTGAGGGACGCGGGCTTCGCCGCCGAGACGCGCTCGCCCGCGGTCCTGGCCGCCAGGCGCTACGTCCTGTCGCTTCTCGTGAACCGCGCCCCCAGGGCCCCGAGGATCCTGAAGCTCGCGGAGGAGTACGGCGCGGCCCCGGACCCCCGCTTCATGAAGGACCCGGACGGCTGCATCCGCTGCGGGCGTTGCGTCCGTGCCTGCCGCGCCAACGGCCCCGAGGCCATCTCGCTCGCGGGCAGGGGATTCGGGCGGATCGTGTGCGGCCCCTTCCGGAAGCCTCCCGAGACCTGCGTGGGCTGCCTCGCCTGCGCCCTTTCCTGCCCCGCCGGGAAAATCCGCTTTTCCGAGCGCGGCGGCGTGAGGACCGTCTGGGATCGCGACTTCGAGCTCGCCCCCTGCCCAGAGTGCGGGGAGCGGGTCTTCACGCGCGAGCAGATAGCCTTCTGCGGCGGCGGGGCCTCGGCACTGTGCCCCTCCTGCCGCAGGAGGCTCATGGCCTCCGAGCTCAGGAAGGCCGCCGCCTACGAGGCCCCCGGAGGGCCGCTCCTCCTCAGATCCGTCTGACCTTCCCCCCGTCCCCGAAATGCGGAGCCGTTCCCGGGGCCCCGCTGCATCAGCAGGCGGCAGGATCCCCGTCCCAGGCCGCCGTGCGCCCGTCACGTCGGACGTCCCGGAGTCCGCAGGCCGCGGACGGGAAGCCGCCTGCCCCGCTCCTCCGCCCAGGTCCGGCAGTCGGGACAGCCAGTGCATGACCCCCTTCCCCGGCCCTGCGGCCGGGACGGCCCGTGCATGGCCCCCTTCCCGGCCCCCATGCCGGGACATCCTGCAGAGAGCACACTCCCCGGCCCCCAGGCCGGGGCATCCAGCGGAGAGAGCCCCCGACGCCGCGTCCCGGAGACGCCGCCCAAGGCGCGGAGCGCCAAGCCGACCTGCCGCCCGGAGCCGCAAGTCCCGGACGGACGACCAAGCCTGACACGGCCCCCGCGCCACCCGGTGCGCGGAGGGCAGTTATGCCGCCCAGCGCGGCCAGAGCCTTCACGAAGGAGGAACCATGAGCGAATTTTTCAAGGCCGCCGCCGAGTGCTCGATCTGGAAGGACGAGGCGGGCCGCCTGATCGACAAGGCCAGGAAAGAGGGGATCTGCCTCGCCTGGGACCGGCTTGAGAAGCAGACCCCCCAGTGCAACGTCTGCGACATGGGGCTCTCCTGCTCCAAGTGCGTGATGGGCCCCTGCCGCATCATCCCGGGCCTGGACCGCGACAGGGGCGTCTGCGGGGCCGGGGCGGACCTCACGGTCGCCCGCAACTTCGGGCGCTTCGTGGCGGGCGGCTCGGCCGCCCACTCCGACCACGGGCGCGACCTGGTGGAGGTTCTGCACGAGGTGGGTTCCGGCGAGGCCCCGGGCTACTCCATCCGCGACGAGGCCAAGCTCCGGCGCATCGCCGCCGAGGTGGGCGTCGACGCCGAGGGCGAGGTCAAGGCGGTCGCGAAGCGCCTGGCCGAGCGCCTTGGCCAGGACTACTCGAGCTTCGGCCCGGGGCTGGCCTTCCTCTCGCGGGTGCCCAAGGCCCGCCGCGAGCTCTGGAACCGCCTGGAGATCACCCCGCGAGGCATCGACCGCGAGCCCGTTGAGATGCTCCACCGCACCCACATGGGCGTGGACTGCGACCCCGTGTCGCTGTGCCTGCACGCGGCGAGGGTGTCGCTGGCCGACGGATGGGGCGGGTCAATGAGCGCCACCGAGATTTCCGACATCATCTTCGGCACCCCCTCGCCGGTGAAGACCAGGGTGAACCTCGGCGCCATAAGGAAGGACATGGTGAACATCCTGGTCCACGGCCACAGCCCCGTGGTCTCGGAGATGATCCTGCTAGCCGCCGCCGACCCCGACAACGTGAAGGCGGCGAAGGACGCGGGCGCCTCCGGCATCAACGTGGCGGGGCTGTGCTGCACCGGAAACGAGCTCCTCATGCGCCGAGGCGTGCCGCTCGCGGGCAACCACATGATGACGGAGCTCACCATCATGACCGGCGCGGTGGAGGCCATCGTGGCCGACTACCAGTGCATCATGCCGAGCCTCACGGACGTCGCGGCCTGCTTCCACACGAAGTTCATCACCACCTCCGAGAAGGGGCACTTCCCCGGCGCCGTGCGGTTCCACTTCACCCCCAAGAACGCCCGCGAGCTCGCCGGGAAGGCCGTGGCCATAGCCATAGAGGCCTACAAGAGGCGCGACCAGGGCCGCGTGGACATCCCCTGCGAGCCGGTGGACATGCTCTCGGGCTTCTCCAACGAGGCCATCCTGGGCGCCGTGGGAGGCACGCCGGGCCCGCTGGTTGACGCCATAAAGTCCGGGGCCCTCCGCGGCGCGGTGGGGATAGTCGGATGCAACAACCCCAAGCTCCAGCAGGACCACCAGCACGTGACCATGGCGAAGGAGCTCATCAAGAAGGACATCCTGGTGCTCGTGACCGGGTGCGCCACCGGGGCCATGGGCAAGGCGGGCCTCCTCATGCCCGACGCGGCCGAGCTCGCGGGCCCGGGCCTGAAGGGCCTCTGCCGTGCCCTGGGCATCCCCCCGGTCCTGCACGTGGGCTCCTGCGTGGACAACTCGCGCATAATCCACCTCTGCGCGGTCCTGGCGGACGCCGTGGGCGTGGACATCGACCAGCTGCCCGTTGCCGCCTCCGCCCCGGAGTGGTACTCCGAGAAGGCCGCGGCCATCGGCCTCTACGCGGTGGCCTCGGGCATCACCACGCACCTGGGCCTCCCGCCCATGATCCTGGGGAGCCCGGCGGTCACGGGGCTAGCGGTGGACGGCCTGAAGTCGGTCGTGGGCGCGGCCTTCATAGTGGAGCCGGACCCCGTCAGGGCCGCGGCGGCGCTGGACGCCCACATCGCCGCCAAGCGCGCCGGGCTGGGCCTCCCCGCGGGGAAGGAGGGAAGCGATGCCGACGCCGCCTAAGACCATCTCCGTGTCGCCCTCGCGCTGCATCGGGTGCCTGAACTGCGAGCTCGCCTGCGCGTCCCGCGACTGGGCGACGCTCTACCCGGCCCCCGCGCGCATAAGCCTCGTCTTCTTCAGGGACGGGGCGAAGATCCCCCTCACCTGCTTCCAGTGCGACAATGCGCCGTGCCTGTCGGTGTGCCGCACGGGGGCGCTCACCCGCGACGAGCGCGGGGTCGTAGCCTCCGACCCCGCCAAGTGCATCGGCTGCCGCGCCTGCTCCGCGGTCTGCCCCTTCGGCAACGTCGTCTACTCCCAGCAGGCGCGCGCGGCCGTCAAGTGCGACCAGTGCGACGGGTCGCCCCGCTGCGCCGCGGCCTGCCCCTCCGGGGCGCTCCGCTACGTGGAGGACATAGACGCCGTGAAGGCCAAGAGGGAGGACTTCGCCAGAAGCCTCAAGGCCGCCGCCGAGGCCATCTGATCCGTTCCCGGTCCGTCCCCGCCGCCGCCCTGATCCGGGCCGCGGCGGGCCGATCGGGACCGTCGCTGGCAAATTATGACAAAATCGGGCAAGTTCGAGAAAATTCAAGTAAATTAAAGCAACGCCCCGGAAGATCGGCACATGCGAGACGGTTCAGGTCGTCGGCAGAAAAATTTTGCTCCTTCCGGAATGATTAGGTCAAGCGCCACGAAAATCCTGACACGTTTCCGATACCCAAAGATCATGTCAGCAACAGGACAATCTGGACACGTTCAGAAGAGTTTCGGTCTGCAGCTGGAAAATCTGGACACGTTTCGAAGAATTCCTGTCTGCCGCAGGGAAATGTGGACAGCTCTACGAAATGTTATGGAAACGGCGAAAAAATTATTGTCGAGGCCAGAAAAACTCTTCCGAGGCAGTAAGTTCCGGTCAGCGTCATGGAAATTATGACGGCTTATGGGGAATCCGGAAAAATTCGGTGAACAGCAAATAAATTTCGACGTCTGTCCAAAATTTCAGGATGCGGCCGAAAAATCTGGAAAATGCTGCGTGGAAGACATCCGTCACTGCAGGAAAATATTGACGGTTGCCACGATGCTCCGCCTGGCGTGACGGATTAATTTATTCAAGCAGGGTAACCATTCAGGACCCCTACCCCCCTTTAAGTCCCAGCCGAGAGTTTTTTTCAATATCGATGAGTAAATAGGTAGGTGGAGGCAGAAAGGAAGGTTGACCAGTTGGCAGCGGCCAAA
>JAISFS010000237.1 GCA_031263485.1 Deltaproteobacteria bacterium | reverse complement strand
CGAGGCCCCCGGCGACCGGCGGCCCTTCCGGATCGTTTGATCCCGGGCCGGACCGATCGTGGGCGTGGGCCGCCGAAGCCACCCGGCCCCGACCCGCAAGGCCGTTCCCGCAGGCCGTCCCGCCCGGGACCGCGAGCACGAGACCGTGCGGAGGCAGCGCGAACCGGCGCCGCATCTCCGGGATCCGCGCGAGGATACGCCTTCCAGCAGGCCCGTCCCGCCGCCAGTGCGCGTCCGCCGTTCCCCGTGCCGGAGTGCGCCCCGCACGATCAGGGCTCGCGCGTCGCTCCAGACGCCTTCCCCGCCGCTGAACCCGGAGCCCGCCGAGGAACCCGGCGGCGCCGCGGCCAGCCGTGGCTGACCCCTCACCCTTGCCCCGGGCCCGAAGCTCCAAGCTAACTCCCCGGCCCGGACCGTTGACGCCGAGACGCCCCTATCCCGTCGCCCGCCGACGCCCGAAGGCGCCGGATACGGGCGGCGGAGGACTGGACAGGCACCCGCCGCGACCCGGCGCGCGGGTGCCGGGACGCCGCCTGACGCGGCATGCGCCTTCACGAAGGAGGAACCATGAGCGAATTTTTCAAGGCCGCCGCCGAGTGCTCGATCTGGAAGGACGAGGCCGGCCGCCTGATCGACAAGGCCAGGAAGGAGGGGATCTGTCTCGCCTGGGACCGCCTGGAAAGGCAGACCCCCCAGTGCAACGTCTGCGACATGGGGCTGTCCTGCTCCAAGTGCGTGATGGGCCCCTGCCGCATCATCCCGGGCCTGGACCGCGACAAGGGTGTCTGCGGGGCCGGGGCGGATCTGACGGTCGCCCGCAACTTCGGGCGCTTCGTCGCGGGCGGTTCCGCAGCACATTCGGACCACGGCCGCGACCTCGTCGAGGTGCTTTACGAGGTGGGCGCGGGCAAGGCACCGGGCTACTCCATCCGCGACGAGGCCAAGCTGAGGCGCATCGCCGCCGAGGTGGGCGTGGACGCCGAGGGCGATGCGACCGCCGTGGCCAAGCGGCTGGCCGAGCGGCTGGGGCAGGACTACTCCAGCTTCGGCCCGGGGCTCGCCTTCCTGTCCAGGCTGCCCAAGGCCCGGCGCGAGCTGTGGGACCGCCTCGATCTGACCCCCCGGGGCATCGACCGCGAGCCCGTCGAGATGCTCCACCGCACCCATATGGGGGTGGACTGCGACCCCGTGTCGCTTTGCCTGCACGCCGCCAGGGTGTCGCTGGCCGACGGCTGGGGCGGCTCGATGAGCGCCACCGAGATCTCCGACATCATCTTCGGCACGCCCGCGCCGGTCAAGACCCGGGTGAACCTGGGGGCCATAAGGAAGGACATGGTCAACATCCTCGTCCACGGCCACAGCCCGGTGGTCTCGGAGATGATCCTCCTTGCCGCCGCCGACCCGGAGAACGTCAAGGCCGCCAAGGACGCCGGGGCCTCCGGCATCAACGTGGCCGGGCTGTGCTGCACCGGAAACGAGCTCCTGATGCGCCGAGGGGTGCCGCTGGCGGGCAACCACATGATGACCGAGCTCACCATGATGACCGGGGCGGTGGAGGCCATCGTGGCCGACTACCAGTGCATCATGCCAAGCCTGACGGACGTGGCCGCCTGCTTCCACACGAAGTTCATCACCACCTCCGAGAAGGGCCATTTCCCGGGGGCCGAACGGTTCCACTTCACGCCCCAGAACGCCCGCGAGCTCGCCGGCAAGGCAGTCCTCATCGCCGTGGAAGCCTACAAGCGCCGCGACCACGCCCGCGTGGACATCCCCTGCGAGCCTGTCGACATGATCTCCGGCTTCTCCAACGAGGCCATCCTGGGCGCCGTGGGCGGGACGCCCGGGCCGCTAGTCGACGCCATCAAGGCAGGCGCCATCCGCGGCGCGGTGGGCATCGTCGGCTGCAACAACCCCAAGCTCCAGCAGGATCACCACCACGTGACGATTGCCAGGGAGCTCATCAGGAAGGACATCCTGGTGCTGGTGACCGGATGCGCCACCGGGGCCATGGGCAAGGCCGGTCTCCTCATGCCCGAGGCGGCGGAGCTGGCCGGCCCGGGGCTCAAGGGCCTCTGCAAGGCCCTGGGCATCCCGCCGGTCCTCCACGTGGGCTCCTGCGTCGACAACTCGCGCATCATCCACCTGTGCGCCGTGCTCGCGAACGCCGTGGGCGTGGACATCGACATGCTCCCCGTGGCTGCCTCGGCCCCCGAATGGTATTCCGAGAAGGCGGCGGCGATAGGCCTCTACGCCGTCGCCTCAGGCATCACCACCCACCTGGGCCTGCCGCCCATGATCCTGGGGAGCCCGACGGTGACCGGGCTCGCCGTGGACGGCCTCAAGAAGGCCGTGGGGGCGGCCTTCTTCGTGGAGCAGGATCCCGTGAAGGCCGCCGCGGCCCTGGACGCCCACATCGCCGCCAAGCGCGCCGCGTTGGGCCTCCCCGCGCGGAAGGAGGGAAGCGATGCCGACGCCGCCTAAGACCATCTCAGTGTCGCCCTCGCGGTGCATAGGCTGCCTCAACTGCGAGCTCGCCTGCGCCTCCCGCGACTGGGCCACGCTCTACCCGTCGCCCGCGCGCATCGGGCTCGTCTTCTTCCGCGACGGCGCTAAGATCCCCCTCACCTGCTTCCAGTGCGACAACGCCCCCTGCCTCTCGGTGTGCCGCACGGGGGCGCTCTCCCGCAACGAGCGCGGGGTCGTCGCGACCGATCAGGCCAAGTGCATCGGCTGCCGAGCCTGCTCCGCGGTCTGCCCCTTCGGGAACGTCGTCTACTCCCAGGCCGCGAAGTCCGCCGTGAAGTGCGACCAGTGCGACGGCTCGCCCCGCTGCGCTGCGGCCTGCCCCTCGGGGGCGCTCAGGTACGTGGAGGACATGGACGACGTGAAAGCCAAGCGGGAGGCCTTCGCGAGAAGCCTCAAGGCCGCGGCCGAGGCCATCTGAGCCGGGGCCGGCCCCGCTGAGCCCGCGCCCCGAAATGCCAGAGGCCAAGTCAAGCCCGAAGCCCCCGGAAGCCCGCGCCCCGTAAGGCCCGAGGCCCGTAAGGCCCAGGCCCGTAAGGCCCGAGCCCGTCAAGACACCAGAGTCCTTCCGGCCAGAAATCGAGACGGCCCCCCTTCCCGGAAAGGGAAGGGGGGTCGTCTTGCTTGACCGCTCCCCCCGAATCGCCCGCGAACGCCGCGACGCCGGTGCCGAAGAGTGGCCAGGGCCAGGAAGCGGGGCGCGAGCGCCGAAGGCGGCTACTTCCTCCTCGAACGGCGGTGGTCCCAGGGCGCCACAGGGTCCGGATCGGACCAGAGCCCGGCACGGAGGTTCCTGGCGGACGCCTCGGCCTGCCTCAGGGCGGCACAGACGTCCGTGGCCTTGCAGTATTGCTCGTAGACCCAGGCGTAGCCGGACTCGACCATGCGCTGGTTTATGAGCGTCCCGTCCAGCCTTACAAGGGCGACGTAGCGGCTGTAACGGTCGATGTCCAGCACCTCGATGTCCACGGTCCTGCCGTCAACGAGCCCGACGAGCAGGTCGCGGGCCTCGGGACCGTGCGCCTGATTCTTCTCGGGGCAGTCGATGCCGTAGAAGCGCACCCTGATCCGCTCGTAATCCGATGTGAGTACCGTGATGGTGTCGCCGTCCTGGACGCTCACCACCTGGCCGCGGTAACTTTCCGCAGAGGCGGGCGGCGCGGCGAGAAGCAGGGCGGCGGCAAGCGCCGCCACGGCGAACGCGGTCGCCGGAAGATCTGGTTTGCGGGTCACGGGGGACTCTCCTTTCTGGACACCCGCGGCGCGGGTGAGGCCTGCGCGGGGCGACGCGAGGCTGACTTGACGATCCTTGAGCCGTTATTCTACCCCAACCGGACCCGCTTGGAAACGTCTCGTGTCTCCCGGGCGTCACGCCGCCGTTCCGGATTCCGTAAACTTTCACTGTCCATCTTCCATGCCCTTACTCGAGCAACACACGCCGAGGCCTTTCCGGTTGGCCTGACCCGCCCCCCCGTAACGGCCTCTTCCCGACCGGCACATTGCCACGTCGCTGGGCACGGCCTAACCCGCGATACCCTACGGAAAGGCACCAGCGATGGCTACCAGCGTTGGTCTTGCCCGGAAGCCGACCGCTGAAGGGCGCAGGACAGCGCTCGTGATCTTTCAGGGCCCACCGAAGCCGCAAACTCCGCCGAAGTATGCAATCGTGAGCCTTCAAAGGACAAGTCGACTACATTTCATACATGTCATGGCAAGATCGTGCGCTTCCTTCCATGTCACCATGCCATGTCTTAATCCCGAAATTTGGTAGCAGGGGCCGCGCAACCCTGTCCCGAATGTGTCTGCCGCCGCCTTTCGCTGTTCAGTCAGAGTTATCCGCAATATTTCAGCCATACGGATAAAAAAAGTCATCAAAATTCCGAAAGATCCCGCCCTCCGGACTACTACTTTGGAAACCAATGTCAACAACTTAAGAGAATCGGTGACTGGTAAACCACTGATATCATTAATGTAAATTTCAGAAAACTGTACATTTCCGTCTTAAGTTGTTGACATTGCTTTGGAAACCCATGTCAACGACATAATGAGGTCAATGCTTGGCAATCTTTAGATATCGTTTGCTTTCCAGTTCAAGAAATTATATCATGATACCTTTTAGTTGTAGATGATATTTTCAAAGTAACTCATCAAATTTACTTTCATTGCTCCCAATCTTACAAATTTTGATTATCATTAGAGCATCAAATTTTCTTGTCCTGTCTACCATATCTCATCTTTGATGACACTTAATATCAATCCGGTTGGTAAATTTTAAAATCATTTAATGCCTGGATTTTCACTACAATCAAGATGTTTCGCTTATTAATCCCTATGTGTTACGGCAAAGAATATCGTAGCATGTCGTTTCAAGATTAATGGGCAGGAGAAAGTCGAAGACATCAAGGAACTGGAAAATTCCACAATCCAGAACAATATCTTGATTTACACTATAATCTTAACATACATCATATTGAATCACGGAAAAATTTAAGATTGTTTAATGTGTCATCATTATCTCATTGATTACAGCCGGAGAAATATATTCCTTCTTAAAGTTTAATCTTTGCCATTGCAGGCATGACCTGTGCCGTTTGTTTTACTTAGCAATCATCATCATAGCAATAAATCATATCGATAAATTTATTAAAATATCTTAATTTTTGGTTGTTTACAACATTGTTGCCATCAAGTCTGAACAAGCAATTTCCGTTCTTCCTGGAAAGCAGGCAAGACATTATTCCAAAGTTCAGCCATGGCTGTCTCCTCAAACTCATGATTCCCATCTATCTCCCCTGGCAGATGGCTGAAAATATCAATAATCGGTTATTAAGGGTCGTGTGGTTGACTAATTGTTTTAGATGCTGTATTATAGAGTCTGTTATGGCCATGTTCCGTATATTTCTTGTCAAATAGCCGCCAGTAGCTGCCAGAGGAGAACATTATGCCCCAGGAATTGCCCCAGTTGCCCGCCGGGCAACCGAATTTTGAAAATCTGAGGCTAGCAAACTCCGCTTACGTAGATAAGACAATGTATTTTCCTATGTTGAAAAAGATCAGCGATTACATATTCTGCGCCAGGCCTCGTCGCTTTGGGAAATCGCTTACGATCACCGCACTTGACGCTTACTTTTCAGGAAGGACGGAGCTTTTTCAGGGACTAGCGGTAGAGAGAGATATGAACTCTTCTGAATTCGTTACCAGCCCGGTCATTCGTCTTGACATGGGCAGGCCTGCGGGTAGCGACAGCAAAACGATTTTACAGACAAATATTCTTGATCCTCTGAGAGATAATGCAAAGAGACATGGTGTCACCCTGCGTGGAGCTGATTCAGCGAGAACATTTTTTTCCCTTATAAGCGATGTCCATGAGGAGAGTGGAAAAAAAGTCGTTGTACTCATAGATGAATACGATGCTCCGGTCATCAGAATCGTTCAAATGGAAAGATCTTTAAGTCAAAAACGTTTGCTTAACGATACGCGAGAGATCATCAGGGATTTCTATTCACAACTTAAATTCGCCGCTGAACATATTGAATTCGTCTTCATCACCGGGGTAACCAAATTTTCAAGGATGGGCGTATTTTCATTACTTAACAACCTGTTCGATATTTCCCTCAGGCCTGAATTCGGAGAATTCATGGGCTACACCCAAAAGGAGTTGGAAAACTATTTTGCTCCCTATATAAAGAAAACGGCTGAGGAATTGAATATTGGCGAAGAGAAGCTTTTGAAGGAAATCAGCCGTCATTACGATGGATTCTCCTTTGACGGGATAACGAGTCTGTACAATCCCTTTTCCGTCCTTGCTTTCTTTAGCGAAAGACGATTCGATAACTTCTGGATGGAATCGGGAGCCAATGCCATCGTCAGAAAATTTTTGAAGGATAATGCTCTATTGGCAGAACAGTTCGAGGGAATGGTAGTAAATCGTACATTTGTTAGAGAGCCAGGCGAAATCGATGCCACCCCCCCTGCCGGATTCCTCTACCAAGCAGGCTACCTGACCTTGCGAGTGAGAGGTGAGAATTCTTATTCACTTTGCTATCCCAACTCTGAAGTCCGCGAGGCCATTTCAACACTGTTTCTTGAGAACCTCGCCCTTGAAACGTCATGGACCGGCATCGGCGTTGCCGGAGAGGAACTCAAACGATGCCTCGAGGACGCTGACGTCCCCGGGATGGTGGACGTCTTCATTAGGCTTTTTGCCGACATTTGTTACGCCGACCACTCGAAAGCAGACTTGGATCCGGCGGATGGGATCTTGACAAACATTTTTCGTAAGGTTGGATTGTTTCTGTCAATATTCAAACAGAGAAAGCTGAACGAATCGCTAGCCGAGTTCTTTCGCAGGAAGTTGGGCGAAGGTTTCTATCGCTCCATACTGCACTCCAGCCTGTGTATGGCCGGGGCTACAGTGACGCCGGAAAGGCCGGTGGGCCTCGGACGTATCGATCTGCTGGCAGTCTGCGGCGCTATTACGTACGTCATCGAACTGAAAATGGCTGAAGATGCCCAGAGGCGAACAAATGGCGCCCTGGCGGGAATGAGTCAGATCAACGAAAAAGGCTACGGTCGAGCCTTCAAAAATCCTATTTTAGTGTCGCTCGCCATCGGCAGGAAGGAAAGGAATATCGTGGCATGCCGTTTCAAGATTAACGGGCAAGAAAAAGTCGTAGACATCAAGGAGCTGGAAAAATCGTCCTCATATCAAGTAGAGGTTCTGTAATGACTGATTCCACTACCATGGATACCAGGCTCATACCAAGACTGAAAAAAAGTGAATGCCCCTGCGCCGGTCGATAGGTTAAGATCTAGACACTAGCAAGCATGATATTTTTCAAAAACTATCGATACCAGTTTGCTACTACTCGAAAACCGATAACAACAATGTTATTACGAAATATTTAAAAATCAATCCGAGATTAGATTATCTGGATACAATCTTCCATAACCATTTTCGCCGCCCAACCGGAATGACGGGGACATCCTTCCAGGAACTGACGGCTTTCAATGGCACAAAGCTCTTCGCGGATACACGATCGAATAGTCCTGCCAAGCGTAAGCGCATAGGTTGCCAGTACCCCTTCACAGGGAAACGGACCCCATACATCCCGAGACTCATGGGCACTTCATCCAGGGATTTGTCTTACCTCATAAGGAATTCCTCGTATGCCATACTGAAGAATAGGTCATCATGACCGCATGTGAGAGACTGACTCTCCCGTCCTGGACACCTATCGTTGAACGCCTTCGGGCATCCCAACTCATTCCCTCGGAAACCTGCCCGTCTCCCAAGCCACCCGGCCTGCCAACCCCTCTATATACGAAGACTATATTTTTGGCTTATCCATGATGTCGCTGACATCGCTTCGAAAACCGATGTCAACAACTTTAGAGAAATGAAGTCTATCAAGCTACTGATATCATTAATGAAAATTTAGGAGAAACCATCGTTTTCTGCTATTGGTTGTTGAAATTGCCTCGGAAACCGGAGTCCCGCTCCTGAAACCAAGCTCCAAAGCCGACTTCTCTTACCGCGCAATTCTCGCAAAAAATCGCCGACCTGAAACTGCCGCCTCCCATCCGAACTACGCGCCTATTTGCTGATGTCCTCGCCGTTTCCGGAAAGATGCGCTTCCATACGTCTATTCCTTGCCCCTGTCCGCCGTTCCTCCGACTCCGACGACGCATACACACAGACCTCACCGAGTCTCTCCCCTTTCACTCTCCCCTGCCCGGACCCCCTTCGCCGGGCAAAACCACGCTCTGGACAGCGGAAATGCATATATTGCAAGAATGCATGTCTCTGCAGAAAACAGCCGTTGATAGGTTTTTTCATGCTTTCTCGCTTTAACCGCCGATGAAACCCGCCCGACAGGTCAATTTACGGGCATACGCATCGGTATACCGCCGACATCACCTGCCCTCCCCCCGGCATCGCCCGCCTCCCGGCAATCATCACCGAAAGCCAGGACAGACCGTGAAACACGTGCACTTGCGGACCGATGCGCGACCGCGCACAAATGCTGGGCCCGCAAGCCCCGCATCCCGCAGGGCACCTCCGGAACGGTTGGCCGGCTCCCCTCCGAGGGCTTTCAAACCCAACTGCGTCGTAATATAATATCGGCTCTCTCAGGAGGCGTTCCCCCTCCCGGGCTTCCGCGCAGGCGGCGGCCCGCCCGCTGTCCTGAAACGGGGGCCGGCAAGCGGCCCAAGGAGCCGAATCAATGAAGCGTGTCTTGACCGCCGTTGCCGCATCGCTCTTAGCGGCCGCAGCAACCCTACTCCTCCCGTCCGGCGCCTTCGCCCAGGCCGAAAGGCAACTGAACGTCTTCATCTGGTCCGAGTACATCGACCCCGACCTCATCACGGAGTTCGAGAAGTCCCGAGGGGTCAAGGTGAGGATGGACTTCTACGAGTCCAACGAGGAGATGATAGCCAAGCTCCAGCTGGGGAGGCTGGGCATCTACGACATCATCGTGCCCAGCACCTACTTCATCCCGACCCTCCTGAACCTGGATCTCATCCAGCCGCTGGACCACGCGAAGCTCACCAACATCGGCAACCTGGATCCCAAGTTCAGGAATATCGAGGAGGATCCGGGCAACTCGCACGTCATACCGTACCAGTGGGGCACCTCCGGGCTCGCGGTGAGAGCCCGCGAAGGCAAGCAGACGCCCTCGTCCTGGTCCGTCATCTTCTCCGACTCCGCGGACAAGGGCAACTTCATCCTCTTCGACACCGCCAGGGACGCGCTGGGATCGGCCCTGAAGTCCCTGGGCTACAGCTACAACTCGACCGACCTCAGGCAGATAGAGGAGGCCGGCGATCTGCTGACCCGCACCAAGCGGCACCCCGCCTTCATGGGCTTCGACTCCGGCGTGGGCGGCCTCTCGAAGGTGATGGGCGGCGTGGCGCACGCGGCCCAGGTCTACAGCGGCGAGGCCATCAAGGCGACCCGCGAGGATCCGGGGCTCCTCTACATCATCCCGGAGGAAGGCTGCGAGTTCTGGCTGGACGTCCTGGCCGTGCCCAAAGGGGCGCCCAACGCGGACGTGGCCCACGAGTTCCTGAACTACATCCTTGAGCCCGAGGTGGCGGCAAGGCTGGCCACCTTCAACAACTACGCGACCCCCAACGAGGCCGCCATGGAGTTCATCCCCGCCGAGGACAAGGTCAACGAGGGCATGTACCCTCCCCAGTCCCTCATGGAGAGGATGGAGTACATGAGGGACCTGGGCGACGCCAACCGCCTGTTCGACGAGACCTGGACCATCGTGAAGTCCCGCTGACGCCGGCGCCTTGCGAGGCCAGACACGGAAGGGCCCCCGCCCCGCCCTCGCCTCCAGGTCCCACATTGACGTGGTCCTGGTGGAGCCCCAGAAGTCCGAGAACATCGGAGCCGCCGCCCGCGCCATGGCCAACACCGGCCTGGGCCGCCTTGTCCTCGTGCGGCCGCGCACCGCCCGCCCGGAGCTCATGGAGGCGGCGGCCACCCGCCTCGGGGAGGGCATCCTCAAGTCCGCCAAGGTCTGCGGGACACTTGCCGAGGCCCTGGCGCCTTACCCCGTGACCGTAGGCACGACCGCCCGGGCCGGCTCGCAGAGGGGGGTGCCGCTGTCGCCCCGGGCCGTGGCCCCGGAACTCCTGCGTCCGTCCCCCGGAGGCGGCCCCCCGTTCCCTGCGGCCCTGGTCTTCGGGACGGAGCGGGACGGCCTGTGTACCGAGGACCTGAGGCTCTGCTCGCTCGCGGTCACGATCCCCACTGAGTCGCCGGAGCGTTCCTCACTGAACCTCGCCCAATCGGTACTCATAATCGGCTACGAGATCCTGATCGCGGCGGGCGCAGAGCCCACGCCGCCTGCGGATATCGAGCCCGCCGCCTCCGAGGACTTCGAGAGGGCCACGCGCGATCTGGAGCTGGCCCTTTACGAGATAGGCTTCCTGCCGGAAAAGAATCCCGGCCGCTGGTTCATGAACGTCAAGAAGATCCTGCGCCGCAACGGACTCACCCGCGGCGAGTGCGACCTCGTCCAGGGCATCTGCCGCCAGATCCGTTGGGCCGTCCGAAACGGCCCCCCGCCCGGCAGGCCGCCCTTCCCCGAGAGCGCGCAGGGATGCCGCCCCCGGCATGGCGACGGCGATCCCCCGCCTACCGCAGCCCCCTCACCTGTCCGTGAAGCCAGCGTGTCGCCGGGCGCTGACCGATCACCACTCGGCAAGGTCAGCGCGGCGCCGAGCGGTGACAGCTCGTCTGTCTGCGAAGTCGGCGTATCGCCGAACGCTGACAGCTCATCTGCCAGCGAAGCCGACCCGCCGGAGCTCGGGACGGAAGCCGCCCGCGACGAAGGATCAGGGGAAGCCAGGCCCGGAACCTCTTCAAACGACGCGGACGCCGCAGGAAAAGGCGACCGCTGAAAGGGCCGAACCGGGCGCTGACCCGGGGATCCGGAAACGAGCGACATGTCTCGCCGTCCCGGAACGGTTCCGAGACGAGAAAATGCCCCGGCGGTCCGCTGGCTTGTTTGCCGCCCGCGAACCGCCGGGGCCCTTTTTTTTCCTGTGCGCGTTCCGCGGATCAGGCGTGAATCGCGTCCTCGGCCCCGCAAGCCTGTCGGACCTGAGCCGGACGCGCCGCACGCCGGGACTTGCCTGACGGCACCGGCAACAACGCCGCTGCACGCATGACCGGACGACCCCGGCGCTGGGGCGCTACCGCCGGGAGGCGGACCCCTCGGCGCCGGGCATCGGACCTGGGCCCCCTACTCGGAGGCCACCTGGATCTTCCTGGGCTGGGCCGGGGCCTGCTTGGGCAGGAAGAGGGCCAACACCCCGTCCTTGATCTTCGCGGTGATGCCCTCCTGGTCAATCACCTCGGAGACCGTGAACTGGCGGTAGTAGTCGCCGATCTCGAACTCCTCCTTGAGGTGTTTGCCGGCCTCCTTGAGGGGTGGCACCTTGCCCAGGATGGTGAGTGTGTTCTCCTTGAGGTCCACGGAGAGCCCGGAGACCTCGACGCCCGGCATCTCGGCCTCGATGTGGATGCCCGCGTCGTCCTCCCAGATGTCCATCGGGGGGTAGAAGAGCGGCCCGCCGCTCATGCTCTCGGCCCCGCCGGTGTCCACGTGAGTCTTGTCCTGCACGTTGATGGTCTTGTCGTCAGAGTCTGCCATTTCGCTTCTCTCCTTTGGGTGGTCTTCATGCGTTGCCGCTGTCAGGGCCGGGGACGGTTACTCCGACTTCACGGAAACCTGGTGGGCCCTGGCCTCCGCCGACTTGGGCAACGCCACCGTCAGGATGCCGTTCTTGAGCAGGGCGGTCGACTTGTCGGGATCGATGCGCACGGGGAGCGAGAGGCTCCTCGAGAAGGTGCCCACCACCCTCTCCTTGCGGAAGAAGTTGGCCTCCTTGGGCCTCTCGTCTATCTTCTTCTCGCCCTTGAGGGTCAAGGTGTCGCTCTTGATGGAGAGCTCGAGGTCCTCGACCTTGACGCCCGGCAGCTCCGCGGTTAAAGTGATCGAGTCGTCGTCCTCGGTGACGTTGATGAGGGGGAAGACCCCCGCCGAGTAGCTGTCCCTTATCCTGTCCACCCCTCCGCGCAGGGCCTTCCAGGCGTGCTCCATCTGGTTGCGCATCCGGTTGAACTCCAGGAAGTCCAAAAGGGCCTGACCGTGGACTCTTCTCAAAAAGGTCATAGACTTTTCCTCCGAACTCGGGTTTTATTATGATGTCCGGGCTCCCCGGGAGCCCTTCCCTTGGCTCTTGTGCGCCCGGGCAGGCTTGCGCCTGACGTTCCGGGCCTCGGAAGGCGTCCGCACCCAGATATCTCTGAGGGTTTGCGCCTACGCTGTAAAGCTAAACATTCCTGCCCTCCTGTCAAGGGGCGGAAGGGATCGTCAGCCCCCGACCCCGTCCGGACGCGCCCGGGGCGCGGCCCGCCGGGTGCGGGTGCGGCTTGCGGAGTGAGCAATCGATGACCGAAGCGGCCCGACGTGCCGGGAAGCGGGCGGGCATGTCCGGGGCGCCTGGAGACCGTCCGGGGAGCCTGGCAAAATCAGAGGCATCGGCCTCCAGGCCATGCCCTGGGAGAAGCCTGAAAAGCCCACCGGCGACCGCCGGGCGACAAGAGGCCAGACGCCCCGGCGGACGTGTCCCGCGGACGTCCCGGAAGACCCGATAACGGGCCCCCGCGGCATACGGCGACTAGTCCAAGGCGCCTCAACCGGATCGCGATCACCCGGGGCGGCTGCCTTGCACCTCGGAAACAGTCCGGCCCGCTCGACCCGCCAACCCGCCCAGGCCGAAACCTTCTTCAGCCACACCTACTGCAACTGCACGCGCGAAAGTTCTTGGCCTGAAAGCCCCTTGGCCCTCAAGCGCTTGGGCAGGAAAGCCATTGGCCCGAAACGCCCGCGCCTGGGCCGGAAAGCCTCTGGCCCGAAAGGCCATGAAAGCCTCAAGCCCCCGGTTTCCCGACGCCCTTCCGTATTCTGAAAAACTTCATGCCCGATTACGCAGGGAACCACTCGGTCCCGAAACCCTCGGCACCCAAAGCCCCCGGGTTCAGGAACGCGCCGCCCGGAAGCCCGCCTTCGGGTCACCGGAGAACGCACAGGGACCGCCTTGAAACTCCTGCGCCCATTAAAGCATATTGGGACATCCTCCGCACCCCCGAAGGTCCGGACGGAACAAAAAGGGCCTTGCATGACGCTCCGGAAGGCCTCGCGGCCGCATCCCGGCGCCCAGGGGCCGGCGGGGACCGCAGGCGGGCCGGCGCACGTTACCACGCCGAAGCCTACGACCCCGCGACCCGGTCGGAACATGCTATCATGCCCCGTCCGGATACCGGAAGCGGGCCGATAATGCCCTGAAAGGCAAAGCCGATCCCGCCAGTGGCGGAGACCCTGAGGGCGCCGTCCGGCCCGGGAAACGGGAACCTAGGAGGGAGCGAGAGGATGCTCAAGTACACGTTCAAGCGGATCCTGATGATGTTCCCCACTCTCCTCGGCATCACCGTGATAAGCTTCGCGGTAATGCACCTGGCCCCGGGCGACCCCACCAACTACGTCCTGGACATGAACCCCAAGGCCAGCCAGACGGCGAGGGCCAGGCTCAGGGAACTCTACGGGCTGGACAAGCCGATCCACGTCCAGTACTGGAACTGGCTGAAGAGCCTGGCGCGGATGGATCTCGGGCGCTCCTTCGCGCCGGACAGGCGGCTCGTGCGCGACAAGATAGTCGAGCGCCTGCCCGTGACCCTGGCCCTGAACGTCTTCTCCATGGCCATCATCCTCGCCCTCTCGCTTCCGCTGGGGCTGTGGGCCGCCGTCCGGGCGGGGGGAATCTTCGACAAGATGTCCACGGTCTTCGTCTTCGTCTGCTTCGCGGCGCCGTCCTTCTGGCTGGCGCTCCTGGGCATGTACCTCTTCGGCGTGCGGCTGGGCTGGCTTCCCATCTCGGGGCTCACCTCCATCAACCACGGCGACATGACGTCCTGGGGGAAGATCTGCGATCTCGCCTCGCACCTGGCCATGCCCGTAGTCATCTCTTCCCTGGGCGGGCTGGCGGGGCTGTCCCGGTACCTCAGGTCAAACATGCTCGAGATAATCCGTCAGGACTTCCTCACAACGGCCAGGGCCAAGGGGCTCCCGGAGAGGATCGTCATCTGGAAGCACGCCCTGAGGAACGCCCTCATCCCGGTCATCACGATCCTGGGGCTCTCGGTGCCGGGGCTCGTGGGGGGCTCGGTCATCATGGAGTCCATCTACGCCATACCCGGGCTGGGCCAGCTCTTCTACACCGCGGTCATGAGCCGCGACTACCCGGTGGTGATGGGGGGGCTGGTGATGGGGGCGGTACTCACGCTCCTGGGGAACCTCCTGGCCGATCTGGGCTACGCCGCCGCCGACCCGCGCGTCCGCGACGCGGCCTTCAAGTAAAGGGGGACGGGCGCCATGCTGAAAGACGCATTGAGACTCCTCTGGCGGAACCGCCTGGCGGCCGCGGGGGGCCTGGTGGTCCTCACCCTGTTCGCCGTCTCCTGGCTCGCCCCGGTCCTGGCGCCCTTCGACCCCGACGAGGTGCACGTGCGGGCTCGCCTGGCGCCCCCCGGCACCGCTGGCCACGTCCTGGGCACCGACTCGCTGGGCCGCGACGTGCTGTCGCGGCTCATCTGGGGCTCGCGGGTGAGCCTCAAGGTGGGCTTCGTGGCGGTGGGCATAGCCACCGTGATAGGTCTCGCCCTGGGGGCTCTCGCGGGCTACCACGGAGGACTCGCGGACGGCATCATCATGCGCTTCGTTGACCTCATGCTGTGCTTCCCGAGCATGTTCCTCATCCTGGCGGTCATAGCCGTCCTGGAGCCCTCCATCTGGAACGTCATGATCGTCATCGGGCTCACGGGCTGGATGGGCGTCGCCAGGCTGGTGCGCGCCGAGCTCATGAGCCTCAAGAACCGCGACTTCGCGCTCGCCGCCCGGGCGCTGGGAGCGGGCGGCCTGCGCATCATCCTGGTGCATCTGCTCCCCAACGCCATGGGCCCCGTCCTGGTCACGGCCACGCTGGGCGTGGCAGGGGCCATCCTCACCGAGAGCGCGCTGTCATTCCTGGGACTGGGCGTTCAGCCGCCCACCCCGACCTGGGGCGCCATGCTCACGTTAGGAAAGGACTACCTCCAGCAGGCCTGGTGGCTGAGCCTGTATCCCGGCCTCGCGATCCTGGTCACCGTCCTGAGCTACAACCTGTTAGGCGAAGGGCTCAGGGAAGCCCTGGACCCCCACAACCGCGAAACACGGCCCAGATGACTGCGGCGGAAGGCGCGAGGACGAAGCTGAAGGCTGAAGGCCGGACGCGGAAGGCAGAGACGGGAAGGCGCGGCGGACCCTGGAGACTCTGTCGAGCCGTAACGTCGCAGACGGAGTGCATCGTCCGAGGGGCGCCGGCGGGATGACACGCGGCTGCCCGCTCAAGGCGCTCGGGCGCTCAGACGCGTGAGCCCGAAATACGGAAAGGACACCATGACAATGCTCAATTCCCCCTTGTTGGAGGGGATCGGACGGAAGCACGGCACGGACAAGAGCGCCGAAGGTCCCGGGGGCCACGACTACCTCCGCAAGTACGAGTTCTTCCTGAGCCCCCTCAGGGACGAGGAGTTCACGCTTCTGGAACTGGGCATCTACAGGGGGGCGAGCCTCAGGACCTGGGAGGAGTATTTCCCCAAGGCGAGGATAGTCGGCGTCGACGTGGAGCCGGAAACGAAGGCCATGGCCGGCGGGAGAATCGAGACGGTGCTGGGGGACCTGTCAAAGACGGCCTTCGTGGAGACGCTGAGGGAGCTGGAGGCGCGGGTGATCATAGACGACGCTTCCCACTGGTGGCCTGATCAGCTGAGGTCCCTGTTCGTGCTTTATCCCGCCATGCCCAAGGGCGGCGTCTACATCGTGGAGGACATCCACACATCCTTCCAGCCGCTGGCGCCGATGTTCTCTGCGGGGCTGGACTCGCCGCCGGCGAGGGTGCTCCTGAAGGTGGCCGAGTACATGACGGGCAACGGCAAGACCACCACGTTCGATCCGCAGAGGCGAATGCTGCCGCTTTCCCCCGATCCCGTCTTCCACAACGACGTGCGAGCGATGGCGGACATGACCGATCTGACCGTTTTCATGGAAGGCTCCTGCATCCTGGTGAAAAAAGGGTAGCGCGGCGGACGGCCGAGCCCGGGGCCCGGCGCGACGGCGCCTTGAAGACGCGCAAAAATATTCGGCGCCTTTCGTCAGTAACCCGCCGGAAAGTCACCGCGATTCCCGTCGGAATCATTCCCCGGCCAACGACGGTTAGGCGGCAGGGACGGCAACGGGAAGGATCGTCTTCACAACGGGGCGGCGGTACCCTCGAGGCCTGAAGGCGCCAGGCGATCGCCCCGAGGGCGGCAACCGGACTCCGGCGCCATGAATCTCAAGTTCTGTTGATACCCAGACCAATATCTGGGACCGCAAACGGAAAGAATCCGGGGAACGCGGCGCCGACGGCGCCGCCAAGGCGAAGATCCTGCGACCCGCACGGCGTCGCACGGGCATCGCGCGGCATCGCAAGGCGCGCCATAGGCGCCGCAAGACGCCTATGGCGCAAGCCTCGATGCCTCCGCGCCGGAATATCGGACGCCCCCCAAGGCTTAGGGCGAACGGGCGCGTTCCGCCGCCAGTTGCTGGACCTGTAGCCGCACACGGAAAAATGAGCGAGAGTGAACGCGTGAAAACTTCCGTCGCCCATGCCGGCGCGGCGGCAGACAGACGCGCAAAACGCGCCTGTCGCTTGAGATCGCGTGACTGCACGGACGTTCATGGCGCCTGCCGCGCGCGGATGGGGAAAAATCGTGCGCCCGCGGGAAAAATCATGCGACAGGCTGCGCCACGGCGCGCCAACCCTCACTCGCGTCGGCGGACGGAGTCGGCATGTCGAAGCTTATGAAACAAGCAATATCACTTCAAAACGCGCTTCGCGTCGACATCGCCGACGGGGACGAGAGCCGCGCCTGGAATCCTCGGCTCTCTACATTCTTGACGGTCGCACAAGGGCTTGCGTGATTCCGCCGAGCGATTACGAAAGCCCGACAGGACTTAGGCATCCGGCGAAAAAATCCGTCGGGAAATCCGGGGCGGCCGAGTCCACTACATCTAGAACGGGCCACCGCCGGGAAGCCCCCTCGGGAAAGGGGCGGTGCCGTCAGGACCCGACAGGGGCGATCGACCCCAAGGCAAGGCCCCGCCTACGCCGGAGAGGATCCCGAAGGAACTCCGCGAGACGCAAATTATGACCAAAAGACATAACAATGCTTATCTTGTTGACATTTGCAACAATCTTGAGCAAAGCTCTAGCCAGAGGACCGCAAGTTACGCTTATATCTCAGCAAATGAGCGGAACGACGCGCCGCGGACGCACGGCCGCGCGCCATGGCGGCTGTTGACAAAGACCAGGCGAGAGACTATATAAAACTCACACAGCCGCCCTTTCAGCGCCCGCGCCGCCGCGGATGGCGGTTGCGCGGGACGTCCCGGATCCGCCCCCCCAAACATCGGGCCCGATCGGGCCACAGCACGCTTGCGAAAACGCAACTCCACCCGAAGACAAACCTTGACCGCCGCCAAGCCTTTCCGGCGGGCCAGTGAAGGACGGCACCCCACGGCCAGACAAGCACACACCTCCGACGCCCCCCGTACGCGCTCGCTTCCCGTATACCACGAAGCCGTCTTCAAGCGGCTGATGACCTCGGAAAAGCTCAAGACTTTCCGGAGGTTCGTCCTGGACACCGTCGTTCCGGCGGAGTGGACGTGCCGCGGAAGCGAAGCCAGATGCGAAGGCCCGTCGCTCGCCGACGATCTGCGGAGGCTCTCCGAGTTGCCTCGTCTCCTGTCCAGCGCGGGCGAGGCCGCGGCGATATACTCCCTCAAGGGCATAAGGCCCGTTTCCGATCTTCATTTCCGGCTGGCCGACGACAGCCACGTGGCCATCTCCGTGCAGCGCGAGCCCATGCCGGGCGACGGCCACCGCAACGGCCACGCGTCCCTCATGTCCCGCTTCAAGGCACTGTCGTCCGCCGTCTTCAGCATGCAGGCACAACGCGCCGCGCGCCGATCCAAGCCGCCAGGATTCCACCTTTTCCTGATAACCGGCTTCCAGCTGGTTCCCGCCGGCGGCGGGTTCCCGTTGAGGATATTCACCCTGCGGAGCCGAGACGGCATGAATTTCCCCGGATCCGACTCGTACGCGATCCTGGAGATCCCATCCGCGAGCGGGATAAGGCACGCCGGACCGGACGGCCCTTCCCCCGCCGACGACCTCGCCTTCTTCATCGCTAACGCCCACCTCGAAGACCGGATGGGGCAGATCGAAAGCCTCTGCGACCGACGGGAGGAGTTGAAATTGGCATTCTACGAGCTACCAAGGATTCTCGAAAACCCAGACGTCCGTTCCGTCGCCGCCTACATGGCGGACATGGATCTCCAGAACGCCGAGCGCATCCTGAAAGGCATCAGGGACGCCGCCGCCGACGAGCGCGAGGCACAGCTGCGCATGGATCTGGTGCTGGACCTGCACCGGGCCGGTCTCTCCATAGAGAATATCATCACCATATCCAGGCTGCCCGCGGACGACGTCTACACCATCCTCAACCACCAGCACGGCGCGGGGGCTTCCCTGTAAGCCAGCCCGTTCCGCAGCCTCCCGGCCGCTCCCGGACGCGACGCGTTCCGGGAGCGGCCTTTTCATCGCACCCGGTCAGGAAAGGCACAACAATATGCCCGTCGTCAGGCCCGGACCTGACGCGTCCAGTGAGTTTGCGTCCGCTTTATGGTTGCGTGTTTTCGCGCCTCCTGCCGCTCGACGCTCGGCATCGGCCGTTGGCTGTCGGCCTCTTGCCGTTGCGCCGCCGGGGGGCCCCCGCAACAACCTAATTTTTTTTTCCTGCAATGCCGCAGGCTGAAAATTTACGGCAATATTCGCGATATGCTGATATGGTATGACACGGGCTCTCTCCGTCATGGACCTGCACGCGTATCAGTCGGAACCGTACCTGTCACGACCGGAACCAACATAGCCACGGGCAGAGTCCGCGCAATGCGGATCCTGAGTATCGCGGGTTATTAGTACGTCCTGGCCTGAGATCGCGCCATACGGAATCTGCGTTCAGCGGAGCCCGCTACCGAAGAGCCTATGCGCGTCCTGGCTTGAGCCCTTGCATCGCGATGCACCGCAGCGGGATGCCGCGCTTCCAAGTGCCCGTGACATCCAAGCCGGATCTGAGCCGGATCGAGAGCGAAGGCCCGTCCGCCCTCCGCGTTGAGGCGCACGACGCTAAAAAAGCGGGGACGCCCTAGGGTTGCCTTTTGGACCGGAAGGTCCTGAAGTCTATCTTATACTTTACCATGCGGAGGCTCATCTTCCTCTCGGTCAGCCCCAGCTTTGCCGCCGCCTGGGTAACGTGGCCGCCTGTGGACTCCAGCGCCTCGCTTATGAGCCTTTTCTCCAGGGATGCCACGGAGTCGTCCAGGGTCCTGGGCTCGCCGTCGTCCTGCTGGGCCTGGAGCCAGGTCGGGAGATGCCTCTCCTCTATGACGCCCTCGGGCCCGCAGAGGACCGCGGCCCGCTCGATGTAGTTCTCGAGCTCGCGGATGTTGCCGGGCCATTCGTAAGCCATGAGGAGCCTGGAGGCCTCGCTGGAGATCTGGATTGGCCTGGAAGGCTGGGGGCTGAACTTCTGGGCGAAGCTCTCCGCCAGGTCCATGATATCGTCGGCGCGCTTGCGGAGCGGGGGAAGCGACACGGGGAAGACGGAAAGGCGGTAGTACAGGTCCATCCTGAACTGCCCGTCCTCCGCCATCTTCTCCAGATCGCGGTTGGTCGCGGCCAGGATCCTCACGTCCACCTTCAGAGTCTCGCCGCCGCCCAACCGCTCGAACTCCTTCTCCTGGATGACGCGCAGAAGCTTCGCCTGCGTGGAGAGCGACATGTCGCCCACCTCGTCCAGGAACAGCGTGCCGCCGTGGGCCATCTCGAAGCGGCCCTTCCTGCCGGAGACGGCCCCCGTGAAGGCCCCCCGCTCGTGTCCGAAGAGCTCGCTCTCCACCAGCCCTTCGGGGAGCGCGGCGCAGTTGACCTTGATGAACGGCTGGCCGGCCCGCTGGCTGTTGGCGTGGATGAGGCTCGCTATCATCTCCTTGCCGGTGCCGGACTCGCCGCGGATCAGGACCGTCGCGTTGGTGGCGGCCACCTGGGCCACCTCCTCCAGGATGTTCCTGAGGGCGTTGGAGTGCCCCACGAGCTGGCCTATCTTGAAGTTCTGGTTGATGATCGCCTGGAGCCTCCTGTTCTCCTCGATCATCGCCGCGTGCCGCGCCGCGAAGTCGCGGCGGACGGCGACCGCCCTCGCGATGAGCGAGGCCAGGACCGTCAGGAGGCGCATGTCCTCCTCCATGCGCACGCCGTCCGCGAACAGCCGGTCGGCGCTGATGGCGCCGATGGTACGCCCGTCCAGGATGATGGGCACGCAGATGAAGGAGATGTTCTCCTTCCTGAGGTCCCTCGCGCCGGTACGGTTCAGGAAAAGCGGCTCCTTGGACACGTTGGGGACCACCATGGGGCTCCCCGTCTCCGCCACGCGCCCGATGACCCCCTCCCCGCTCTTGTAGCGGGCCCGCTTGAGTTCCGCCTGGTTCAGGCCGTAGGCGGCCTCCATCACCACGTCGCCCTCCTGGTTGACCAGGTAGAAGGCCCCCCGCATCATGCCCGTGTAGCGCGCCATGAGGTCCAGGGTCTCGTCCAGGTGGTCGGCGAGCTCGGTCGTGGTCCCGTTCAGGGCCTGGCTCACCTCGAAGAGGAGGCGCAGCTCGTCCGCCCTGTCCTTAATCCCGCCCGCGATGTCGCCGGGCGCCGTGTCGTGTTTATCAGTCAATGCGCAAACCGTGATCGGGCCGGCCTTCGGCGTGAAGCGGCCGGAAGTTGCGGACGCGCCGCAGGCCCCGGTGCGCGTCCGGACGTGAGAGGCTTCCGTCCGGACGGTCGGGCGGAAACGTGGAGGAGGTGCTTGCGGGCGGAGACGCCTGCGGGCCCTGAGACTCGTCGGTCGGGCGACGGGGCCGCCGGACGACGTGCGCGGAAGGGCCGCGGACGCGACGGGTCATGCGGGGCGGCGCCGCGGGCGCCGCAGGACTCGGGAGCGTGGAGTGAGGACGCGGGACGGAAGGACGGAAGGACAGGAGATCGGCGGAGGCCAGAACGATCCGGGAAAGGCTCCGGGGTTCAGGCCCGGGCCGCTTCGTCCGGACGCCCCCGCACGGGCCCCCGGGGGCGGTAGTCCTGGAGCGGGGAGATGTGCCAGCGGGAGCTCTTCACTGCCTTCAGGCCCTCGATCATGGCGGAGAGGCCCGCGATGGTGGTCATGATGGGGACCCCGCAACTGATGGCCTCCCCCCTGAGGAAGCTGGAATCGCGGATGGACTGGGGGTCCTGGGCGGTGTTCACGAACATCTTGACCTTGCCGCCCCGCAGGTACTCCTGCACGCTCGGGCTCCGCTGGTCGTTGATGTTGTAAAGGATCCCGGAAGCCATGCCGCTCTCGCGCAGCGCCTCCACCGTGCCCGGCGTCGAATGGAAGGTGAATCCCATGTCCGCGAGCTCGCGGGCCAGCGGGATGAGGGCGGCCTTGTCGCGGTCGCATACGGTGAGGATTATCTCGCCGCCAAGGGGCACGTAGGTGCCGGCGGCTATCTGCGCCTTCAGGAACGCATGCCCGAAGGTGCGGTCCAGCCCCATCACCTCGCCCGTGGAATGCATCTCCGGGCCCAGGAGCACCTCGGCGCCGGAGAAGCGGCCCCAGGGAATGACGGCCTCCTTGACCGCGAAGTACTCCGGAGGCGCCTGGTCCAGGAATCCGCACTCGAGAAGCGATCTGCCCGCCATCACCTCTGCCGCGGCCTCGATGAGCGGCCGGCCGGTAGCCTTGGCGACGAACGGCGCGGTGCGGGAGGCTCTGGGGTTCGCCTCCAGGACGAAGACCTTGCCTTCCCTGACCGCGTACTGGATGTTCATGAGCCCGCGCACCCCCAGCTCGAGCCCCAGGAGCCGCGTCTGGCGGAGGATCTCGGACTGGATCTCCGCCGGCAACGTGAAGGGCGGGATGCAGCAGGACGAGTCTCCGGAATGCACCCCGGCCCGCTCGATATGCTCCATGACCGCGGCCACGACCACGCGCTCGCCGTCGGCCACGGCGTCCACGTCCACCTCGACCGCGTCGTCCAGGAACTTGTCCACCAGGATCGGCGATCCGGGTCCCAGGGTGAGCCCGCTGTCCGCGAAGCTCCTGACGTAGCCCCTGAGATCCCGGCTGTTGGAGATGATGCGCATGGCACGTCCGCCCAAAACGAACGAAGGCCGCACCAGGACGGGATAGCCTATCTCGTCGGCTATGGCCAGGGCGCTCTTCTCGTCCTCGGCCATATGCCCTGGCGGCTGCAGGAGCGAGAGCTTCTCGACGAGCTCGTTCCAGCCCCGGCGGTCCTCCGCACGGAAGATTGCCTCCGGCGCCGTGCCCCAGATTGGCACCCCGGCCTCCTTGAGGCTCATGGCGAGGTTCAGGGGCGTCTGGCCGCCCAGCTGCACGATGACCCCGTCGGGCCTTTCCAGCGCGCAGACCGCGAGCACGTCCTCCAGGGTAACCGGCTCGAAGTAGAGCCTCCCCACCGCGTCGTAATCGGTGGACACCGTCTCCGGGTTGGAGTTCACCATGACGGTGTCGAAGCCCATCTGGTCGAAGGCCTGGCAGGCCTTGACGCAACAGTAGTCGAACTCTATGCCCTGCCCGATGCGGTTGGGCCCCCCTCCCAGGATCATCACCTTGCGTCGGCCTTTGCCGGAAGCCTCCGCGTTCGCGGAAGCCGAAACCGAAACCGAAACGGTAGACGAGGCGGCAGGGGAAGCCGAAACCGAAACGGAAGACGAAGTCGAAACGGGAGCCGATGCGGATACGGAAGCGGAAACCGAAACTGAAGGCGCGGGATCGGGCGAGTCGGCCGTGCCGTCCCCCGGCAGGGCAATGGGGGGGATCGGACGCGGGGCATCGTAGCTGGAGTAGTAGTAAGGTGTCTCGGCCAGAAACTCGCCCGCGCAGGTGTCGACCTGCCTGAAGCTGGGCAGGACGCCAAGCCGTTCGCGGATCGCGGTTATCTCGGGGGCCTGGAGAAGCGTCCCCTTCCTGGTATTGACGATCCTGGCTATCTGGGCGTCCGAGAAGCCCTGGGCCTTCACGCGCCGCATGTCCTCCGGGTCCGGATCCCTGCCGGAGGCCACGGCATCGGCGAAGTCGCCCTCGATGAAGCGCTCGGTCTCGAGAATCATCTCCATCTGGATCACGAACCACGGGTCAAGCGAGGTTATCTCCACCGCCTCGGCGCGCGTGAGCCCCAGCTTCAGCGCCTCGTAAAGGCGGTTCAGCCTCTCCGGCTCGGGGCGGGCCAGGCGCTTCTTCATGAGCTCCAGGCGCCTGGCAGGGTCGGCGGCCATGTCCTCCTCGTCCGCGCCTGGTCTCCACTCGAGGCTCAGCAGGCTGTTCTCCAGGCCCCTCAGGGCCTTCTGGAGGGCCTCGCGGTAGTTGCCGCCAAGGGCCATGGTCTCGCCCACGGCGCGCATCTCCAGACCCAGGACGTGGCTCGCGCCGGCGAACTTCTCGAAATTGAAGCGGGGCGCCTTCACCACGCAGTAGTCCAGGGCCGGCTCGAAGCAGGCGGACTTGCGGGTGATGCCGTTCTGAAGCTCGGAGAGGCGGTACCCTACCGAAAGCTTGGCCGCCACCCGCGCGATGGGGAAACCCGTGGCCTTGGAGGCCAGGGCCGACGAGCGCGACACCCGGGGGTTCATCTCGATCACTACCCTCCGGCCGGTGCGGGGATCCACGGCGAACTGGATGTTGCAGCCGCCGTTCAGGCCCACCGCCCGCGCCACGCGGAGCGCCTCGTCCCGCATGGCCTGGTACTCGACGTCGGTGAGCGTCTGGATGGGGGCCACGGTCACGGAGTCCCCGGTATGCACCCCCATGGGGTCGACGTTCTCGATGCCGCAGACGATGACCGCGTTGTCGCCCAGATCGCGGATCATCTCCAGCTCCATCTCCTTCCAGCCGACCAGGGACTCCTCCACCAGCACCTGGCCCACGGGGGAGGCGTTAAGGCCCTTCCAGGCCATGAGCTCCATCTCGGAGCGGCTGCGGGCGATGCCGCCCCCGGTACCTCCAAGGGTGTAGCTGGGGCGGATGATGGCGGGATAGCCGGTGAGCTCCGCCACCCTCATCGCCTCCTCCACGGAATGCGCCAGGGCGGAGACGGGGATGTCGAGGCCCAAAGAGGACATGGTCCTGCGGAAGCGCTCGCGGCTCTCGGCTATCTCGATGACGTCGGGATCGGCCCCGATCATCTCCACGCCGCATTCGGCGAGCGCTCCCTTCTCGTGGAGCTCCATCGCGAGGTTCAGCGCGGTCTGGCCGCCCAGGGTCGGGAGGATGGCCTGAGGCTTCTCCAGGCGGATGATGTCCAGCGCCACGTCCGCGGTCATGGGCTCGATATAGGTGCGGTCGGAGAGCCCCGGGTCCGTCATGACCGTGGCGGGGTTGGAGTTCAGGAGCACGAGCCTCAGCCCCTCCTCCTTGAGGGCCTTGCAGCCCTGGGTGGCGGAGTAGTCGAACTCGCAGGCCTGGCCGATGACGATGGGCCCGGAGCCAAGGATCATGACCGTCTCCAGGTCCTTACGCTTTGGCATCGTGCTCCTTTATCATCTGGCGGAACCTGGCGAAGAGGCCGCGGGAGTCGTGGGGCCCGGGGGAGGCCTCGGGATGGAACTGGACGCAGAAGGCGGGAGCGTCTTCCCAGACGAGGCCCTCCACCGTGCCGTCGTTCAGGTTCCACATGTTGGCCCGGACGCCACCGGGGAGGCTGTCCGGGTCCACGCAGAAGCCGTGGTTCTGGCTGGTGATGGAGACCTTGCCCGTGTCGGAATCGAGCACCGGGTGGTTCAGGCCGTGGTGGCCGAAAGGGAGCTTGTAGGTCTTCCCGCCCGCGGCGAGCCCCATGATCTGGTGCCCAAGGCAGATGCCGAAGAGCGGGAGCCTTCCCAGAAGACGCCTGGCGGTCCTTGCCGCGTAGTCGCAGGCCGCCGGATCCCCCGGCCCGTTGGCCAGGAAGACCCCCCGGGGCCGCTCCTCCATGATCCTCTCCGGGGCCGCGTCGCCAGGCCACACCGTAAGGTCCAGCCCGTGGAGGTTCAGCTGCTCCAGGATCGAGCGCTTGACCCCGAAATCCAGGACCGCGACGCGGTAGACGGGCTCCGGCCCGTCGGCGGGCCACGCGCAGGGCATCCTGTAAGGCTTTTTCGTGAAGACCCGGACCGCCAGATCGAGCCCGTTCATGCTGGGCACGGCCCTGGCGCGGGCCAAAGACGTCTCCAGGCCCTCGGAGAGCGGGGCAATCACGCCGTTGCGGGCTCCCTTCTCCCTGATGTGCAGCGTGAGCGCCCGGGTGTCCACCCCGGTGAGCGCCCCCACCTTCCCCGAACGGAGCCACTCGGGCAAATCCGCCAGCGAGTGCCAGTGGATCGCCTCCGGGATCCAGAGCTCGTGGAAGACGACCCCGGCGACCTGGGGCTCGGGGGCCTGGCTGACCTCGGGGTTGGTGCCGTAGTTCCCCACGTGGGCCGAGGTGAAAACCACGATCTGGCCGTGGTATGAGGGGTCGGTCAGGACCTCCTGGTAGCCGCTCATGGCGGTGATGAATATCGCCTCGCCCTCGGCGTGGAGGCATCCGCCCAAAGCCAATCCCGCGAAGGACGCCCCGTCGTCCAATGTCAGCGCGGCCGGGGTGAGCGTCACGTTCCCGCCGGCGGGGGACGGGCGTCCTGTCGTCAAGGGGGTCACCGGGAGTTTCTCTTTCGCGGCTTTCCACGAAGTCTGGGGTTGCCTGAGGCCCCGTCTCCCCGCGGGCGACCTCCCCGATGGGGCGGACGCAAGATCTGCGGGGTCGTTTAGGCGATCGCGCAATTATAAGGAACGGAGCGCCTGAAAGTCAAGGGCGAAGGGAGCGCCGGTCGGCTCCGGCACCCAAACCGCCAGGGCCCCGATCACCCCGCTCCTTACCCGACAGGGCCCGCCCTCCTGACTCGTCTGCCGAACCCGTCGGGGCCCTTCAGAGGATGCCCGTCGGGGGCATCGCGATCTTGGGGATCGCCTGGGCTTCGGGCCCCCGAAAGCCAAGCGCCCTTCGCAGGCTCCCCGGCCCGCGGGGCCCGGAACCGGCGCAGGGAGCGGTTCAGCCGCCCGTTAGCCCGGAGACGGCGCAACCGGCCGATCCACGACCGGTCGCCGGAGCTAATCGGTTTCTTGTCGCTTCTTGCCGCATGCGAAGGCTATTCCCGAAAAGCTTCACTCGGAAAGCCCATACTGACCAGTAAAAGCGCCGCAATGGCAGGATGACCGTAGGATATGAAGGACCGGAGAATATGAAGGACAGGAGAATATGAAGGACCGGAGAATATGAAGGACAGGAAGACGTGAAGGACAGGAAAAAAGGAAGACTGGGAAATCCGAACAGAGGGGAGGCCCTAAGGGATGGGTTGTACTCGCAAGGCGGGAGGATCGGCAGGTCGGAAGGGGCCTGAATGACCGGCGGGCGGAAGGACGGGATGGTCGGGAGGACGGGATGGTCGGAAGGACCGGCTGTCGGAAGAAGGTGACTGCGAAAGACTGGAGGGACGTAAGGCTACAGGCCGCTGCCTGGTACCGGTTGTCGGTCGAAAATCTCGAGTCAGGCCTGACCTCGACAGGAGTCCGGACGGCAAGTCGGGCACTGCACAGGACTCCCGTGCCGACACCGGAAGCGCCCCTGCAGACAAAAGGGGCCGCCAACGGACGGAGGGACTGTCATAAATCCGGACGGATGCCCTGACGACGAAAGTAGCTCCGGCAAGAAAATGGGCAACCACCGCAACCTTGCGAGAGGTGGAAGTGTTGCCGTAGTCGGAGCGGCCCCTACGCGGCTTCCACCTGCCAATGGGCCTGAGGATGGCAGAGCGTTTCACCGATCACGAAGAACCTCCCCCACGATCGGCCCGGCGCGGTCCCAGGAAGCGTCTCCGCATGCGCGACGGCCGCTTTCTCCCCGCGATCCGAGGCTGAAGCGTCCGTGCGAAAGCATTGTTCGCCGCCGCGCGGACAATCACGGGAACCCGGAAATGACCCGCCTCGGTTCTCACGTCCCGGCATTGCCTTCGCAACGGCTTGGCGCAAGGAGGCGCGACGGGACGGACAGTCCCTGAACCGTTCCGGGGCAGGGAAGCGAGGTGTCTCGAAGGCGACGGCGAAACGCGCGCCAGGCCCGAAGTCCGTCGTCCTTGGCGCGGTGTGGGCCGACCCGCCTATGCCGGCGGAAATTGCCGCCGCCTTGCTGGCCGAGGGGCCATCGGGAGCCGCGGCGGTCATCGGGAAGGCTTCGGATGCCTGTCCACCTCGCTGAAACGATCCCTGCCGGCCGGTCGACTCCCTTCTCGGGGTACGGGCCTGACACCTTTCGGCGCACTGGAGCGATCCGTGCGGCAGCCGGGTCTTCTCAAGGATGCGCTCAGGGAACCGCGAAAACTGTTACGGTAAGGCCGCGGGGTGACACGCCCCGTCCCCCGTCTGCCGAAATCGCCGGATCCCCAGAGGCACGGCAGCGGAAACGTCCGTCACGAGAGACGGATCACGCGCTCCGCGACAATTGTCATAGCCTCGCCCGTCCCGGACCGCAGGTGCCCCCGATGCCCGAAGGTTACGGAACCATGAAGCGCGGGAAAACACCCCTGGACTATACCCCCGAGTCGGCAATCCGAAAGCGGGCTCCGTCCTCCCATGCCCGATAATCCTTTGGGGAACCCGGGCCGCCGTCCGGGACGCCTCAAAACCATGCGTCCGGCCTGCGCCAAGCAATGACAGCCGCCTGCGGTGGCGATTTGAAGTCATAGCCGCGTACAGGGTTCACGCTTGGCAGCCGCGATCCGACCTCGCTTCAATCTCCGCAAAACGGCCGCATGGCGCTCCTGCCATGAGGATGCCCCCGGGCGGCTTCGGAGAAATCCGCGTCCAACGCTTTCATGCCCTGATTTCCGTCCGCCTTGCAAATCCCCCCCCACACGCATACAAAAAGATCGGCATGCATGCGGGAGGGGTACCCGGCGATCTCCGGAAACCGAATATCGAAAGCGGATGCCCAACGAACCAGCGGCAGCGGACATCCCCCGGCGCTGCGGAATTCCGCTCTTCCGGACAGCGGTCATTCCGTTACGCTCTGGACTACCGCCCGGAATTCGGACGCGAAAGCCTCCGGGAACCGGCGTAGACTCCAGAGGCCAGACCGGGACGACTCTCGGCAGTGAGAGCTCAAGGGCGGCCAGGGCGGACCTAGAACGTGTACCTCAGCCCCAACATGACGTCATGCAGCTTGAATTTCGACTCCAATCCGACATCTGCGATATCTGAGGTATACGAGTTGTTGCCGGCGTTGACGAACTTGTAGCTGAGATCCAACGACCAGTCGCTGTTCAGGGCGTAGTTAACCCCCGCGGAAAGCGCCCAGGCGAACTGGGCGTCCCCGTAATCGCCCTCGAGGTCATTTTCGAAAACGATTCCCGGGCCCGGTGCCTCGATGCGGGCGTGTTCAAGCCTGCCGTGCAGGATGGCGATTCCGAGACCCGCGCCGATAAAGGGCGTGAATGCCGACTCGGTGTGGAAATCATAATACAGGTTTAACAGAAGTGTATGGATGCCGATCTTCGAGCTCTCGGTAACACTTATCTCCTGATTGCCGGGGACGCCTAAATTTATGGTCGCGTTCAAAGTTTCGGTGCGGGTCTGCGAAAGGTTCTTGTACGAGCGGGCGAGGAATTCGAGTTCGGCCCTCAACGGCCACCCCAGCCTCGGGAAAAAATCGTAGCCGAGGGCGAAGCCCCCGCCAAACGCACCGTGTTTGTAGTCCCCCAAATCGACGAATTTCGAGTTCAACGTGCTGCCGGCCCCGTCGGTCAGACGGTCGTTGGCCACGATCTTGCGGTCGACCTGCTGGGACGAGGCTCCGAGTTTAAGCTCGACGTAAAAGCCCCCGTCGTCGCCGTAGGCCATCATGGACGGCAGAAGCGAGCAGACCGCGAACACCGACAACGCACACGCGAACAGTTTCATGACTTTCTCCTCTTGATGAATCCGATGAGGAAACTTCCTCATCTGAAGTGTTTGAAGCAAACCCAAACCCAAACGTTGAAAATCAGAGGCTTTGGCGCTGGAAAGCCACGGCCTCATCTCGTGACTTTCCATCACGCACAGCCTAGCTGTTTTCAGCGAAATCCCGGCTATGTCGCAACGATGCCATCTTGGCTACGGAAGCGACCCAGTCGTTCAAGCGCCGCCGATTCACGCGTCCTCTCTGCTAGAGAGATTGTCCGTACCGAGCAGAGTACCCAAAACGCGAATCGGCAACGAATTTGCTATAAATAGTTTGGGCGGAAAATTCATCCGCTTCCAAAGAGCGCCGGATATGGGTTTCAATCAAAATCCTGGCCTTGGCGATCCCAACCAGTACAAGTTTCAGCCATAGTCAAATCGGATGTCGGGATACGGCAAGCTCCATTTCCGGATCAGTTGGAAACAGTCGTAAATATAGGGTATTGAAGTTCGCTTGTCAATATCGGATCGCATGCCAGTCTCATAATCTTTCCGGTACCGCATCCCGAAATTCCCGATCGGGCACCCATTGCCGGAGACTGCACCCCGGGCGAGTTTCCAAACATTGTCCGAAGTGCGGTTCGGCCTTGCCGTCCAGCCCTCCAGGCGGCCTGATTGCAGTTCCGCGCCCTATCCGGTTGCCGTCTAGCGAACTAAATGCCTAACGAGGCTGACCCCACCAACCTGACACGTCGCCGGGAGCCCGCCGCAAGATTCTCCAGGACTAGTCTGATTCCATTAATGATCGGACCACATATGGCATTTGTTCACGTGTTGAGGCCGACCGTATCCGCTCTCCGGAAAACCCCGAAAGGCGAAAATTAAATTAATTTGATATCGCTGAACATCTCAATTCGTATTGAATACCCGTCATCATAAGGAAAATTTTATTCCAGAATCTGATATCTGGACTAAATAATTTTCTAATGCGGCATAGGCGGACTGCTCAATCCAAAATATGAAGGCGAGGAAAGCCGCACTTGGCATATGGAAAGATTTTCCTGAAGCGCCGCCCGGCCTCACCTCTGCCGTCGACTCCGCCTTCGCCTGGAAACGACGTCTCCCGATTGTCACCCCCGCCCCATCGCCCTTCGCGCACTTCCCAGCCGGGCGGGTCACATCCGTGCCATCCGCACCATCCGCACATGCTGGGGAAACATGTCGCGACTTAAGACCGCACGCTCATCGCGCCGATGTACCTGTCGAGGAGAAATCTTCCCCGATCAGGCGGAGGCTCATTCGTTCCCTTAAGGCCACGAACGAGCTTCGGCCCCTTACGAGGAACCCGCATTGAGCCATCCCCGCCCCTATATCGGCGGTACGGGGGACTCCGGCGCAACGGCCTTGTCCCCGCACCCCTCCTCCATGCCGCCTCGCACATCGTTACCTGATAGCCGAGGCATGGCGCCGTCCGGAAGGTTCTCCAGAACCTCCTCGACGACGGACTCCGCCGCATGCCCCAAGCATCGGTTGTCCTGGGTGTTCCGGACGCAACGATATCGCCGGTGCTGAATCACCCCGATACCGGCAGCCGCCCGTTTCAGCTGCCAGTTCGTGAATGGCGTCTTCCGCATCGCCATGGACGAGAGCGACTTTGCCCGCGAGTCGGCCAGGCAAATCCCCTCCCCCTTCCTGGATGGCAGGAATCCTTCGCGGGAAAGGCCGACAGACCCACGGAATCCTCTTAGGGGCATCCTGCCCCAATGGCATCATAAAGCAGCCGCAGGTGAGCCCCAGCCGGTTGAGCCCTCATCCGTTAGGCTTGTTCGGTTTCCGGTACGCGGTCCCGGCTTCGATGTCGGATGGGCTTTCCGAAGACCGGGGCGGTTACGCGAAAGACAGGCAGGCCGTTAGACCGCCTCAGGCCTCGGTTAAGGCCGTGTTGGGCAGAGCCCGCGTCCGCTCCGAATTTTCGGGACCTTGCGGCTTCACGGCGGTAGGTCGAGTGCCGATCTTGGCGGCGAGTCGGGCGGATCCGGCGAGGAGGAAGGCATAGTCGCGACCGGGCCGACGTGGAGAACGGGGCCGGTCAGGCGGAGGGCACGCAGATGGGTGTGTGCCGCAGTCGATGTGGAAAGGATGGAAAGGACATTTGCGTATGGTCGCATTCGAAGATCCGGCGACCGGGGCTACCATATTCGGAGGGAAGGCGGAGAGCAACGTCAAGCCGTGAAGCCACGGCCTTCAGCGACGTTTTCCGTCTCCTGGCGCCATACCACGTTCTGGAGTCATTTCGGCCCCCTTGCCGGCCTTCGCTGCCTTTGAAGCCATCCCGCCCTTGGTGGACTTCGCGCTCCCGGAAGCCTGACCTCCCTTGGTAGCCTGACCGCCCTTGGCGGACTTCGCGACCTCGGGATGGGCTCCCTTGCCTTTCCTGGGCTTGGGGACCTCAAGATGAGGCTCTAAGGCCAGCGCCACTTCCCTGGCTAGCCCGGCGTCGTCGATGTCAAGGATGTAGTGTTCCTTGGCGCCCGGGTAAGGCGATGCCTTTTCCGCGTCCGCCAGGAGCCCGTCCAGGCAGGGATGAACCTTAACGAAAACCGTGTCGTCGTCCACGAGAAAAACCGGCTTCCCGTTGAGGTAGATGATGCATCCCCCGAACATCTTGCGGGATCGCACCGCGCCAGCCCCATCGAGAATGCCTGACACGAAGCTGATGAACTCGTCCGAAATGGACATGGCGCGACCTCCTGCAATCTCAAGATGAGACTCGGATCCAGGCGTACGGGGACTCAGGACAAAAGGAAGGCAGGCCGTGACGG
This sequence comes from Deltaproteobacteria bacterium, assembly GCA_031263485.1. Lineage (GTDB taxonomy): Bacteria > Desulfobacterota > Desulfarculia > Adiutricales > Adiutricaceae > JAIRZX01. The sequence goes on along the minus strand of JAISFS010000237.1, from coordinate 18,145 downwards.
CGTGATTGCCTTCTTTGCCGGACTATACGGCACCATAGCCCTCCGATCAAGGCGAGGCGACCGGGACCCGGCTCCATCGGCACGCCCGCCGTCCGGCGGGCTCCGGCCATTCCGGACGGACGCGCCGGCCGACGACCAGTCGGGAGCCTGTCGCCGCATGCGGAAATTAAAACCCCCCCGGACCTTGCGGGCCGAGGGGGTAATCTCTTGGGAAAAAAAGGGAAGAAAAAAGGCAAGGAACCTTAGGAGGAACGAATCGAAACGAACGGACGACGAACTGGCCGAAATACAATATCCGGCATTCCGGCCTGCGGGGCCTTAAGTCCTGGACCCGCCTGGTCCGGGGCCCGCAGACGGGTCCCGGAGGAAATTCTTCAAAACGTTGGCGCCGCGAGTGCGCCCTGCCGGAAGGGTTAGACCTTCAGGGCCTCGAATGGGTTGAAGCCGTAGTTGTCCAGCATGTCGAGGAGCTTCCCGTTGGTGGCGAGGAACTCGTTGACCTTCTTGGAGAGCTTCTGCGCGGCCTCGCCTTCGGACGACCCGGGGAGCCCCTCGGCGGAGGTGAACACCGCGAGCGGATTCTTGGCGAGGGACTGCCTCAGGGCCTCCTTCTCGGCGTCTGTGCCGCCGCTGGATGCCACTATGTCCTCTCGGCTGTATATCCTGGCCTCGCGCGTGCCGTCCTCGGCGTCGATGATCGCGAGCACGTAATCGTCCTTGAACTCCGGGTGTTCGCGGATGGTCTCGGCCGTAAGCCCGGCTATCTCGGTGATGACCTTGGAGGAGACCCTGTCGAGCGCCAGATCAACGGTGTCGGTCGCCTTGGAGCCGCTATAGGTGGAAAGCTCCTGGTCTTGGATCAGGTAGGATTCCAGGGACTCGTAGTTGTTCTGTTTGGTCCCTACGTTCAGGAGTGCCGGCTCGCGCTGTATGAAACCCTGCGTGTAGAGAATGGAGTTGATGGACACGTCAATCCCCCCTATTCCTCCCCCTGCGGGGAAGCTTCTGCCGGGCTTACCGGCCGCAGGAGAATTTAGCATAAACCGTGCCATTAAAGTTGGAGGATATTTGAAGAAAAGTCCATCACATGCAAAACAAAAATCAACAATAAGAAACAATTGTAGCTAATGCCGCAGTGTCAGTGCATGGGACGTGTGTCGTCGCACAGTTCATGGGACGTGCTTGCCCGGACATGCGGAGGGCGTCTCGCTGATCGGCTTTCTGGCCGTCAGATATAATTCGCCTCCTAATGACGGGAAGAGGGCCCCCCAGGCCAAATTCAACCTGAACCAGACGGGACTGTCCTCCAGCAGGCATCCTGAACGCCTGAGGAAAAACGCACCGCTCGCGAACTCCGGGACAAGCCCCGCTCCCTTCAGAAGGCGCCTCCACCGCCCTGGGCTAAAGGCTTGGATGTGCCCCCTGCGGGGGATTCCCCCTGCCGCGAGCCTCCGTTTTAAGAACAGATCCTTGATAGACGAGATTGGCCAGGGCGCAACGGGACTGCCGGCTATCAGGAGCCCGCCTGGCTTCAGGATCCTGGCTATCTCCCCCAGCGTGAATCCCGGTCTCGGCAGGTGTTCCAGTACGTGGATAAAGACGGCCATGTCCGCAAGCCCGTCGTCAAGCGGGAAAGGCGAGTCGAAGTCGGCCCCGATAAAGCGAGTGATGCCGGAGGCCATGGCCTCCAGTCCGGCTGATTCCTCGATGTCGAGCCCCACCCAGTCCATCAGCCCGGGGAGCTCCCCCACAGAACGTCTCACCTGCCCTCGGCTGCATCCCAGCTCGACCACGACCGCGCCGCCTACCTTTATCTCGGAAAGCCGAGAGAGCTCATCTTCCATAATCTCGCGCGTCATCCAGTACCTGACCATCCGCAAGGGATAGGCCCTGGAAGCGGCCCTGGCGGAGATATTCCCGTGACGCCCCGCTTCTGCCGCCATCTCAGGGACAACGCCTATGGGCCAGCGCAACGGGGAGAGCCTCCTTTTCAGGCCTGCCAGAGCACCTGCCCAATTCATAGGAGACCTCCCGGACCGCCGGCCATCTCGGGCAAGCCGCGTCCGGTTTCTGCGCCGCAGTCAGTCCGCGCCGGATAAATCCCATGCTCGGCAAGGTTAAGAGCAGGACCTGCAGCCGGTTCCGGAGAAAGGGTGAGGCCGGCGGAGATAGTTTCGGCGGAACCCCAGTTGCTCTTCGGGAGAGCTACTGCCGTTGGGACGCAAAAATCGGGAAGGTGCCCTTGGCGGGGTTCTGTCTGGAACCGCAGGGATTCGCTGAAATTTGGCCGAACGGGGAGGCGTGGGTAAAGTCGGGGATAAATTACGGGGTTAAAAGGACGGATAGGTTCAAACGGACCGCTACCTGAGTCAGGATGACAAGGCGGAGCGGCAATGCCCAAGTCAAGGTTCGCCTCAGAGCCAAAAATGATCCCGTGAGCCCGGAAGGGATAAGGGGCGGGGACGAGCTTCTGGCGAGAAATCATGATATGCCTCATTGGTGTCATATCTCCTTTGAGGCGCCACGATGCCCTGAATAAAAGCCGCCGCGGTGCCCCGAAAATGGGGTATCGAAATCGAAGTGGAGCCTTCGACTCCAGGTCGAACTTACCCAGACCGCCGCCGCATGCCTCACTGGTAATTCAGGAGAAACAGGAAACGACAAAGTGAACCGGCCGCCGTCAAGCCGTTGCCGTAACCGGCTCCTGCAGACCGCCAGAAGCTGGGCGCACGCAAGGCCCTGACAACCTGGAGCAGGCCAACCGCCGCTGCGCAACATGGCCAGCCGACATGACGCGACCCGCCGTGAAGGCGCGTACCCGCGTAATCCGTAGTCCCGGACAGCGGAAAGACAGCTGGGAGCACTTCAAGATGCCTGGCGGACGTCTAGGCATCGAACGGTCATACGGATTTCAGAACCGCTTCCGGAAGAGGAGTCACCAAACCGGGGCGATGATTCGCCATAAACCCTTACCGGGCAGGCTTCCTCTTGAGGGCCGGTAGCGGCGCACGTCGACACCGTCCGGAAAATAAAGCCGTGCCGAAGGAACCGGTCGCCTGTTCCTTCGGCACGGCAAAAATTCCCTGGACTGTCCTCAGGATGATAAGGCCAATCTTGGGATCGGAGACGGCAGTGACAGTCGTCTCACGGTTTCGGATCGGCAATGCCGGACAGACTCGGAAGGCGAGATGGGCACATCCGCATGCCGCAACCTCATGACACGCCCGGTCCACCCGGCACAAGGAAAACAAAACGCCGTACCCCAGGGCACCAAACGGACCCACAGGCACGGCGACATGACTCCCGGCCCTTTCGGCGGAAAGGGGACGGAAGGCGATTAACGGAGTTTTTTCGTGACCTCTACTTGACCCTATGCAAGTCGAGAGAGAGAGAGTGAGAGAGAGAGAGAGAGCAATAATCATGCCAACTCCCTCAGACTTGTGACGCGATGCGCCTAAACCCTTCAATGCGAGAAAAGCGAAAACGGTCGGAAACGCAGGTGACTCTGGTTTGTCGACTGCGGCAACGACCGGAGCGCCGCCATCGCAGCGCTCCGGCATGCCTGAATCAGGGCAAGGCTTCAGGAACGCAGGACTGCCAACCCGACCTTTTGGGCAACAAGGCGCTTCAGGGCACAGGTCCCGAACGCCGCCGTCAATAAAAAAGCCGAATCGCGGGCACGAAAACGTTCCCGGCGATACGGCGACAAAAGACCAACTCCTTTTGGACGAATGGAAGACTACAGAATTTACGGAACCGAGGCCGCGACCGCTACCTGACCATACCCTTAAGAGAGAGAGAGAGAGAGAGAGAGAGAGAGAGAGAGAGAAGCAATTAACATGCCAACACTCTCACTATCGGTACGCAAAGCGCCTCTACCCTCCTCCCCCCTGTCAAGGGCAGGGAAACCGATGATTGCGGGATTGTCTGCGGGGTGCGTTGCCAACTGGTCACCGAACATAGCGCTATACAGGCGGAAAGCGGATGGAGTCTCCCTCCAGGGACGCAAGGCGCACCGAAGGGATGCTGAGGGCAGGACAACATCCTCAGGACACACGAAAACCCGCCAAAAGGGCCGTCTTCCGGAATTGCTGTCTTGCCATGGGCGAATTATCGTCAGGCCGGGGAACGATGTCAAGGCATTTTTTTCCGCCCATGCCAGAGACCGTCCCCGGCAATCCGATCTCGCGGGCGGATAGTGCCTCCGCATGCCTTCCGACACGGCACGCCTGTTCCATCTTCATGTCCCTGGTCAGAAGCAGCCGTTGGTATCTCAAAAGTCTATCTCCGGGGACTCGGGTGCCGACTCCAGGAGGCATGAGGGTAAGCCCGGTCTTGAACGCCTGCCCTTCGGCGTTTGAGGGCTTATCTCACCCCCTTGACTATTGTTTCCATACCGCCTGGCCGCCAAGGACCACGCGCCACAGCCAGGCGTATTCCCCACCCGGCCTACGGCATTGGCCACTGACAGCGTCCATCCGCACGGAAGACGTTACGTTGGACCGAAGGGGAAGATTCCGGAACCGCTTCCGGACACGCGGACGAGAAGCCATTGCCGCGATTTGCCGAATAACCGATCAAGAGATGGCTTCCCACTTTCAGAAGGTTTGGTGCGACCGGCTCGCCGCCTGCCGCATCATTGCCTTCTATCATCGGCACGCGTTTCGGGATCGCCGTCCCAGTTACGGAGGCGCAACGAGCCGGGCACGTGCGCGTCGACGGCGCCCTCCTTCATCAGCTTTTCCGCGAAAAGATCGTAAGCGCACTGGTAGGACGCGACCGCCCTGGCCACCAGTGACCCGTCCTCCCGCAATTCGGACTCGGTTTCCCAATAGTCAGCCTCGTCCGGTACCTTGACGATCGGAGGATCCTTTGAAGCAGAAGCCCCCGCCTGAGACTCCTCGCCTTCCTGCCCGGCGGACGCCGACCGATTCGCCGCAGACCCGCCTATCCTTGTCACTTCGGCGGTCCTGTCCGGTTTTAAGACTGCCAGACTCCTCTCTGTCCTGAACCCAAGGAGCTGGTAGGTGGAAATCCACGCCCTCCCTTGTTCCGGAGATAGCCTGAGCGCGTCCGATCCGAAAAACTGGGAGCGGTAACTCCAGCCCAAGGCCGCCAGGAGCGTGGGGCCGACGTCTATCTGGCTAACGAGCGTGGAGATCCTCCGGGGCTCGAAGAATCTCGGCCCGTACATCACCGCGATGATCCCGTAGGCGTCGGGCGGCACCTCGGTCTTGCCCGCGATGGATGAAGGATGGTCGCCCACGAATACGAATACCGTGTCCTCGAACCATGCCCGGTCCCTGGCGTCCCGCACGTATTTAGCAACGGCGTAGTCGGCGTAGCGCACCGCAGATCCGCGCGACCCCTGAGCCTTGCCGATCCTCCCTTCCGGGAACGTGAAGGGCCTGTGGTTGGATGTGGTGAGCAACACCTGGTGGAAGGGGCGCCCAGCGAGGAAGCTCCGGTCCGCGAGCCTCAGGCTTTCCGAGTACAGGTCCTCGTCGCATTGCCCCCATGCGTTGGAGAATGTCCGGTTCTCCCTGGAAAATCCCAGCTTGTCCGTGACCCCGTAGCCGTTCGACTCGAAGAAGGCGTTCATGTTGTCGAAATATCCCAGCCCCCCGTAAATGAAGTCCATGTCGTAGCCCTTGCGGCGGAATATGGTCCCCAGGCTGAAAAGGGCGCCGTTGTCCGGTCTCCGCACGATGGAGTTTCCGGGCGTCGGGGGGACGCTCAGCATCACCGCCTCGATTCCCCGGACCGTGCGAGTCCCGGTGGACATCATCCTTTCGAACGACAGCCCGCTTTCCGCGAGCTCGTTCAATCCGGGCGTGAGCTCCCCGAGCCAGGAACTCCCCATGCTCTCCATAAGCACTATGACCACGTTGGGCCTCGCCGCGAGACCGTCTGCCCTTATGGTGTGCCCATCGGTCCCCGCGATGCGGACGAGGCTGTCCGCCCCTGCTGCCAGAAAGCCCCCGCCCGCGTCCCGGATCTCGCTGCGCATGAGGGCGAACGCCTCCCCCCGGCTCATCGTCAGGTAAAAAACCCGATAGTCCAGCTGGTTGTTCAGATACGCCGAAAATAGTTCCCAGAGTCCGTTTTTCGCGTACTCGTTCCAGTACCTGTTGCGATCGCCGCCCAAAGGCACGAAAAATAAGAACAAAAGCGCACAGGCGAAGTAAAACGCCCCCAAGGCCGACAGGCGTGTTGCCAGGCGTCGGGGCGGGCCGCCTCCCGCCCCGATGGACCAGCCCGCCGCTTCGGACGGCAACCGTCCGGAAAGCCGTCTCCACGCAATAGCCGTGAAGGCCAAGGCAACAAGGAAGACCGCGGCGAGGAGCCTCCAGAGCGGGTACGATTCGACGGCGTTGCGCGTCAGTTCGGTGGTGTAGACGAGGTAGTCGACCGCGATGAAGTTGAACCGGCACCCGAACTCCTCCCAGAAGTAGAACTCGGCAACGGCATCGAAGGCGAAAAATGCCGCGAACGCGAAGACGGCGATAATCGCGATAAATTTCCCGGCAAGACTCCTGATAAGCTTTTCCGGCGCGACGAAGACAAGAGTCGCGGGAGCCAGGAGGGCGAAAGGGAGGGTCGCGCAGTCGTTCGCGAACCCCTTCGCGAAAGCTAATGGCAAACCCGCCGAAAGGGGAAGCTCGGCGCCGAAAGCGATCGCCAGAACCGCCCTCAGGCCCGCGTTCGCGGCGAGAAAGAACGCCGCGAGATAAGCGAGGAAGCAAACCCTGAAGCCGGCGGTCCTCCCCTTAAAAAGCAGGATCATAGGTTCTCCGTACCTCACGCGATTGCGGTCCGCGCCCCCCGCGCCTAACCTGAGACGGCGGATGCCGTAACGGAAGCTTTCCGGCCCCGGAACGCCGCGACACCCTGCGCCTGGATCCCGCCTCGCGACGGAATCCGAGAGCCTCCGCTAGAACAGCCATCGAAGGTCGAACCTCGCGCCTCCAGGCATGGGCGAAAGCGCCGCGGAGACCCCGTCATTTTTCGTGTACCTGCTGGTGAACAGGAGGTTGAAGCCATAGCCGATGACCGCCCCGCCTACGATGTCTCCCCAGCGGTGCTTGTAGGCGTAAACGCGTGAATACCCCACATAAGTGGCCGCGAGGTACATCGGCACGCCTATCTTCCAGCCGTAGCGCCTTTCCCAGTAGGCTGCGCCCGCGAACGCCGAGGCGGCATGACCGGACGGGAAGGAGTACTTCTTGTCACGCGGCATGGGATACGGGCGTTCCGCCTGTACCGACCTCTTGAGGATCTCGGTCGCAAGCATCGTGCTCGCGAATGATTCGGTGAGCTGCCAGACCCCCTGCATGTCCCCGATGATCATTGAATACGCCAACGCCGATGCTGGGATCGCGATAGCCCCTATGTCACCGGCCCTCTCTACCGAGTTGTCGGGACGGTGCCGGTAGCCGGCCAGGGCAAACTGAGCCGAGGAGAGCAGGATCATGGCCAATAAACCGATCACGGCCTTTCTCATCATGATTCATCGCCTTGATGGCAGGTAGCAACGCACGTCGGCACCGGCCGGAAAAAATATGCCGTGCCGAAGGAACCGATCGCTATTTCCTTCGGCACGGCAAAAATTAAACTGGCCTGTCCTCAGGAGGATAAGGACAGTCATGGGAGCGGAGACGGCAGTGACCATCGTCTCACGGTTTCGAGCCTGCAGTGCCGGAGAGACGCGGAAGACGAGAATGGCAAATCCGTATGCCCAGGCCTCGGCCAGCACCTGCTCCGTCCTGCCCAAGAAAAACAAAACGCCGTACCTCAGGGCCCGAAACGGACCTGCAGGCACGGCGACATGACTCCCGACCCTTTCGGCGGAAAGGGGACGGAAGGCGATTAACGAGCTATTTTCGTTTCCTCTTCTTGACCCTATGCAAGTAGAGAGAGAGAGAGCAATAATCATGCCAACTCCCTCAGGCTCAGGACGCAACGCGTCAAAACCCTTCATTGCGAGAAATGCGAAAACGGACGAAACCGAGGATGACTCAGGATTGTCGGCTACGGCAACAGCCTGAGCGAGGTTATCGCGGCGCTCCTGTATGTCTGAATCAGGGCAGGGATTCAGGAACGCAGGACTGTCAGCCCGACCTTTTGGGCAGCAAGGCGCTTCCGGATACGGATCCCGAACGCCGCCGCCAATAAAAACGCCGAATCGCGGGTACGAAAACGTTCCCTGCGATACGGCGACAAAAAAACCGCTCCTTTCGGATGAAAGGAAGACGACAGAATTTACGGAACCGAGGCCGCGACCGCTACCTGGCCATACCCTTAAGAGAGAGAGAGAGAGAGAGAGAGAGAGAGAGAAGCAATTAACGTGCCAACACTCTCACTGTCGGAACGCAAAGCGCCTCTATCCTCCTCCCCCCTGTCAAGGGCAGGGAAACCGATGATTGTGGGATTGTCTACGGGGTGCGTTGCCAACTGGTCACCGTAACCGTACATGGCGCCACACGGGCGGGAAGCGGAGGAGTACCTCTCCAAGACCGCCAGGTGCGCCTAAGGGCTGCTCAGGGCAGAACAACAACCGCTGGGCACACGAAAACCCGCCAAAAGGGCCGTCTCTCGGAATTGCTGTCTTGCCATGGGCGGATTATCGTCAGGCCGGGGTACGATGTCAAGGAATTTTTTCCCTGACATGCCGGAAGGGCGTCCACGGAAATCCGATATCGCGGCCGGATTGTGCCTTCGCATGCCTTCCGACACGTCACGCCAGTTCCATATGTGTTCTTAAGGAGGGAAATAGCTGGATCTCTGCGCCATCAGTGGATACAGAACATGCTGAAGTGCCTCGAAAATCTGCCATCTTTTAACTAACAGCAAAAAATCATTATCTGCTTTAACCCACAAATTTTATTGGCATAAATATATCGCAACATTTGTCATGTCGGAAGCCGACGCAAGCCCCTCGCTGCGGCTGCAGATTAATTTTTCCGCGCAGAAATGTTAAGCCGTTCGCTCATGATCTTCCAGGATCAAGATAAGGATCCCGAGCTTCTCGTAAAAAAGTATTGGTAACGGGGTGGCGTTCAATCGTCACGCGCCGCAGTCCTCAGTAATGCCGCCGACATCCCAGGACAAATGGAGCATGATAGCCTGGGCCAGAGGCTTCATGCGCAGGCGAGCGTAGAGATTCCTTTAGCGGCTCCAAACGCGCACCTTATCGGGCCTCTCCTCCGGCGATGGGGGATGCCCGCCCATGACACCGGGCAAGAGGCGTCCGGCAGGCGACTTCGCGTGAGCGCGGCCCGCCGAACGACCCGATGGGGCCAACGTCTATCTGGCTTACGGGCATCGCGATTCTCCGAGGCCTGAAGCATATTGCACCGAACTCCCCGAGTCGATTCCGGACATCTCAGGCGGCACTTCGGTCTTGCCAGCGGTTTGCGAGGGACGGTCGCCCGCGAACACGAATATAGTGACTCCGGGCCAGACCTCCCATGTCCCGCACGCGTTTGCCGGCGGAGTGTTCGGCGTGGCGCACTGCGGCTCGGCGCTACCATTTAGCCACGTCGAGCCTCAGTACCGGGGCCGCGATTGGCCGGTTGTCGGAAGCCGTAAGCAACACCTGTTGGGAATCAGGCTCATAAACTGTTCGATATTCCGGCATATCCCTGGCGTCTTCCGGTATCGCCATGCCAGGCTGGGCCTTCACCGGCAATGCAACCCTTTTCTGACGAAAAGCATGTACCTCTCCTCGGAGTAGTCGAGCCGGTAGCCCTCGTCCAGGATCTTCCTGGCCCTTCCCGAGTACTGGTTGCGGTGAATCACCACGTAGCCCCAGTCCCGCGATGGGTTCTCAAGGAGGGAAGCCGTGAAGACCTCGAATCCAGCGTCCGTGCAGCTGCGGAGCTGCTTGAGCCTCCCGTCGGAGCTTAAGACCGCCTGCGGATCAGTCCTCTCCAGATAGTCCAGCCGGCGGGTGAGGCCGATCTCGCCGGTCTTCAGCGTCTGCCGGTAATGGAATCCCGTAAGGGCCCGGTCGATGCAGTCTGGCCAGGCGAGCGATGCGGTCGCCGCGAGCGCCAGCAGGGCTGCCAGGAGCTCCGCCGGCCGCGCGAGGACCCTGTCCCTGACCGCGAGGGCGGCCCTGAAGACGGAACCTCCGGCACGGACGAGCCTCCCGTCCCGGCCCGCCCTCGCCAGAAGTTTACCCAGAGGGAAGAAGGCGAGCATCACCGGAAATTTGACGTTCCCGGTCCCGTAGCTGAAGAAGAGGAGCCAGCCAGCCATCAGGAACAGGCACGATGCCGACAGCCACCTGTAGCCTTTCGTCCCGAGGCACGAGACGGCGGCGACGGCGAAGACCGTATAGTATGCATACTTTAAGAGGGAATAGGCAGCCCTCCCGAAAAAGCCCCTCCCCTTGTACAGGGCCTCTTCCGATAGGAAGAACCGCGTCATGGACCCCACCTCGCCGACGCTTATCAGGTAGCGGTTATAGACGTACCAGGGCACCGCGACCGCGAAGGCCGTCAGGCAGGGTTTCCATAAGGCCTTCCTCGCCGCGGATCCCGATAGACCCGCCCCCGTCATGCCCTCGTGCGCGATGAGGACGAAGAACGGAAGCCAGATGAGCCCAGACTGCTTGATGACGGCGCAGGCGGTTGCCGCCGCGAACGCCGCGTAGAGGTAGAAACCCGACCCGGCGCCCGGTATGGCGGGAATGGCTCCTGTACTGAAAGGGGCTGAGTTCCCGGCGGAGCGCGATCCCGTCTTCCCCCTCTCATCTTCTTCCTCCGCCCCAGTCAGCTGATGGGTGGCGGAGATCGGGGAGATCGGGGAGATCGGGGTGATCGGGGAGATCGGGGTGATCGGGGAGAGGGCGGGAAGGGCCGGAGAGCCAACGATCGGGACGCCCCCTTTCGTTATCGCCTCCAGGTGCCACTGGAGCATCGTGAAAGCCGAAAGGGCGGCGACCCCCACGGCGACGTCGGCGTACCCGGGGCCCGTGTACCTCCTGAGCCAGACAGTCCCGAGCGCGGCAACGGCGGCCCCTGCCGCATAAGGTGTGCCCCTCAGGGTCCAGAAGGCCAGGACCGCGAAGAATATCATGGAGTTATATGCCAGGATCGCGAAGATCTGGGGGATCTCCGGCCCCGCGAGGGCGGCGGGGAGCGACATCGCGATGGGCATGAGCTGGGGGTAGTCCCCGAAGATATGCGGGTACCCCCCCGAGGCCCAGGCCATGGCCCAGCTGTTCCAGGAAAGGATCGCGTCCAGGCCGGAGTATGCCGTCTCCCTGAAGACGGTCATGAATAGGGCGCAGAACGCGGCCGCCGCTATGACGATGCGGAAAGCCGCTTTCGGGAAGGGAGCCGAAATGGGCACCGACGCTTCGGGCGGCTCGTAGACAGCGGTTTCGGTGGCGGTTCCGGGCGAAATTCCCGCAGGCGTTCCTGCCACATTGAAAGTTTCCGCCGGAACGAATGGAGACGAAGGGACATCGGCTGGGTGAACTGGCTTTCCAGGAGGGGTGACCCCATTCCCGGCCGATTCCTCTCCCCGTCTCCCGAAGACCGCTGCCAGCCGCTTTCTTCTGAAGAGGAGCACGGCTATCGACAGGAAAGCTACGGAGGCCCAGCTCGCCCTGTTGGGGAGACCGGAGCCAAGGATCGCGAAGGCCAGGACGTAGTTGACGAAGAGGGATAGGACGAAGGAAGTGCAGAGATATTTGGGGACGCTGATCCCGCTGGGGGAAAGGAGGGAAGAGAGAGCGGCGCCGGGAAGAAAGACTGAAAGTGATGCGCCCAGAGCACCCCAGAACAGAAACATGACAACTCCTGGCACCCCCGCGTTCGGGAGGGCGATTCATGGGCTCTTGCCCTGAGCGGGCCCGGAGGCTTCAAAAGCTATTGTGGCTATGAGGCTCGCGAGAAGATACGGGCCTAGGAGGCACCCGATGCGTTCCGGACGGACTCCGGAATGAGGATGGAGGACGGATGACCCCGAGCTGGCGGACGCCTGCCCCGCCCGGCCGCCGCCGATCCCTGCCGGTCAGGGAAGACCACGCGCCGGGACTCCGGGCCCCGTCAGGATATCTCGGGCTTCTCCTTCACCAGGATGAAACGTTTCTGGATGACGAAGCTCAGGAAGAAGAGGGTCCCCTCGGACGCCGCCTTGGCCAGGACCTCGTAGCCATGGAGCCTTTGCGAGACGACCCAGACGAAACCGTAAGAGATGCACATGAAGAGGACCACGAGCCCGAGGTACCTCGCGAACTGCTTGGCGAAGCTGTTGCGGGCGTTGAAGACCCAGGTGCGGGCGAAATGGAAGCTGTAGGCGACCGAGAGGGCCCTGGCCGCGATGAAGGCGAGGAGAAGCTCGCCGGTGGCGTAGAAGACCGCGATGAAGGTCAGGTAATCGAGGAGGGCCGTCGTGACCGAGAGGCTCAGGAAACGGAGGAACACCCGGCATACCGTCAGCGAGTCCCGGAAGGGCCGGTAGTGGGAGGAGACGTTCCCCTCGATGTAGACCGTCTCGATGGGAACCTGTAGGATGTTGGCCTTGAGCTCCGAGACGGCATCGATCAGGGCGGCGAACTCGTAGTCGAAGCGGTCGTAGGGGACGCGGATAAAGAAGCCAGCCTGGCGCCGCGGAATGAACCTGAGGCCAGTCTGGGTGTCCCTGATCCGGAAGCCCGTGAAGAGGGCGAAGAAGGCCCTGGTCACGACGTTGCCCAGAAGGCTCCGGAAAGGTGTCTCCTTCCCGAAGCTTCTCACCCCCAATGCGAAAGTCCCGCTCTCCGCCCCTGCCCTGGCCACCTTCACCACGTCCCGGGGCAGATGCTGGCCGTCGGCGTCGCAACAGACTATCCCCGGGGACTCGGGGGCCGATTCCAGGAGATAGAGGTTGAGCCCGGTCTTGAGTGCCTGGCCCTTGCCGCGGTTGACGGCGTGCCTCGCTACCGTGACTTCGGCCATCGCCGCTAGGCTTTCGAAGACAGGCTCACACTCGGGCGGGGAACCGTCGTCCACCACGACGATGCGGGCGAAGTCGCCGGACTCGGCAAGACCCTCCACCGTGCGCAGGAGTTTCCCGTCCGGCCGGTAAGCAGGCACGAGCGCCCAGCACTTTCCAGAACCGTCGGTATCTCGGTCGTGGAGGCTGGTATCCCGGGGGTTCCTGCTGTCGTGATTCATCTGCATCCCTATGGCTGGGCAGGGACCCTTCCCGCCCGGGCCCGGCTTGAGGTGAGCGCCACCTGATGGGAGAGGCGAGCTGAGAGGAAGCGCGGGCCAGCGAGTCTCAGGCTTTCAGAAAGCCGGACCTCGTCGCGAAGCCCCCATACGCCGGAAAAGACTCGCCTCGTCACCGGAGAATACTGCCTGACCGCGAGGCGGTATCCGCCGAGATCGGAAGGGGAAGCTGCGCCGAAAGGAAGGGGCCGATTCCTGAACCGTTACCGGACAGGCCGGTCGAGGTGCCTCGGCAGTGATTTGCCGAAATCCGGATCAAGAGAGGGCTTCCCCCTTCCGGCAGACATCGGGACGGCAGGCGCGCCGCCTGCAGTCTCATGGCCTGACATCGTAGACTTGCGCCTCGGGATCGCCGTCCCGATAGCGTATGCGCAACGAGCCCGGCACGTGCCCGTCGACGGCACTCTCCTTCATGAGCTTTTCCGCGAAGAGGTCGTAAGCGCATTGGTAGGATGCGACCGCCCTGGCCACCAGGGACTCATCCTCCCGCAACTCAGAATCTGCCTCCCGCAATTCAGAACCGGCCTCAGGGAATTCCGAATCGTCCGTTACCCCGCCGATCGGAGGATCCCTTGCCGTAGGCACCCTGGCCTGAGACTCCTCGGCCTCCGGTACCGCAGACGCCGACCGGCTCGCCGCAGACCCGCCTATCCTTGTCACTTCCGCGGTCCTGTCGGGCTTAAGGACCACCAGTCTTCTGTCAGTCCTAAATCCCAAGAGCTGGTAGGTGGATATCCAGGCTCGCCCTTGCGCAGGGGAGAGCCTGAGCGCGTCCGATCCGAAGAACTGGGACCGGTAACTCCAGCCGAGTGCAGCCAGGAGCGTGGGGGCGACGTCTATCTGGCTTACGAGCGTGGAGATCCTCCGCGGCCTGAAATATCTTGGCCCGTACATCACCGCCGCGATCCCGTAGGCGTCCGGCGGCACCTCGGTCTTTCCCGCGATGGAGGCGGGATGGTCGCCCACGAACACGAATACCGTGTCCTCGAACCATGCCCTGCCCCGGGCGTCCCGCATGTATTTGGAGGCGGCGTAGTCGGCATAGCGCACCGCTGACGCGCGCGTACCCTGAGCCATGCCGATCCTCCGTTCCGGAAACGTGAAGGGCCTGTGGTTTGAGGTGGTGAGCAGCACCTGATGGAAAGGGCGCCCAGAAAGAAAACTCCGGTCCGCGAGCATCAGGCTTTCCGAGTAAAGATCCTCGTCGCACTGCCCCCATGCGTTTGCGAATGTGCGGTTCTCCCTGGAAAATCCCAGCTTGTCCGTGACGGCGTAGCCGTTTGACTCGAAGAAGGCGTTCATGTTGTCGAAATAGCCCAGTCCCCCGTAAACGAAGTCCAGGTCGTAGCCCCTGCGGCGGAACATGGTCCCAAGGCCGAAAAGCCCCCCGCTGTCCGGGCGCCGCACTATGGAGTTGCCGGGGGTGGGCGGAACGCCCAGCATCACCGCCTCGATCCCGCGGACCGTACGAGTCCCGGTGGACATCATCCTGTCGAACGACAGCCCGTTTTCCGCGAGCTCGTTCAGGCCCGGCGTGAGCTCGCCGAGCCAGGTGCTACCCATGCTCTCCATAAGCACTATGACGACGTTGGGCCTCGACTCGGGACCGTCGGGTCCCCAAAGGGCCCGGTCTGGCCCCGCATTACGGAGGAGATTATCCTCCCCGGCCGCCAGAAAGCCCCCGTCCGCGTCCCTGATCTCGTTTCGCATGTGAGCGAACGCCTCTCTCCGGCTCATCGTCAGGTAAAATGCCCGGTAATCCAGCTGGTTGTTCAGGTACGCCGAAAAAAGCTCCCAGACGCCGTTTTTCGCAAACTCGTTCCAGTACCTGTTGCGATCGCCTCCTAACGGCGCGAAAAAGCAGAACAAAAGCGCACAGGCGAGGTACAGTGACCCCAAGGGCGCCAGGCGTCTGACCAGGCACCGGATCGGTCGGCTCCTGCCGCCCGATCCGACGGACCAGCCAGCCGCATCGGGCAACAACCGCCTGGAAAGACCTCTCCATGAGAGCCACGCGTACGCCGAAGCCGTCAGGGCCACCCCGGCGAGCAGCCACCGCAACGGGTATGATTCGGCGACGTTGCGTGTCAGTTCCGTGGTATAGACGAGGTAGTCGACCGCGATAAAATTGAAGCGGCACCCGAACTCCTCCCAAAAATAGAATTCCGCCACAGCATCGAAGGCGAAAAACCCTGCGAACGTGAAGACGGCGAGAATCACGACAAATTTCCCGCCCAGGGTCTTGAGGAGCCTGTCCGGCGCGGCGAAGACAAGGGTCGCGGGCGCCAGGAGGGAGAAAGGGAGGGTCGCGCAGTCGTTCGCGAACCCCTTCGCTAACGCAAAAAGCAAGCTCCACGAAACGGGAAGCGCGGAATCGAAAACGATCGCCAGAACCGCCCTCAGGCCAACGTTCGCGGCAAGGAAGAAGACCGCGAGATACGCGAGGAATCGTATCCTGAAGCCGACGGCCATGACTTGGAAGAGTCGGATCATGGGTTCTCCGGACCCCGCGCGATTCCGGCCCGCGAACTCCCGGCAGGACTGGATACGACGGCGACCGTCAACTCATTCTTTCCGTTCCCGGAACGACTCTGCGGGAGGCTCTTATATCGCCCCGCATGTCGACCGGCAAGTTCCGCCGCTAGAACAGCCATCTCAGATCGAACCTCGCACCTCCCGGCATCGGCGAAAGCGCCGCGGAGGCACCCTCGTGGCTCGAGTACCGGCTCGTGAACAGGACGTTGAATCCGTAACCGATAACCGCGCCGCCTATGACGTCTCCCCAGCGATGCTTGTAGGCATAAACCCGCGAATACCCCACATACGTAGCCGCGAGGTACATCGGCACGCCAATCTTCCAGCCGTAGCGTCTCTCCCAGTACGCCGCGCCGGCGAACGCCGAGGTGACGTGGCTGGACGGGAAGGAGAATTTCTTGTCTCCCGCCATGTGGTACGGGCGTTCCGCCTGCACTGCCCTCTTGAGGATCTCCGTCGCGAGCATCGAGCTCGCGAAGGACTCCGTGAGCTGCCAGACCCCCTGAAAGTCACCGATGGCGACCGAGAAGAGCGCCGCCGACAGAGGGATGGCTATCATGCCAATGTGCCCTGCCTTCTCTACCGTATTATATGAACGGTGCCTGTAGCCGGCCTCGGCTGACGGAGCCGAAGAAATCAGAAACATGGCCAAAGCGCCGATAACTACCTTTCTCATCATGATTCAGTCGTCTTCCACGCCGAAAGCTTCGCACGGCGGCACCGGCAGGACAAACATGGCGCATCGATGGGAACGGTCGCCCGTTCCTTCGCCACAGCAAGACAACTTCGACCTGTCCACACATGGATATGGGCGGTCATGGGATCGGAGTCGGCAGGCACGGACGTCTCGCCGGTTCGGCCCGTGACAATCCCTGGCATGGGCCGCGTCCAACCCAACGGGGCCGGATCGATGCGGAGACGCGCTCTGTACATCCGCGCGGCGAAGCCACCGACGTTGTCCGTTCCATGCAACGAAAAAAAAAACGCCGACCCGGAGTCCCGAAAACGGAACTGCGGATACGGCGGGAAAAAAAACGCCCCTTCGGAGGAAGAGGCGGCATCGATCAAGGGGCTATTGCGACGACCGCTACGTGCTCCTATGCCAACAGAGAGAGAGAGAGAGAGAGAGAGAGAGCAATAATCATGCCAGCTCTCTCGAGCTCACAACGGGAAGAGTCAAAGCCCTTCAGCGCAGGAAAAGCCGAAACGACCGTAAACTCGGCTGTATCAGGAACGCCGGCATCGACAACCGATGGATCGCTCCCTTCGCAGGGCTCCGGCCCATAAGAATGAAGGCAAGGTTTCAGTGATGCGGTCGGACCGACCCGGCCTTTCTGGCGGGAAGGCCTTTCCCGGCAGAAGTCCCGATCGCCCCAGGCCCAAAAAAAGCCGGACCGGGGGACCGAAAACGGACCCGCCGATACGGCAACGATAATCCCGCCCCCTTCGGAGGGAAGGAAGCCGATGGAACTTAAATCATCAAGGCCGTGACCGCCACGTGGCCATACACTAGCACTAGAGAGAGAAGCAATAAACATGCCAATTCTCTCGTTCTCGGAGCGCAACTTCAACCTGCCCTCCACCGTCATGCCAACGGCGACGACACCAACGATATCTGGGTTGTCGGCAGGGAACGTTGCCAACTGGTCACCGTACATTGCACTACACGGGCGGAAATCGGATGGTGTCCTCGCCAAGACCGCGAGGGGGACTGAAAGGGCGCTCTGGCAGGTATACATCCACGGGACAAACGAAAACCAGTCAAAACGCCATTATCCGAGGATTATTGTCATGCCATGGGCCGGATTATCGTCATGCCGGGACTCGATGTCAAGGCATTTTTTCATGCCCATGCCTGAGGCAATCCTCGGGAATCCGAATCATGGTTGGATTGTCCACTCCTCAGAACCTTGCGTCAGTCGCCTCAGCCCCATAAGAAGCGTCTGGGCGATACACATGTCGATCAGGGTTACCCAACCAGATGCCGAACAAGCCGGAGTCGCATGAATACTTGCGGGCTATGCATGGCAATAGACGCATCATCAACTGCAAACCCGTCATTCCATTAGGGCGAACGATACGGCCGAGAACCTAATGATGGGTTCGATTCGCCTAAGTACGTGCCTTCGCTGTCGCCGCATTGCTCCGAATGACGACCGCCTAGGACGTGCCGGGATCCGACAACCCGCAGATCGTTGCTGTTCGCGATGATAATCGTTTAAACGCAGACCGTCAATTACCCGCAGGTCCGGTATCGGGATTGCCGCCCGAGTCTCCGCAAATTCGGACCAAGAACGCGAATTACGCCTCAGTTTCGAGCCCCCCCCCCCCCCCCCCCCCCAGCCCCAGGGGGGCCCCACCCGCGGCCGCCGGCGCCCCCG
>JAISFS010000157.1 GCA_031263485.1 Deltaproteobacteria bacterium | reverse complement strand
GTCCGGGGGACCGTGATGGGGAGCCGACCCCCGGAGGCCATCGTGGGGCGCCGGAAATCCGGAGGCCGAGGGGCGGAGATGCATGTCACCGTTTCGCGACTTTTTGCGAACGCATCATACATGAGCGGTTCCCGTTCGGTCGCGTGCCTGCCGAATCGGCGGGGTTCTTCGAGGCCTATCGGGACCGCCTAAGGCGGCACTGGCCTGCGGCGAACCGCCGGAAACCGGTCAGGATGCGTCTTGAGACCGTTTTCGGTCGCTCTCCGGCACTCGGTCGCGAGTACGGCTTGCGGTCGGGACTTCCGAAACGCCATGTTGCGGGGGGAAGTTGAAATTTGAATCGCTGGCGGATAGAATCAGCCATGATTAAAATTCCCCCGTTTCTGGCCCGCGCGGGTGCGCCTGAGACTGGGGGCCCGCGCCCAAGAGACCACGCGAACGTTGAACCAGGGTCCCTGATTCCGAATGGCGGTCGACCGCATTCGAGTCAGGGTCCGAAGGGACGGTGAGTCTTGCCCTATACGAGTTCCAAGCTTCTGCCGGCCGCATGCCCGCCGGTGTCCGGGGAGCTCCTGGCCAGCATCCTCGAGGACGGCGGGGTTGGCCTCTGGTCCCTCCGGGTGGGGGAGGGAGGCGAGGACGATGCCGTCCTGAGCTTGAACGCCGGTTGCGTGCGCCTGCTGGGCGGTGGCGATTTGGAGGGCTTCGAGGTGGAGTATTCGGTCTTCCGGGACCGCTGGCTCCACCGGGACGACCGGTCAGCCGTGGCAGAGGGCTTTGCCGAAGCATCGAAGGCGACCGGCGGAGAGGCCGCGAAGGCGACCGGCTGGGAGGCCGCGAAGGCGACCGGCGGGGAGGCCGCGAAGGCGACCGGCGGGGAGGCCGCGAAGGCGACCGGCGGGGAGGTTGCGAAGGCGACCGGCAGGGAGGTTGCGAAGGCGATCGGCGGGGAGGCCGCGAAGGCGACCGGCAGGAAGGTAGCGAAAGAGGCCGGTGGGGAGGCGGCGAAGAGGGCCGACGGTGAGTTCGCTAGGGAGATGCGGCTGAGGCACATGCAGACCGGCGAGTGGCGCTGGTACCGCGCGAGCGGGGCGGTATCCATGCGTGACGGCAAGGGCTTCGTGCTTCTGGGGATGCTCCAGGAGATCCAGGGCCGCAGGATAGCCGAGAGTGCCCTGGCGGCTGCCTTGAAGGAAAAGGACGATGCGGCTCGGGACCTGAGGGTCGAACGCGAGCTTCTGGACGCCGTAATCAACGCGGCGTCCCTTGGCACCTGGGACTGGGACATCCAGACGGGCAAGGTCAAGTACAACAGGCGTTGGACCGAGACCATCGGCTACAGCCTGGACGAGGTTGAGGACACGGTCGAGACCTGGGAGAAGGCGCTGTTCCCGGAGGACCTGAAGAAGGCCAACGAGGCGGTGGAGGCCCACTGCAACGGGCTTACCCCCTTCTACGAGGCTGACTTCAGGATGCGCCACAAGAACGGCTCCACCATCTGGGCCCAGGACAGGGGCCGCGTGGTCGAGTGGGACGAGCGCGGCAGGGCCAAAAGGCTCATGGGCGTCATGCTGGACGTGACCCGCCAGAAGATGATCGAGCAGTCCTTGGCCGAGAACAACGACCAGCTGGAGCTCATCTTCAAGGCCGCGCGGATAGGCGCCTGGGACTGGGACATCGTGAACGGCACCATAAAGTTCAACGACGTGTACCTGGACATGCTGGGCTACCGCCCGGACGAGATTACGGGCTCGATCGAGGAGTGGGAGAGTTTCGTGCACCCGGACGAGCTCGCCTCCACCAACGCCGCCCTGGAACGGGCCATAAGCGGCGAGGACGACATGTACGCGGAGGAGATCCGCATGCGCCACAAGGACGGGCACTACGTCTGGACCTACGACTTCGGCCGCATAGTCGCCCGGGACGAGACCGGCCAGGCCCTGCGGATGGTGGGGGGCCATTTCGACTTCGACGACAAGAAGAAGATGGAGCTGGAGTTCTACGCCATGCAGGAGCATGAGCGTGAGCTGAAGCTCGCCCGGGACATCGCCGAGGAGAGCACGCGGGCCAAGAGCGAGTTCCTGGCCAACATGTCCCACGAGATCCGCACCCCCATGAACGCCATCATCGGGCTCACGCACCTGGTGCTCGAGACAGACCTCTCCGGCCAGCAGCAGGACTACATCCAACGCACCGAGGTGGCCGCCCAGGCGCTTCTCCGCATCATCAACGACATCCTGGACTTCTCCAAGATCGAGGCCGGGAAGCTGGAGATGGAGGAGACGGACTTCAACCTTGAGGACGTGATGACCGGGGCCTCGGATCTGATGGAGGTCCGCGCCCGGGAAAAGGGGCTGGACTTCACTGTCGATCTGCCGCCCCAGATCCCAAAGCGGCTCCTGGGAGACCCGGTGCGGCTGGGGCAGATCCTCAACAACCTGGCTTCCAACGCGGTGAAGTTCACCGCCTCCGGCGGCGTCTCCATGGCCGTCTCGCAGAGGGAGCGGAGCGGGGAGACGGCCCTCTTGTGCTTCGAGGTGAGGGACACGGGCATCGGGTTGAGCCAGGAGCAGATCCGGAGCCTCTTCACCCCCTTCACCCAGGCCGACTCCTCCACCACCCGCAAGTACGGGGGCACGGGGCTGGGGCTCACCATCTCCAAGCGCCTGGTGGAGATCATGGGGGGCGAGATAAGCTGCGAGTCCGAGCCGGGCAAGGGTAGCGTCTTCAGGTTCACCGCGCGCTTTAAGATCACCGCCGCAGCGCCGGACGAAAGGTCGCGCCGCGCGGGCCGCCGCTCCAGGGAAGAGGAGCTGGGTCAGCTCAAGGCCCTGGAGGGCTCCCGGATCTTGCTGGCCGAGGACAACGAGGTGAACCAGCTTGTGGCGAGCCGCATCCTCACCAAGGCGGGCTTCGAGGTGAAGATCGCCGGGAACGGCCTGGAAGCCGTGGAGATGGTCAAGAGGGAGCCCTTCGATCTCGTGCTGATGGACATCCAGATGCCGGAGATGGACGGGCTCACCGCCGCCCGCACCATCAGGAGCGACCCGGCGTTCCTGGATCTCCCCATAGTCGCCATGACCGCCCACGCCATGAGCGGGGACAGGGAGATGAGCCTGTCGGCCGGCATGAACGACCACGTGAACAAGCCCATCAACCTCCAGGAGCTCTATCAGGCCCTCCTGAAGTGGGTGAAGCCCCGTGTCGCCCCGCCCGAAGAGGACGGTGCCTCCCTGGCCGAAGAAGGTCCGCCGCCCCCTGCGGAAGGTACGCCCCGGGCCTGATGAACGGGGCCTTCAGTCCGATGGCGTCGCCTCGGGCCTGATGATCGGGGCCTTGAGTCCGATGGTGTCGCCCCGGGCCTGATGATCGCGGCCTTGAATCCGATTGCGGTGCCCCGGGCCTGATGTTCGCTTCCTTGAATCCGATTGCGGTGCCCCGTGCCTGATGCTCGCGGCCCTGAATCCGATTGGGGTGCCCCGTGCCTGATGCTCGCGGCCTTGAATCCGAAGGCGTTGTCTCGAATCTGATGCTCGCGGCCTTGAATCCGAAGGCGCTGTCTCGAATCTGATGCTCGCGGCCCTGAAACGGTGGCGGCATCGGGTGCCGTTTCTATTGCCGAGGACTTCAGATTAGATGATGCCGCAATTTGTCTGAGAGGGCAAGGATCTTCGGCAGCAGGAAGCATCTTAGCTCTTGCTCACATCGACGATTAGTGTTGTTATGTACTGAATGAATGAGTCCAGGAGTAATTTTGACATGCTTTCGATCGAGATTTGCGCCGGCGCCGGCGGACAAGCTTTAGGCTTGGAGCAAGCCGGATTTGAGCATATGGCGCTTGTCGAGGTTGATCCCCTCGCTTGCGCCACCCTCCGTAACAACAGGCCGGGCTGGAACGTCATCGAAGGGGATGTCAAATTGTTCTCCGCTGGCAATTACCGCGGGATAGACCTCCTGGCCGGCGGCGTACCATGCCCGCCGTTCTCTGTTGCCGGCAAACAATTGGGACACGATGACGAGCGTGATTTGTTTCCGGAAGCTTTGCGCCTGGTCGGCGAGTGCAATCCCAAAGCGGTAATGCTTGAAAACGTCCGTGGGATATTTCACCCGAAGTTCCACGGTTACCGCGAACATATTAAAAATTGCCTTGAACGACTGGGATACGCTTGCGTTTGGCATACGGTAAACGTCCAGGATTTCGGAGTCCCGCAACATCGCATAAGATCGATATTGATTGCATTGAAACCAAAATTCATCAACCGTTTTTCGTGGCCTGTCGGCGGAAACCCCTCATTGCCGACGATAGGCGAACTCCTGTATCCCGATATGGCAAGCGGAGGATGGGAAGGAGCGGCTGATTGGGCGAGTCGTGCCGACGGTATAGCGCCCACTATTGTTGGGGGGAGCAAGAAACACGGCGGAGCCGATTTAGGCCCGACGCGCGCTCGTCTTGCTTGGTTAAAGCTTGGAGTAAACGGGGCAGGAGTAGCCGATGCGCCGCCACGGCCCGGATTCGACGGCAATCCGCAATTGACCGTAAATATGGTTGCAAAGGTTCAAGGCTTTTCTCCGGAATGGCGGTTCGTTGGCCGAAAGACTCCGGCATATCGGCAAGTTGGCAATGCCTTTCCTCCGCCAGTAGCAAAGGCTATGGGCATTGCGGTTTATGAAGCTTTATCTGCAAAGAAACATGTTTCAGCAGAGGTTTGACACCATTTTGCATCCCTTTCCTGACCGGGAAGGAATCATGATCAGTTGCCTGTAAACGTTTCCGGCCAACGAGCACACTCCCTTCGGGCACCTCACACCAGGACATTCTCCTTTAGGAGTACAGAACCTTGAAGATGTCCGATTTTGCGGGATTCACAGGTCCTTCTTCGTCCTCAGCGTGGCGTTGCGGAAGATCTCTGGAAACGGTAGATCTCAGGAAGCGGCAGATCTCTGGAAACGGGTTCTTGACGTCTTTTATTATTATGCCGACGCTTATACCCACTCCGGTTTATCTGCTGACTCGCATGCGGCTTACGCTTGGAGAGCGTAGATGGATGAGTCTGGCGGCGGACAGAGCTCTCCATCCCTGCCATCCCGATTGACTTGCGAGTAACCTTAGAGAAGTCCGATTCCTTTTGAACCGAATGGACGATGGCCGTATCGGTATACTCAGGCAGATTGCCGGCTACCTGGTCCTGAGAGCCGCCTCATAGCGAGTCCTATGATAGCCCAGTATGAACCGTTGAACTTGGCAATAAGTATTCAGGCGATAAATATTCAGGATTGACCGGCCATTCGGGTCTGTCTGTACGGCCTTTTCGTAGCTCGCTCGTAACGCATGGCAAGGATTCTTGAAGACTGACTGCGCAAGGAGGTTTGAGGCACCATAGCTTGTATTCTGGTACATGGCGGATTACGGTGCGCTGCGGGTGTGAATAACGTACATATATGACTGGGACATTTCCAGTCACGCTGGCGGTATAGTGCAGACGAAAATGACCGTGGCTAAGGCTGTCAAAGTTCCATTCCGGAATCATCCGGAACCTGGAGTTGGATTGCCCCTACATCAGGATCCGTTTCGTTGCCAGACGTCCACAATACATCCCTGAAACGCACCAGCACTGTGGAGGTGCGGTATATGACGATGGCGACGGCAAGAATGGGCTTTTTGGAAATATAGAGGTATTTGGCGTAATTTTTATTTCTTATCTGTTCGAAAGCCTCCTCGGCCTTGCGTTCAAGATGCAGTTTTAGGCGAGGGGATATCTTGCCAAGTTCAATAAGCCCGGTAACGCTTATGGGTTGGTGGGAAGACGGGTGGAAAGACGGGCTTTCGTTGTCTGATTGACCGAAAGCCTTGCCGGTTGATGTGATGACGTCTGATGATGGCTCGTTCTGTGGAATTTCAAGCGAAGGGTGGGGAGGGATATATTTCAATTCGATTACGATATAGCCTCCACCATGAACATCTAGAACAAGATCCGACTTGCCGGCATCTGAGAGTATCTGGGTCATGGCCTTGAATATATCCCCATCAAAAACAGAACCTCCGTATCT
This sequence comes from Deltaproteobacteria bacterium, assembly GCA_031263485.1. GTDB lineage: Bacteria > Desulfobacterota > Desulfarculia > Adiutricales > Adiutricaceae > JAIRZX01. The sequence goes on along the minus strand of JAISFS010000157.1, from coordinate 3,169 downwards.
GAAAAGGACATGCAGGATTATGTTAAAATAATTTTCACCGCCACCGCGATATAAATCTCTCGAAATACCTGAAAATATTGAACTCATAAACATTTCAGATTTCATGGAATCGCGTGACCATAACGCTTCTAATATATCGTCTTTTAAATTCGTGATACATTGTCGAGAATCATCACCCTTACGGATGATCTCCAACTTAAATAAGAATTGTTGGAGTTTACTCTTGAGGTCACTGTCAATAGCGTCCTTGATCTCTTTGTTCGGAATTTTCAGGCGATATGTCTTATCTTTGCCGGAGCCACTGATGCTTTCGACCGTGAGGTAGCCTGCTTGCAAAAGAAAGGCCTCGTTATGGATATTTTGCGTATCGTTGATAATCGAAGACTCTGTTGCCGATAGGTTATGGCCGAATAAAGTAAAAAAATTTCCGCTTGGTGAATCGAGCAAGGCAGTCAACACCGATACTCCGGAATTGTACCAGTAATCATCAAATTCTCCGTACTTGAGAAATGATTTTATCGCGAAAGGATTGAAAACTTTTTTCTGGCCGTCCCAGCTGTACCCATCGTACCAATCAGTGATCTTGCGCATCAGATCTCCTGACTCCGAACCAGGAGGAAGCTCTCCGTTGCCTATCTGTTTGAAAAGGGCATTGGCAAGATGCTCCCGGTAAGACGACTCTATCTCTTCTCTGGTAAAGCCGCAGATCGTGGAAAACTCAGGGTTGAAGGTGATGTCTTCGACATTGTTTAATGCAGAAAATAGGGACAGTTGCCTGAATTTCGTAACCCCAGTAATAAAAACGAATCGCAAATATTCCATACAACCTTTGATGGCGGAATAAAAACTGTGTAGATGCTTCCTCATCTCCTCGATCTTCAACGGATTTTCAAGATTACCTATCAACGGAAAATCGTACTCGTCGATTAGGAGCACGACGTTATCTGTATCGACATCGGCAAGGCGATCGGCTTGTTTAAGCAGGATAGCCTGTTTATTGGAAATATTGATTATCAAATCGCTGATGGAGGTTGCAAGATCGTCTTTATAGATATCGACCTCATATGAATCGGCGATCGGTGCAAGTTTGCTTATGATGCTGTGTTGGAATTTGTCAGGGTCGATGCTAACGTAATTCATGTCGATCCGAATCACGGGATGAGGATTCCAATCGAAATGCGGTGCCAGTTTCGCGATATCCAGTCCATCAAATAGCTCCTTTTTCCCTTCGAATATCTGCTGGAGCGTATCGACCAGAACACTTTTGCCGAATCTTCTTGGGCGAGATAGAAAATATGGACCGTCAGATTTCAGCAGTTCAAGGATCATTTTTGTTTTGTCAACATATATTGCACCCTTCTTAATTAATTTAATAAATGTTGCAGCGGATACTTCAAGCGGTTTCAAGTTATGCTCATCCATGGCGTTGTATCCCTCGGTAAAACTTCACTGCAAATGGTTATGTCCGACACATGACAATAGAAGGAAACATGGACTGCCCGTAAAGAATCGACAGCCATAGCCGCGCCAGAGTGCGGACATAACCGCCACTTAAACTATAAAATCACTTCATCATAAGCAAACTATCACATGACAAAATATCAACCTCACATGACAAAATCCAACCTAATATATGATGCCATGGTCATAAGCCGACCGAGGATTCTTGATGATGAAAAGAACGTGGGGGCGATGACCGAAACCGGATGCCAGGGGTGAGAGCTCACAAATAACAGGCGCGATTTGAATCCTCCTCAGCCACCCTCAAGCCACAGAATTAGGGCCGCCGTCGGCTCATGATAGCAGCACCGACCTGTCTCGGTTCCGGCGTGGATTCTACAATTTTCTAACTGCCCTGTCAATCTCCTGCCCTGTTGACCCGCTGAACTCTTGTCAAGCCTAAAGTTCTGACATTTTCGAACGTAGAAGCGTCCAAGACATTTTGGGGTTCCGTTCAGTCGGGGGGGGGCAGGAGGTTGGGGAGGGTATCCGTTCACATGGGGAGGGGGGGGACAGGGCGCTTCATTATCCCCGTAGAACCAGATCCGTCTCCAAGGTTGCGACTCAAGCCTTTCCAAGTCCCGGGTGTGGAGGTGGCGCGTCGGGACCACTGATCTCGGAGGCGGACCTGCCACATCCAGATGATGTCAAAGTCCTTGGTCCCGCGGGAAGCTTTTCCACATTATCCTCCGATGATCCCCGATCTCACCTCCGTGAGGCTGCCGTTACTCACAATCCCGGCTCGAAGCTCGAACCGGAATCTCTTCTGCCTTCGAATACCATCATCGCCAGGCGGCCGATGGCCTATGACCGACGATCGAATGGAACCCCGGTCCCTCCCGATGGCGGATGCGGCTCCTCCATCGGAGCAAGGAACGCCTTGATGGCTTTGACGGGGCCGTATCTGCAACTCTGCCGCCGACCGGTGATTGCATGGTTTGAGACGCCGATTACCGGCCCGAATCCGGGCGTAACCGCGGCGAACTAGCAACAGTCCGAGAAGGAACATGGACCGTCGCCCAACTGCGGATGGCAACAGTCATTGAACGGTGTACAGCACATTGCGAAGCCGTGGGTACCCCGGCGCGTCGCGATTTCCCCTGACCGCGACCGGCAAGCCTTAAGTCAGTCGCAATCATGAACCGGCCATTGGCGCTGCCGGTCGCCCGAGGAAACTATTCCTTGATTTCACTCTTGGTGGCAAGCGGGGTCGCCCGCCATTTGATCCTGATCTCGACGTTCGTCTCACTTTCGTCCTTCCTGAAGCGGCAGGCCACGATATTCCTTTCCTTCCTGCCGATGACCATCGTCACCAGGATGGGATCGTCAAGGCTCCGGCCGTAGCCTTTTTCGAACATCTGGCTCATTCCCGCACGGACGGCCGCGTCGGCGCCTTCGGCATCCTCCGCCATTTTCAGCTCGATGACGTACTCCTTGTCGCCGTAGCTCGCCTCCAGGTCGAGATCGCCGATGCTCTCCGGCTTCTCGGGAGTCACCTTGGCCCAGGCCATCCACAGGCAGGCGTGCAGTATGGAACGGTAGAAGCTCTTTCCTTTCTCCCTCATGAGTCTCTCGGTGAGTATCCCCGCCAGCTTCTGTCGCCTGATCTCCGGGAAGTCATCTGGAGCCGTCTCGATGATGGCTTTTTCAACGCTCCCCTCCCGCGGCT
>JAISFS010000153.1 GCA_031263485.1 Deltaproteobacteria bacterium | reverse complement strand
CTTGCTGGAGAGGATCCCGAGCGCCGCGTCGGAGTCCCCCATGGCGGCATGGAGCCAGGCCAACGATCTCCACGCGAAAAGCGTCCTCGAGTCGCCGTCGCCCGCCGTCCGCTCCCAGGTCTCCGCGACGCCCGCCTGCTCGTCCAGGGCATCTGCAGACTCCCCCGCGTTCCACAGGAGTCTCGCGAGGTATTCCCGCGCTTTCAGGGTATCGGGATGATCCTCGCCCTTGGCTCCGGCGAGCTCGCAGATCTGTCTGTCCATAAGGCTGCGGGCAGAGGGGAGATCGCCCTGCCCCGCCGCGAGCCCCGCCAGGGCCAGCCGGGCTTCGAGAACAGCCGGAGCGGAGGGCGGCCGCGAATGCTCCAGGGCCGCCAAAATCGCGGCGTATGTCACCCGCGCCGCCGCGAGGTCGCCGACCTGGACGAGCGTCTCGGCCAGGGCTCGCTCGGTCGCGAGGCGCTCGGGGTGCTCCGCCCCGAACGCCGCAGCCTGCGCCTTGGAGACCAGCGCGAGATCTTCTGCGGCCCTCGCGGCCGACTCGGGGCCCTCACCCGCCTCCCTCGCGGCCAGGGCGAGCGATCGCCTGGCGGACAGGGTCTGAGGGTGGGCCGGTCCCAGTCCCCGTTCCGATGCGGCGGCGACTGCCTCGAGGTCCGCCATGGCGCCCAAGGCGTACCCGTCCGAGAGCATGGCAAGTCCTGCGGTTTCGCGGGCGTACAGGGCTTCGGGCGAATCGCCGCCAAAGGCTTCCGTGATCAGACCGGAGAGCGCCTCCGCTCTTTTCGCCACCTCCGCCGCCTTCGCCGCGTCGCCGCCGGAGACGAGCTCCCCGCGCATCAGACGGCTTCGGGCCGCGAGCGTCCTGGGGTCGTCCTCCCCGTATTCGCTTCCCGCGTAAGCCGCGAACGCCGACCACGCGTCCACGGCGTTCCCGCTCCCCGCCCCGGAAACCCCCTCGGCATCCCGCCTGAGGCCTTCTGCCGCATCGCCCATCGGCGCGAGGTCCCAGACGGGCAGGTACAGCCGGTGACCCATCGCCATAGCCGCGGCGGCATCGTACGCCTCCCTGTCCGCCGCATCCGTTTCAGAGGTCGTGACTTCCGCCTCAGGGAAGGACGCATCCGTCTCAAGGGACACCGAGTCCGCCTCCGGGGCGGACCGCGCCGTCGACCCGGACCCCTCCGGCGCCGAGGTGCAGGAAACGCAGAAAACGCAGGACATGGCCAAGGCCAACGGTAGGACGAATCCCTGATCGGCGCGCGCCCCGGGTGCCTGAGCGGCGGAAGGGCCTGTCTTTCTGTCGGTTTCGCTGATCATTGCCGACTCCTCACTGGCGGTCTTTCTGTGTTTCTGGGGAGTGGGCACCCGGGGAACGGTCTGCCTCATGCCACAGGCTGGCTCTCGGCGCTCCAGTCCGCCGCAAAGGAGATGCCCAAACCCGGTTCCTCGGCGGACGGACGCGGAGGACAACGGCGGCCCGGGCGAAGGCATGCCGCGCCCGGAGCGGATGCGCCCTGCCAGATCGACCGGTACATGCGCGTCGATAGCTCCGCTTTCGGTGACGCGGCATGCTTTGCCAGGACCTTACCTTACGGGACCTGACGAGTCCCGCCCGTGAATGCTTTTGCAAACGATTTGCCAAACCCTCTCCCCAGAAACCGGGAGAGTCCTTGATTGATTCCACTGCAAAATCCCTCCACCTCGACAGGGAAGCGGAACTTCATGCGGCCATCGCATTGGCATCCTGACGCTAAAGCCTTAAACCACCGCACATCTGCGCACCCATTACCCAGATACTCGGCCCTCAAATGACTTCCAGAAGGTGAGGGAGGGGGTTTTTGCAGTGGAATCTTGATTAGGGGGCATGTCCTATTCTATCGCAAAATCACCAGTTTATGAGACCTCCCCCCCGCTCCTCTCTGTCTTTTCGAGTCAGCACCCTAATAGCCTGTTTTGCCCCTAATGCATATGCTACATATTGTATAGAATACCTGCGTATTGATACCCTATATGCGATCAAGTTTTCCGACGATCGTATCGTCCAGGAAATAGACAGGTCTGCCTCGTCTCAATGCGCACCACCCTCTTGACTGATAAACCGCCATGGTTTATATAAATAATCGGTAGATGCCGAATGATTTACCCGGAAGCCAAGTTATATGACAACAGCCATCTGACTTGTCTGCTCCTACCTACACGTTCTTGTAGATTTTTCGACACCCCGGTGCATGAAACCTTATGAGGCATCACAATTTGAAGAGTGCCCAAGTCTATTATGCCCTAGAAAACATTTCATGATAAATCGCAATGGTTCAGCCGGGGCTTTTACCGTAACCTCCCGCCGCCTCCTCCTCCCGGTGTCGGCTTGCACGGCTTACCGCCAAAGCTCCCCGAAGAGGTCCATTGATCATGGCAGAAAAACCGCTCCCGCCTCGCAATCCTCTGGAATTATCCCTGGGTATCGGCGAAAGCGTTTTTCAAAACTTCATTTACGATAATTATGTTTACGTTGATAAGACCAGACTCATCCTTTCCCTGTTGACCCAAAAACCCAGAAGATTCTTCCTTACCAGGCCGAGGAGGTTCGGCAAGAGCCTTCTCGTCAGCACTATCGAAGACATCCTTCACGGGAAGAAAGAACTGTTCAAGAATACATACATATCAAGCCCAGAAGCAAAATACGACTGGCCGAGATGTCATGTGATCCGCCTGGATATGAGTTCGTTCGGCAACAACTGGCAGAAATTCGACGATACTTTGACTAACGGGATTAGAGACATCGCCGAAATGCATGGAGTGCATCTGAAGGAAATCGAAAGCGGTCCCGCAATCATCCAACTGATAAACACGCTCTTCCGATCTTTCCAAGATATCCCGCTTGTGATCAACGACAGAATCACGACTATCCTGCCGGAAGTCCCTACGGTCGCGGTCCTTATTGACGAGTATGACTTTCCGCTGGCCACCAATTACAAAAATACTGAAATGTTATCAACCATACGGGATCAATTGTATCAGTTTTATGCCCAGCTCAAGTCTGTTCTTGGTAAAGTCGGTTTCCTGTTCATAACCGGAATCACAAAATTTAAGATGTTGACATCATCCAGCGGCATGAACGCCGTCAAAGATATCTCGTTCAGACCGGCATATGCGACTATCTGCGGATTCACCAGAGAAGAGATCGAAAAAAATTTCAAGGATTATTTGGTTTCCGCCCATAAGGAACTGATGGATCAGAACGAATTAAGCCGTCTTTCGAAGCCATCGAACGCTTTGGATATGATCATGGAGTGGTACGACGGGTATACTTGGGACGGGGAAACAAGCGTACTCAACCCGGAATCTGTATTGAATTTTTTTGATATCAATTATTTCGGAAGATACTGGTACGATACCGGAGGCCCAAATTTCCTGGAACAATTACAGCTTAGAGACAAAGATTTTTTCAAAACGTTCGCAAAAAACGTCTCCTATAAAGGAACGATTAATCTTGCAGACATAGGGAATCTGACGCCTTTGTCATCCTTGTTGCAGACAGGGTATCTGACCATCAGGAAGCCGACCGATCCTGACCGCAGGCATTTAAAAAACACGTTTGATCTTGTCATCCCGAACAAGGAAGTCAGGATGTCGTACGCGGAAGACTATCTGATCGGCAGGCTATACCCGGATTTTGATCGCAATTCAGTGGCAGGGGAAAAACTGATCGAAAGATACAAGGATTTCTGCAGAGCCCTGAACGATCTCCAGCCCAGGGAGGCCGAAAAGCAGCTGTCATCGATTTTCGCCTCCTTGCCGCATGTCCATCATCCTAAAAATAACATTGCCGACCGCGAATTTTTTTACAAGTCGCATATGTTGCCTGCCTTATACTATGCCGACGCGATAGTGACTGCAGAAAAGAGGGAAGCCGGAGGCGATCCCGATTTCGTCCTTGAGATGCGCCAAGGCAACGTGCTTGTCATGGAGGTAAAATACGGCAAGCTGGCCAATTCAGACGACAGTGAAAACCGCCGCGCCCCGTCCTCACACCAAGGATCCGCCGATGCCTTCCCCGCAGGCGGCCAGGGCCGGGATTCCGCGGAGGCGTACTCAGGGGCCGCCATCCGACGCGGCAGTCGGGCCAGGACTTCCCTGCCGATTAAAATGGAACTGAGAGCCAAAAAAGCCGAGAAAGCCGAGAAGGCTAAAATGATCGAGACGCTTCTTGACGACGGAATCAGACGTGCCTTCAGGCAGATCCACGAAAAGCAATACGCCAGGGGGTATCTCGGGGGGAAAAACGCGGTTTACGCCGTGGCCGTATCCATAGCGGGCAGATTTCACGTGAAGATAGAATTCGAACGGCTCAATCCCGGTTCGGACCTGGGATAAGACCAGCCTCAGGCCAGGCCTTTCCGCCCGAAAACCCGGCGTCCATCGCCTGCCTGCAACGGCCCGACTCCTCTTCCTGCCTTCGCGCCTGCCTTCCCGGAGGATGGGTTAAACGGCAAGGTCCTTCGGCATTCCCTCATGCGGCCGTTCCGCCGGTGTGACGTCAATGGCGGATGCCCTGTGCCGCCCCGAATTAATGTTGAAAACATGGTGGATTGACTTGTCGGAGAGTACTGAGAGTTTCATGAGGTATCTGAAAAAAGTTTGAATTGGACTTCACGGAGACAATGCGCCTTTCCATTCAATGGATGCCCCTAACGCATCTGTATTGACCGCAGAGACGACATTTCGCCCAATCCGACATGAAGTCCGGCCTTATTGATAGGCGTGTTTTGCCCTTCTCTTCAGGCTCGGAGGGGCTTTTTTCACAGACCTCTTTCATGTGTCCTAACTTTTGAATAAACTGAGATAAACGACTATATTTGACTATACACGATTATAAATTGAAAGTCCAGTTATGATACCGCCCAACGGCTTGTCTAAAACCGTGCCACCCCGCACGTTACCGTAACAGGTTCCGTCAAGGGCCAAGCCGCAACGGGCTCAGTCAAGGACATGGTCACTGAATTCTCATCGCGGCGGCAGGGAAAGGCCCCCTGTGGGAACTCCCGCGCCGAGACGGCTGAGAGTCCCGATCAGGTCAGGCGGGCCCTGAGCAATCCGATTTCCCCGCCTTGCAGAACGGCGTTCGCCACCAGGACCTTCTTCTCGAGCTTCTTCCCCTTCTGCTCCGTTTTCGTGACCGTAACCGTGCCCCAAGGAGACTGCGGGTGGCTGAAGATGGTCACGAAATACCCGGGCCCGCCGCCCTCCACCGTCGGCGCCGAGGTCAGGTAGCCGAGATTGCCGTCGGACATGGACCTCTCCACCTGCGGAAGCACTCCCGGTTCCTCGGGAAACGCGACGCCCAGCCTCGGGGACGGCTCGCCTTTCAAGAACGACCTCGCCTCGTTGGAATAGGGGCGGCGCGCCGCGCTGGCTGACGTGGTCGCGGCCATGATCGTGAAGAGGAGAAACTCACCTATCCACACTGCCAGGTAGAGGTACCCGCTGACCGTGGAGGAGCTTTTTCTGCCGATGGTCCAGATGCCTTCCTCGTTTAACTGCTTCAGGAACTGCAGGTGTTCGTTCGGATACTCCAGGGGCAGGAACCAGACGTTTGGCTGGGTCATGAAGTCCATGACATCGGAGAACCCGGGGAAGCTCGGCCCCTCGAAGGCGAGGAACAGGGAGATCCACACGCTCCAGGACAGGACAAAGCCTACCCAGCCGCCCACTGCGGCCAGGAGGCCCGCGAGCAGCGGGCTCTGAGTGCTGGTGGCTTTCGCGGCGGCTCCCCCCGCCACACCCGCCGCAGCTCCGAACAAAACCGCGAAGATGATGTTCAGGTAGATAAACGGGACATAGAGCGAGCAGGCGGCATACAGCGGTGCGAGAACCAGGCTCAAGACGGCCGCGGCCGGGAGGATCAGGATGGAGGCTGGCGATGCAGCGCCGGAGGGCTTGTAGAGGGGCATGGTTCTCGTCCTGGGCCCGGGACGCGCTGGCCGCGGCCCGGCGGGATAACGGGTGGTTGGGTTCGCCGCGTCCCAGGCGAGCCGCAACACGCTCACGGAAGGGACACGGGGATCGGACTGCCGAGACCTTGAACAATGATATCAACAACGTGAGGCAAAACGACGCGGCTTTGTTAACATAAAAATCAATGATACCAGTGGTTTATCTGGCAATGACTTCCCCGATGTACGGCTTATCATACGCCGACTTCCCTAACTCGCTGACGTTGCTAGGATAATGGGAACCGGGCCAGATTCTAACTCAAAACCGCCCTATCCCGCAACATCAGGCACGGCTTGGCGGCGTTTCGCCGATCCACGAGCGATTCGCCCCCAGGGAAAACGTCCCGGTGTGACGCAAGACCGACACGGGAGCGACCGGAGAAAGCCGGAGCGCCGCGCCCCGGTCCGGTGCCTGCGCCGGAAGGTTTCCGCTGGCAGGCTGTTGCATAAAGGGTTTTGGAGAATGGCATGAGAACGATTGAGGGAGACAATAGGTAACCCATCCTCTACCGATAGTTCCATGCCTATGCTGCCGTAATTTATCCAACAGCCGCTCAGGGTGCAGGAGCATCGATGGGCGCACTTGGTCCTGAACGCTGCGTAAAGACCTTTAGCCTGTCGCGATCCTGGACCGGCTATTTACCAAACAGCCGCCCGTGCAGGCTATTCCAGGATTTCACGCCATGAGGCCAGGAGGGATTGCCTTCCCCTTGATCTTGATCCCGACATCCGTCTCACTTCCGTCCTTCCTGAAGCGGCAGGCTACGATGTTCCTTTCCTTCCTGCCGATGACCAGCGTCACCAGGATGGGGTTGTCCAGACTCCGACCGTAGCCTTTTGCGAGCATCTGGTTCATTCCCGACAGGACGGACGCATCGGCGCCTTTCGCGTCCTCCGCCATTTTCAGCTCTATGACGTACTCCTTGTCGCCGTAGGTCGCCTCCAGGTCGAGATCGCCGATGCTCTCCGGCTTCTCGGGAGTCACCTTGGCCCAGGCCATCCACAGGCAGGCGTGCAGTATGGAACGGTAGAAGCTCTCTCCTTTCTCCCTCATGAGTCTCTCGGTGAGTATCCCCGCCAGCTTCTGTCGCCTGATCTCCGGGAAGTCATCTGGAGCCGTCTCGATGATGGCTTTTTCAACGCTCCCCTCCCGCGGCT
>JAISFS010000068.1 GCA_031263485.1 Deltaproteobacteria bacterium | reverse complement strand
ACAGGGACAATTTCTTCGAGAACAAGCTCCAGATCGGCGTGACCTTCCGCCCCAACGACCAGGTCTCGGTGTTCTGGCAGTTCCGCGGCCCCAACTACCAGAGGTGGGGCGTGCAGCCCGAATCGGTCGGCGGCGACATACGGAACCAGGTGAATGTTTATACCCGCGCCCTGTACGGCGAGGTCATCTTCCCCTTCGGGACCATCCGCGGCGGCCGTATCGTTGAGGGCCTGGCCGGCACTGCCGGCGGCCTCGCCTCACTGGGCTACACGCCCGGCTGGGGAAGCGAGTTCCTGTACATGAATCCGTTCGATGGCGGAGATCCTATCGATGGCCTCACGTACACCAACAAATGGGACAACGGTTTCGGGCTGGCGATATATTATGTCAAGCCCGCGAGCTATTGGGGGCAGAATCCGGAAGATTATGACTGGGGCGATGTTGGCCCCGGGTTTTTTACTGGCGACACCCATCAGTTTAAGGACAACGATTACGATGCCTTCGGAATCGAGGGGTCCTACGAATGGGATGGCGGCGGTGCCACGCTTGGAGTCGCTTACCATCGTGATATTACGAATCCCTACGTCGAGAAAAACAACGCCATATACATCAACCCGTCCATCTCCCAAAGCTGGGGCGCCTTCGCCCTGCATTTCGAGGCGATGCTCGGCTGGGGGAAGACCACGATCAGCAGGGAATTCACTGGTTTGGACCCCAGTGTAGACAATACTTTCAGATCCGAAGGGCTCGGGCTTTACCTTGACGGCGTTTATAACTACGGTGCAGGCGACGTGACACTCGCGGCGTGGTACGTGGACGGCACTGGCCTCAATGATCGGAAGTCCCACGACTTGGTCGGCATGAACGATTTCGCGCCATTCCTTGTCGCCTACTACGACACGACGCTGGGCACCGGAATCTATTCCAACAACCTGGGTTGGGGCTGCTACGATGACGTTTGCACCAGAAATGGGGGGCCGTATGCCCCTAACAACCCATCCGACCAAAACATGTGGGCAATCGCCGTATTGGGGAACCATCAGGTCACCCCCGAAATCAGGCTAAATTACGGAGTCGGCTTCTTCAACCTAGTCGAGCCCAATTACCGCGTTTTGATCTCGCCCGAAGGCGGAGCGGAGAGATGGTTTACGCAGTCAAAGGATCTCGGCTGGGAGATCGACCTGGGCGCCACCTTCCAGATCCTGGACAACCTGTGGTTCGAGACCCAGTTCGGGTACATGTTCAACGGCAAGGCCTTCGATGTCCCAGAGTTTACTGATGGCGTTTACACGGGCACTGCCAAAGCCAAGGACACTTTCGCGTGGGCTAACGTCCTGGCCTTTGAATTCTGATCCGAGCCGGTCACCCGGTCTGTTTTTCCACCGTTCTTGAGAGTGACCCCCGGCCTGTTTATTCAGGCCGGGGGTTTCTTAATTTTGACGACTTAGGCTGATAATTCGTGAATGGTTCCCTGCCAGGAAGGCAGTCCTGATTTCATTCCAGGCGGAAATGCGATTGTTTACAGTAGGATCAAAGGGTAATGCTGGGGCATTTAACCGCCCACCTCTGCATACTGACATGCAGGACGGCGGGCATGTTTCTTGAGATGGACTGGTCTTTTATTTAACCGACTTTGTCCGGATGCTCCGGACGGGATGATTGGAACTAGCTGATGAACGGCTTCGACAGGGCCGCCCGTCTCATCGGGAAACTCTTCGGCGGGCCGAATACGAGGCCGATATGCCATGGCAAGTCAGGCCTGAAAACCTGCAGGGTGTATATCCAAAGGATGGCTGGCGTCCATCCGCCATGATTGAGGGTTTGATGTCTGAGAAATCAGGTAGGACGGTATCCCATGCGGAAAAAGTCGTTGATCGAAAGCGCACCATGACACGCCAGTAAAATGCCTCCTCCTTGAGGTTTTCACGTCATCGGCACATTTCAGAATTTATTGACCTGATTGAAAAGTGTTTAATCTTGCAGGAATGTCGTCCGGTCACAAGCTAGAATATCGGCAACCGGCGATCGGTTTCTTTAATGAAGAGTCGTAGACATCGGAAGCAAACGCTCGGAACGCGGCACAAGCGAGGTTCAAAGATACGAGGGGTACGGAGCGCTGGCTTGCCAAATAGCACTTGTTTTTCTGGAAGCGGCCTGGACATTGACGCGGACATTATAGGAACGGATACGCGGCGAACTCATTTGAGGATCAGATAACGCATATATTCTTCATGCCATGTCGATGCTCTAACTTCGCCAATTCCTAAACGGTTCATTCGTTGTCCATGTTCGTTATATGCCCTGGAAGTCAGTCATATGTCCAGTCAACCTCAACCTGGGTCCTCTCCTTTAGTCAGTCCGGACCATTCCTTTCGGTTCCCTTAAGACACTATCAACACCCTGCGATAGCACAAACGCAAGCCGTGTCGCTTGGCACTCCACCGAACATGCCGCAAGGGAGACATGGGCATGCCCCTGCCAAAAGGAAAAAAAATCCCCTGCGGGGAGAGCTCCCGGCAGGGGATTGAAAGAAATTTCGGAGCATCAGTCTAAAACAGGCAATTGCAGGCAGGTTTTGCCGCGTCGGCCTGCATGTCCGACGGCCAGGGTGCTCCTTCCTGACACGGAAGAGCTAAGGCGGACGGGACACGAGTTGTCTTCGGGCGTACTTAGGCTACAGGGTCCTGGCGGGGTTCACGGCGTTCTCCACGGTGTCGCGGGGGGTGACCTTCGCGGCCTCGGGGTCGTTGCAGACCACCTCCCAGGCTTGGGAGAGGGAGACCATCATGCTCTCCACGTCCGCGAGGCCCTTGCCGTCCCGGCTCACCTTGGCGCGGAGGAGGTGCTCGTTCCAGAACTTGTAGATGCGGCGTAGGTTCACGGCGATCTCCCCGCCCTCCTGCATGTTGAGGGACTGGTTCAGCTCCGTGATGATGTCCAGGGCCCTGTTGATGCAGGTCGCCTTGGTGGGGATGTCCCCGTCCTCCTGGGCCTTCATTGCCTCGCGGATGAACTTGATGGCGCCCTCGTAGAGGATGATGATGAGGCGCCCTTTGTCCACGGTGGTCACCTGGGTCTGCCGGTAAATCTCGCTGCCGTATGCGTTCATTGTCGTGGCCTCTTTCTGTCGGGATCCCGTGGCTGCCCCGGAACCCGCTTTCATGCGGCCTCCCTGGCGGGCCCTGAGGGGGCCCCGGTCGGCTTCGGCGACCGGGGCGGGCAGGCAATCCGTTCCGGACGCCTTCCTCTGACGAGGTATATACAAGTTCCGTGCCGACCGCGTGTCGACTTGCGGGAACGGGGAGAGGCAAGGTTTGCCGGGTCATTCGAGCTGGATAGCCCGGTCCGCTTCGAGGTTCGTCCGGTCCGCCTCCTGGATCGTCCGGTCGGCCTCCTGGATCGTCCGGATCCGCCTCCTGGATCTCCCCCCCCCGTTCGCCTCCTGGATCTCCCGGTCCTCCTCGGGATCGCCCGGATCGCCTCGGGATAGCCCGTCTCAGCTGGAGCTGCTGTTGAGCGACTCTATGGAGCTTTCCAGCTTGCTCTGCTGGTCCTGCAGGCTCTGGAGCGAGACTTCCAGGCGGTTGAACTTGTCCGTGAGCCGTTGGCGGACCTGTTCGATCCGCTTCTCCTCCCTGGCTATCTTGGCGTTGATGTTCTCTATGATGGACTCGTAGTTCTCCTGGAGGGTGACCAGGATTCCCTTGCCCTTGGAGATGAGGTTCCCGGAGGTGTCGTAGTTGTCGGTGTCGGAGGTGAGCGCCGCCATCTTCTCGCCCATGGACAGGGCGAACCCCTTGATCTCCACCAGCTTGTCCTTGCCGTCCGAGCCCTTGTCGACGTAGGTGCCGTTGAAGGTGAAGAGCTTCATGACGGCTTCGGGGTCGGCGTTGATGCACTCCAGGAGTTTGGACTGCTCGACCTTGTAGAGGCCCTGGTTTTCGGGATCCGAGGTGATGCCTATCTCGGCGAGGCTCACGTAGGACAGGCCGTTGTCGTCCATGAACTTCTGGCGGGCGTCGATGCGCTCCTTGGTGGTGAGCGTGGGGTCGGTGGGGAAGGGCACTAGCCCCGAGTTCATAAGCGTGTCCAGGGTGCTCTGGGCCATCTGGAAGCCGTAGTTCCCGATCATGACGCCGTTGGCGTTCTCGCGTGACGTCACCACCGTCCCGTCCGAGGCCATGGAGGTCTCCAGGTTGGAGCCTCCCCACTTGGTGTATTCCAGGATGTAGCTCTTGCAGTAGTTGACCGAGTTCACGAGCTGGACAATCTTGTCGCGCATGCCTTCGGCGTCGTTGCGGACCGAAAGGACCGAGGAGCCCACCCCGTTCACGGTCATGACGACGCCGTCTATGACGTCCGCCACCTCGTTCTTGCTCCGCTGCAGCCAGTTGTCGGCGCCCGCTGGGAAGCCGTCCACCTTGACCATGCAGTTGGAGGCCTCGCGAGCCTTCTTGAAGGTGGATTTGCCGAACATCCCGGTAGAGTAGGGCGTGGCCGGCTCAAGCACTTCGATCGAGTTCTCCGCGCCGGTGTCGTCGCCCGTGAGCACCAGGTGGTAGGCGGTAGAGGTGCCGGTGCCGTCGTTCACGATGCTCGCGGCGACGCCGGGGTTGTCGGAGGCGTTGTTGATGGCGTCGGCGAGCATGCTCAGGCTCATGCGGTCGGTGACCGTGATCGTCCTCTTCTCGCCGCGGTACGTGTAGGTGAAGTCGCTTATCCCACCCACGTGGATGGGGCTCACCATGTCCACGAAGCCGTCGTGGACGACCTTCTCCGACTGGGCCATGCCCGAGTCCTGGCCCTTCTGGAGGGTCGGGGCCTGGCAGTCGACCGTGAAGGACTCGCTCTGGACGAAGCGCCCGTTGACGCCCGTGTTGAAGGTGAGGTTCAGGCCCTGCATGACCTCCACGGTCTGACCGACGGTGGTCAGGGTGAACTTGCCCGAATGGCCCTCGGTGTCGGCCCACTGGATGACCACCTCGTCCGTGCCGAGCACCCCCGAGTTGGTCGGGACGAAGGTGAAGGTCTTGTTCACCGTTCCGGTGTAGCTGCCGTGGTCCACCGAGACTGTCGCGTCCGATCCCAGGAATGTCGTATAGACCGGATCGTCCACGTAGTTGCTTCCCAGGCCAAGGTCGGTCGGATCTTCGATGACGCTTATGCGGTTCTCGCTCCCGGCCTCTTCGGCGGTGAGGACAAGCCGCTTGTAGACCTCCTCGCCCGAGGCGCCCTCGCGCTTCTTGTCGGAGATGACGGAGGCCCTGATGCCGTTGCCTTGGGTCACCGCGTTGATGTCGGCGGCCAGCTTGTCAAGATCGTATCCGGCGCCGAAGTGCAGGTCGCCGGTGTTCAAGGCGCTGTCATAGGCGGTCAGGGTGAAGGTCTTCCCGCCCTCGGCTGGGTCGCCCAGGGTGATGACCAGATCCTTGGTGGTGTCCGCGTTGGGTATGCCGTTGGTCGGGTCCGCGTAGTAGCTTCGGGACGCGAACTTCTCGCTGACCTTCTCGGCGACGGTCACGTCGTAGTTTCCCAGGGACGCGGTGGAGGTGTTCTTGACCGAGACCACCTTCTCGTCGCTCACGGTGGTCGTGCGGCTCAGGAGCTCCGATCTGAGATCCTTGTCCTGGGCGTCCAGCTTGAGCGTGACGAGGCGGGTGTTCAGCCCGCTGATGGCGGTAATCTTTTCCTGCCACTCGGCCTTCCAGGTCTCCTGGCGGGTGATGGTGCGCTGCTCTATCGCTATCAGCTTGTCGACCACGGACCCGAAGTCGGTGCCGGAGGCCAGTCCCGTCCATTTGATCCCGCCTGATATCGAACCTGTGGTGGACATGTCTCTTACCCCGGTGACCTGCCCGCTGCCTCCCCGATGCCCTGTGGCGGGATAGGGAGGTGCGGGCGGAGGGGGCGTCCGCCCCTTCCGTATTATTTATCGGAACGAAACAGCGATACGTAAAATCACTTGCGTCTTGGCCCGACTCCGCGCCGTCCGTTTCGGGCATGGGAAGGGGACTCCGGGGCCCGCAGGTTGGCATATGCATCCGGCCTTGAGGGGAGGGCGCGGCTGAGCGGTGGCCGAAACGGGTTGCCGGGCCAGACTTGTCCGGAAGGCGGTCGCCACGGGCGGCCGTTCGGGCCGCGAGCGTTTTTCGAGCCGTGATCGGGCCAAGTCCGCGAGGCCTCATGGACGAAAGGAGCTTGAGGTGCGTAAGGGGGCGTGCCAAAGCTCGGAAACAGCCGCAGGCCTGTCCCCCCATTTGACACGAACCCCGGCTTCCCCGCATGGCGGGTAAGCCGGGGACGGTCATGTGGGTCGGCAGTTGCGGGCCGGGGCTTTACAACGCCAAGGGGTTTTGCCTACTTGAAGCGCTCTTGGGGGTAATGGCCCTTTCCGACTTGAAGCGGTCTCGCGGGCCAAGGCTTTTTGACGACTTGAAGCGCTATCGCGGGCCAAGGCCTTTTTTGCCGCCCCGACGCATTCTTGCGGGTCAAGATCCTTTGCAGCCCGGATGTCTCCTGCGGGCGGAGGGAGTCGCCCGAAGGGGACGGGGGGCCCCGTTCAGGTAGCCGGGCAAGGGAGATGGGACAGGGCCGTCGGCGGACAGGCGCTTCCGGCTACCAGACGATGGCGGCGTTGTCCAGGATGCCCTCCAGGGCGCCTGCGGTGTCCAGGGTGAGCCCGCCGTCGGCCTCGGCCTTGCGGGTGTCCGCCTGGCTGTAGCGGCCGGACTTCACGCGGCCCATGATGCTCCGGGCGACGGGGTTGCGGGGGTCCAGGTCCAGGGCCTTGCCGGCCGACTCGAAGGCGCCCTTCTCCTCGCCCAGGTTGAAGTAGACCGAGGAGAGCCGCGCCCAGGCCCCGGCGTGGTCGGGTTTCAACTCGGTAAAGGACTGGAGGGGGGCCAGCATCTCCTTCCAGAGCCCCAGGCCGGCGCCGGTGAAGTAGAAGGGCTCCACATTCTCGGGGTCGCCGGGGCCGCACTCGAAGGCCCGCTTCAGGCAGTCGAAGGCGAGCGGCAGATTCCTGTGCGAGCGGCAGATGACGGCCAGGATCCGGTGGGTCTCCGGGTCCTTCTGGCCCTGGTTGCCGGGGAGCCGGGTCATGGCCTCCTCGGCCCGGGAGGTCTCCCCGGCCTCCAGGTAGGTCTTGGCGAAGCCCAGGAAAGGCCTGTAGGAGTCGGCCCTGATCTTCGAGGCGATGTGGTAGTGGCGGGCTGCCAGGCCGAAGTTCCTGAGCTTCAGGTAGCTCTCGGCCATCTCCATGAAGAGCTTGAAGGCCGCCATGTCCATGTTGATCTTGAGCGGGAAGCAGGCGCTGTCGAAGCCGGAGTAGTCCAGGTCCAGGCACTCGATGGCCTTCAGGCCCGCCTCCACGGCCTCCCCCCAGCGGCCCTGGTGGTGGCGCAGGCGGCACAGCCTCATGTAGTTGTCGGGCAGGTACCCCCGCTCGAGAAGATCGTAGAGGTGACCCTCCAGCTCCCCGAACTCCCCGGTGGCGTAGGCGGCCTCCTCGACGTCTCTGATGAGGTACTGGATGTGCGGGAACCCCTTGGACTCGGAGAGCATGAGCTTCAGGAGCTGGGTCGCCTTGTCGAGGTTCTTCTCCTTCATCTGCTTCTGGTACTCGGAGTACATGGCGTCGAAGCGGAAGCCCTTGGGGATGGCCATGGTGACCGAGGGGACCATCACGGTGTGGTTCTTGCCGGGCTTGGTGTGGAAGAGGAAGTAGTCGCGGTAGATGAGGCACTCGAAGAGGGACTTCTCCTTCTCCTCGCCCTTGACCGCCCAGCGGATGGCGTGGAGGTCGGGGTTCCCCTCCAGCGTGTCCACGCCCACGAAGATCCTCCTGGGGGCCTCGACGGCCTTCAGGACCGGGGTGACCAGGAAAAGGAACTTCGCGTCGGACTTCTTCGCCGCCTTCCGGAAGGCCAGGACCGGGTCCAGCTTCTGGGGGAGGCGCATGATGGAGATGTTCTTCAGCTCGCCCAGCTCCTTGAGGCTCTGGCGGGACTCGCGTTCGGTCTTGCTCGTGCCGTTCCCGATGAGGACTATCCTCATGGGATGGTCGAAGTTGTCGATTATCTCCTTGAGGTGACGGTTCAGCTTGTCCCCCCAGCGGCTCACGAGGTAGAGGAGATCCACCTTCTGGATCTTGCCCCAGGGCTCTTCCGGGAAGTTGCAGCGGATGCGCCTCAGGTTGTGCTTGTAGCTTTCCTGGTCCCGGCGCTCGCGGACCGAGATGCGGTCGGACTTGAACACCGCCATGTGGTACTCGCCCGTAGGCACCTCGACGTGAACGAAGTCGTAGATGAAGGCCAGCCGGCGGTTTAAGCTCCACTCGATGAGCACCTTCACGGACTCGTCGAAGCCGCCGACCCTGAGCGCCGCCTCCCTGCGGTGCATGAGGCTAACGTGGAGGACGTGGTTGTAGTGGAACATGAACTCCCGGTTGAAGTCGCGGGAGACCATCATCTGCTTGTCCAGGATGAAGCGCTGGCCCGTGGCCGGGTCGGAGACCGAGCTGGAGGCGTACAGGTCGGAGTAGGCCAGGCCCGCCTCGGGGTTCGCGTCCAGGGCCTTCGAGAGGACCTCGAAGTGGTTGGGGTAGAAGACGTCGTCGTCCCCCAGGTAGCAGACGTAGTCGCCCCTGGCGAGGTTGAGCCCCTGGTTGAAGCGGATGGCCGCGCCGCGGTTTATGTCGTCCGGGACGTAGATGATCCGCGGGTCGGCAAATTTTTCCACCACGTGCGCCACGTCCTGGCCTCCGTCGTTCAGGACGATCAGCTCCCAGTCGCCCATGGTCTGGGCCTCTATGGAGTCTATGGCCTCCTCCAGGTACTGGGGCCGGTTGTAGGTGGAGATGAGGGCCGTGACTTTCGGATGATCTATGGAGGTCATTGAACCACCTCTGTTGCGGGCTCTGTTGCAGGCCCGGAGCAGGCCGAGTGCCTGGGGGCTTCGGGCGCGGGGGCTTGGGGACCCCGTGCGGCAAGGCGTCGGGCCGTGCGTGGGCCGGCGCGGACCCTCCGGCGTTTCTCGGGGGAGTCCGGAGAGAGGGTTTAGCAATTCATGTGCCAGCAAATGAGATTTCCGTCGGCGGTTCCCGCCTCTCTTATCGACCGGAGTCTTTCGGGCCTGTAGCCGAGATCTGCGGCAGGCGTCCTGGAGGGTGAGGCACCATGTGTCCGGAGGCGGAAGGCGTCCGGGGGCGGAAGGCGTACTGGAGGGAAGCGTCCGGGGGCGGAAGGCGTCCGGGAGAAGGGGGCGCAATGCGTCCGGCCACGTCCGGGGCCTTCCCCTTATCCCGGAGAGCTTCCGCCATGCCCTCCCTGCGGCGGCGGCCAGCGTCGCGGCGTGGCAGGACCTTCGGGGGCCGGTACCGGAAAAAACGGCCACGCGAATCCGAACAGCAGGAACCGAGCCAACTTCAGCGCGTAAGGATCCCGGCAGACGCCCGGAGCCCGCCAAACTTCCAAAACCCGCCAACCTCGTCGCCTTCCCGCCCCTTCCGCTCCCGGACCGGCATGGCCCTGTCCCCGGTCGGATGTCTTACCGTTAACTCCGCCTTCCGTGCGATCGTCCTAATCGGACTTCCGGGGAATACAGCCTGAAGCGCATGCGCGGGCATTTCGTTCTCCGATCGGTTCCCACTTTCAGTCGTCGTGGCCCGTCGGGTCTTCGGCATCAAGTGAAGTATCGGGCCGTGGGGGGGTGCCGATGGCGACCTGTCCGCCGCGATGCCCCAGGACGGACGTAAGAGAGATCGGGGATGCAGGAGCTTTGACATGGCTGAGGCGGCGGCTAGAACCGGTCTTACGGTCGTCAGGCCAAGTCACCAAAAACGTTGGGAAGCGAGCCATCTCGGGAATATCTCGATCGGGCCTGTGAAGTCCGGTTAACATTTGTCATACAGACCTCACGTGTCGTTTCGGTAGCTATGCGGACACCTTTCGGGAAGGGCAAGGACAAGTCGCGCCGGAGGCGGCACTTCCGACCTTATCGTTTCCGGTCCGCAGACTGCCGAAAAGGGGTTCCGGGAACCAGGCGTCGCCCACGTTGCAACTTGTCAGCGGCTCCGTCCCCGGACATCCGAACTTTGCACATGGATCTTCTTGTTTTTTCCAGTCAGGTCATGCTAGTTGAATTGCGATTGAGATTCAGGCGGCAAATGCCGTTTTGCCGTCGGCCTTCTTTGGCAGGGAGGAGAAGCGCGATGCCTGGAGTCCTGATGGAGAAAACAAAGTTGCTGGAATGGAGAAAACAAAGTTGCTGGAGTTGATAGACAAGAAGATTCATACCGAGTACATGATCGTTGAGGAGGTCGATGACGATGCGCTGACGGTCGAACCGTTCATCGGCATTGTTCACGACGGCATAAAGGACGGATTGCTGGAGATAACCGGGGATATTCATGAGGGCTGATCCATTTGCCTGAGAGGACAAGGCCTGTTGACATACAACGGTTATATCCTGTTCTGGACATGAACCCCGGTATTTCCCCATAGGGGCGTTACGGAACCTCGTTTTCGATATATGACGGAACCGTAATAAGTCGGAACGGTAAGCCGAGGCAGGCATCGACCCCTGGTAATTTGCATCAGGGAGGCTTAAGGGTAGGCAAGACGTACCAATTAAAGAGGCATGACTTCCCAGTTGGCCTGATTGGACTTCCGCCGCCTCATTCGGTTCTTCATCATGAACCTCCCCCGCCGATTTATTACGGTTGCGTCATTGATTCCCTGTTCCTTAGAAGTTGACGGTGAGGTTCAGGAAGCCGGTGACGCCCTGGCGCTGACCGGCGTAGCCCCTGACTCCCAGATCGAGTGTGAGGTGCTCGGCCGCCGAGATGGTGAGTCCCGCCTCGCCGATCCCGGTGCCGCCCTTGAGCTCGGGCACGCCGATTGCGATGCCGTTGACGGTGGCTTTGGCCTTGCCGTCCAGCTCGCGCTCGTAAGCCAGTCCCACGTAAGGCCTGATGTAGCCGCTGACCTGCGTGGAGACCCTGAAGCCCACGCGCAGGCGGCTGGAGCTGATGGCGTCGAACTTGAGCGGGTGGGTGTCCTGGATGGTGAGGCTCTTGGCGCCCTGGCGGGTGTAGAGCCACTTGCCGAACAGGTCTAACGAGGTGGAGTCGGTCAGGTTGAAGACCCGGCCGATCCCGGCGTGGAAGCCGTAGTAGCTGGAGGAA
>JAISFS010000037.1 GCA_031263485.1 Deltaproteobacteria bacterium | reverse complement strand
GGTAAGGCTCGACAAGGCTGTCTATGTAGACAAAACGGAATATCTCCCGATGGTGCGTAAAGCCGGCAGATTCGTCTTTTGCGCCCGCCCCCGACGATTCGGCAAGTCCCTTACGGTCAGCGCCCTCGATGCCTTCTGGTCTGGGAGGGCAGATCTTTTTCAGGGACTCGCGGCAGAAGAAGTCGTTACCTCTCAAAATTTCATAACACGTCCGGTTATCCGCCTTGACATGAGTACCCCGGCCGACAGCGACACCAATACGCTTTTGGAAGAGAAAATTATGGGCCGCCTTGGAGTCAACGCCGAGCGGCACAAGGTCTCACTGAGGGGAGCTGATTCGGCGGATGCATTTCAATTCCTTATCGAGGACATCCATAAGGCCAGCGGCAAACATGTCGTCATCCTGATTGACGAATACGATGCCCCAGTCATCAGCATCATCCAGAGGGAAGAGCCTGAAGACGACAGGCGTCTTCTAAAGCAGACGCGGATCGTCATGAGGAGACTTTACGGCCAGATCAAAGCCGCCGATGAGCACATCGAATCGGTATTCATAACCGGGGTCACAAAGTTTTCCCGGATGGGCTTGTTTTCCCTGCTCAACAACCTGATTGACATTTCACTTGAACCTAAATTCGGGGCATTCATGGGATACACCCAAGATGAGCTTGAGCAAAATTTCAAGGACTTCATAACCGAGACTGCCAACGAGCTCAGAATGAGCGACAAAGGCATTTTGAGGAAAATCCGCGATCATTACGATGGCTTTTCTTTCGATGGTAAGATCAGGCTCTATAATCCGTTTTCAATCCTCTCTTTTTTCCATTTCAGGGAGTTCGACAACTTCTGGATGGAATCCGGCTCCAACACCTTGATCAGGAATTTTTTGAAGGAGAAGGAACTCTCGGCGGACCAATTCCAGAATATGGCGGTAAACAGGTTTTTCGTCAGAGATCCCGGCGAAATTGACTCCACCCCGCCAGAAGGATTCCTGTACCAGGCCGGCTACCTGACCCTCAGGTCCAAAGGCAAGTCCAAGTATGTCCTTGACTATCCCAACCGCGAAGTACGCCTGGCAATTTCAACCCTGTTCCTGGAAAGCCTCACCCAGAACTCCGTCTGGAACAGCATCAGCGACCTGGGCAGGGATCTGAAACGCCCCCTCGCAACCGGCGATGTCCCCGGCATGGTCAACGTCTTCACGCGTCTTCTTGCCGCCGTCACCTACGATGACCACGCCGCCGCCGGACGCGGGCATCGAGACGGGGCAAAGGGCAACGATATCGGCGAGTCGGCGGGCACTGACCCGCCAGACGTCCGGGATACCGAACCAACAGATGGACCGCCAGATAATCCTCGCGCGACGAGGGGGGAATCGTTCTACCGCTCCGTGCTGCACGCGGCCATCTGGATGGCCGGCGCCATAGTGGCGGCGGAGAAGCACGAGAACGTCGGCCGCACCGACATCGAGGCCGTTTACGGCAGGTTCCAGTACGTCATGGAGCTGAAGATGTCCGAAGACGTCCTGGGCGCGGACGACGCGGTCAGGGCGGGAATGCTCCAGATACGCGAAAAGGGTTACGGCCGGAGCTACAGGAACCCATTCCTGGTGTCGCTGGCCGTCGGCAGGAAGGAGCGGAACGTCGTGGCCTGCCTCTTCAAGAGGGGCGAGTCCGCGGTGGAGATCAGGCTGCCGGGAAAGCCGTAGCCCGGGATCCCCCTGCCCGGAAGGCGCCGCGCGGCCGCACGGGGCCGGCCGCCTCCCTCCGTCCCGCCCGGCTTCCCGTCCGTGCGGGCGCCCTTGCGGAGCGTCCCCGGGGGCGCCATAATGGCTCAAGGGCGCCCAAAAGCCACTTTCGGGCGCCTTGAACGTCAGGCGAAAGCGAGGCCGGAGGCGGGCTTTGGCCGCCGGGGCCCGAAGGCGACAGCCCGGGGGCCCCCCCGAGGGGGCGCGGGGTGTCGCGATCGCCCCCGGAAGGAGGACCGGAGATGCCCAGGGTGCAGCCGCTGAGGACCAGGGACGACGTCGGGCGCTTCCGCGCCGAGCTCGCCCGCGGCCGCTGCGGGACGAGGGACGTCGCGCTCTTCACCGTGGGGATAAACACGGCGTTCAGGATCTCGGATCTCCTGGCCATGGACGTCAAAGACGTCCGCGACCCCTCCGGAAGGGTCCGCGACTCCGTGACCCTCCGCGAGACCAAGACCCGGAAGCGCCGCGCGGTCCCGCTCAACGCCTCCGCCCGCCGGGCCCTGGAGGACTGGCTCGCCGCGAGGCCCGGCGCCGCCCCCGGGGAGCCGCTGTTCCCCACGACCCTGAAGCGCGGCGGCCGGCTGAGCCGCCGCACCGTCCACAAGCGCTACGCCGCCGCCGCCGCGGCCCTTGGCCTGGACGCCATAGGCACCCACACGCTCAGGAAGACCTTCGGCCTGTTCCTCTACGAGGCCTCCGGCAGGGAGGCGGCGCTGGTCCAGAAGGCCCTCAGGCACTCCTCCCCCGCCACGACCCTGGCGTACATAGGCCTCACCGACGGCATGGTGGACGATGCCGTCCGGGGGCTCAACCTTTAGCCGGAGACAAGGGCGGGATCGCGGCGGGCCGGAGTCGGCGGCCTTGCCGAATCACGCGCTCGGCAGACACGTCCGGCGGCATCCGTCCCTGACCCCGGCGGACGAACCCGTATCCGTCCCGTTGCCAGTCAGGCAACGGCAAACGCGCGGCTTCCGGCCGCGTCACGGCACGGTCTCTCCGGGTGGGCTCGGACGGATGAGACAGGGATCATTCTCGATTCCCAGGCCATGAGCCATACCGTCGGACATCGTATCTGAGCAACGGCCTCGCGCGCGCGACTCCGCCGATGTGAGTTCACGAACGCCATCCTTGAAAGGGAGGGTTACACGGTGCTAGAATATGGCCCGAGCGGACATGGGCCGCAACCGTCCGATTTTTCTGTTCGGTGGCTGCAGGCCTGCCCATCGCTTCGGATCGCGAAGGCCATCAGTGAAAGTCGCGGTATGGCCGGCAGAGTCATGGCAGGCGGTACGGTCATGGAAGAATGGCGCTGACATGCGGAGCCATTCCCGGGCTGAGAACTGATATCAGAGGGAGTGCCGGAAGACGCGGCAATCAAGATATGACGGAAATCTATCACAAATGGGAACCGATCGCGGATCTTCCCGAAGATTATCAGGACCTGTCGGATCCTTCGTTTCAAGACATCGCGCGGGAATGGGTCGAAGCCAGGAAGAAGATAAAGACCGTGCTGTTCGATGAATTCAAGGAAAAGATAAGCAGGGAATGGGCAATCGAGACGGGCCAGGTCGAAAGTGTGTACCATGTAGACGACAACCTGGCCAAGACCATGATCGAGGATGGCCTGTCATCCGTCGAACTGCCCAGTCAGACGAACGGCCTGGGTCACCTGGACCCGATGCTGATCATAGAGAATCACTACGACATCGTAAATTCCATTTACGAATACGTCAGATCCGGCTGGCAACTTGTCCCTTACGCCATACGGGGCATGCACGCGGCATTCGTCCAGAACCAAGACTACGCCGTGGGAATCAAGCCTACAGGCGGACGCGTCAGGATACATCTTCTTAAAGGCGAATACAAGAAATGGCCGAACAACCCGCATACGAAGGACGGCCTCATCCATCAGTACTGCCCGCCCGAGCAGGTAGCCAGCGAGATGGAAAGGCTCCTGAAAATGCACGAATCGCACATGGAGGACAACGTACCCCCTGACATAGAAGCCGCCTGGCTCCACCACCGTTTCATCCAGATACATCCGTTCCAGGACGGCAACGGGCGGGTCGCCAGAGCTTTGGCGTCATTGGTGTACATCAAGGCAGGCTTCTTCCCTCCGGTAGTCAAGGCGGCCGGCAAGCCCGAATATATAGACGCCCTGGACAAAGCCAACAACGGCGACCTCAAGCCGTTCACGCGCTACCTCTCAGGACTGGTCGCCAAGACAACACTCAGGTGCATCGATTTCGCAAGGCGGTTCCCGGACGGCGGTCCTTCTGCCGATCCTGCGACAGACGGGGCTTAAGGACAGCCATCCGCCAGACAAACCGGGGACAGGGCCGAAATGAAACGATCTCGGACATGGCTGGAGTCGGATGCCATGTTTGAAAAGGTGGCGGTCATTGTCATTTCTCGGGGTGTCAATTCGGCCCGTCGCATCTCAGACTCACCCGCCATGGCAATCCGAGACGTACCGCATCCGGAATTCCGCCGACTCCCCGGCCCCGAAACCATCGCTGCCCACACGCCCCGAAGGACGTTCAAGCTCGACCGAAGCACCGTCGCCAGATCGGCGGCCTGTCCCCGGCGCGCCGCTCACCTCTCCCGCAGGCTCTCGTCCTTCATCCTCAAAAGCGGGGCCAGGACGAACTCGATTATCCTGCGCCTGCCGGTGGATATCTCGGCGGTCACCGCCATGCCCGGGATGAGAGGCATCTCGCGCCCGTCGACCAGGACCGTGGATTTCTCCAGTTCCAGGCGGATGCGGTACACGAGGCCGAGATTCTCGTTCACCGTGGCGTCTTCGGCCACGTCGGCCACCGTCGCCGCGATCGTACCGTATTTCGTGAACGGGTAGGTCGCGACCTTGATTTTGGCCGGTTGGCCGGCCCAGACGAACCCTATGTCCTTGTTGCCCAGGAACGCCTCGACCTCCAGGCTCTCGTCGAGCGGCACGATTTCCATCAGGACCTGGGCGGGGGTGAGTATCCCGCCGATCGTGTTCACCGCCAGCCCCTTGACGACGCCTCTGACGGGCGAGTACATCGTCTGTTTGCCGGACAGGTCCTGCGTCTTGACAAGCTCCTGGCTTATCGCCTCAAGCTGCCTCTCGACGTCGTCTGATTCCTCCAGGGCCGCCGCGAGATCCTGGGCCGTCTGCGCCGCCAGCTGGTTTTCCGCCGACTCTATGGCGGCCGTCAGCCGTTCGGAGTCCTTGACCCGCGTGTCGCGGCCGTAGATCTGCTCGTTGTAGTATATCTGGGCGCTCGTGTAATCGTAGAGCCCGGCGCTTTTCTTGTCGAAGAGCGTCTTTATCGCGTCGAGCCGCTGCTTCGCCAGGGGCTCGTTTACCGAAAACTGCTGCTTCTGGATCTCGTTCGCGTCCAGTTCGGCCCTCCTTTCCCTCAGCTGCGACTCCAGCGCCTTGCGGCGGAACAGGATGGCGTCGTATTCCGCGAGCAGCAGGGCCCCGTTCCGGGCATCGCCTTCCAGGGCGGGATGGGACAGGACCGTTTCCGTCGGCGCGCGCCCTTCGGGCGGCAGGCGCAACAGATCGATCAGGGCCTTCAGCCGCCGCGATTTGGCCGAGGCCACGGCCAGCTCGGCCTCGAGCCTCGCCCTGTCAGCCTCCGCCTGGGTGCGGTCCAGCTCGACCAGGGGCTGGCCGACGTCCACCAGATCCCCTTCGGCGACCGGTATGGAGGAGACCATTCCGAGGGCGTAAGGCTGGATCTGCCTGACCTTGCCGGAAGGCACGATCTTCCCTTCGGCGACGCTTATGACGTCGACCTTTCCCAGCACGCTCCACAGCGCGGCCGTGACGACCATCGCCGTCACGATCCGCAGGAGACATCCGGCGGCGGGATGCGGCGGCTTTTCCGTTATCTCGAGCTTCGGCGCGAGAAAGCCCTTCAGGTCGTCGGAAAGGCCCCGATCGGCCAGCCTGCCCCTGTTCCGCCACAGCCTGCGGAGATTCCTGAACGTCATGCGGCGTCTCCCGCGCGGGGACCGGCGGGCCCCTTCAGGCGGAGCCGTCCGCAGGGGGCTTCCGGAGGGAACGGTCGGCGACGAGGCCCTGCGCCAGGGCCATCCTGTAGAACGCCCCCTTTCGGGCGATCAGCTCCTTCGGGGCGCCGCATTCCAGGATCCTGCCCTTGTCCAGGATCACGATCCTGTCCGAGGTTTTCAGCGCGCTCAGCCGGTGGGCTATGATCACGACCGTCCTTCCGGCGCAGATGGCCCGCATGTTGTCCTGGATCACCCTTTCCGACTCGTAGTCGAGCGCCGACGTGGCCTCGTCGAAAACGAGGACGCGGGGGTCCATGACCAGGGCCCTGGCTATGGCCAGGCGCTGGCGCTGGCCTCCCGACATGGAGGTCCCCCGCTCCCCGACCTGGGTGTCGTAGCCATCGGGCAGCTCCGTTATGAAGTCGTGCGCCCCCGCCGTCTTCGCGGCCCAGATCACCCGTTCCAGGGGCACCCCGGGCTCGGGCATGGCGATATTCTCCCTCACCGTGCCGCTGAAGAGGACGTTCTCCTGCGGGACGGCGCCGATCTGCTTGCGCAACAGGGCCTTGTCCTGCGTGGACTGGTCACGGCCGTCTATGAAGATCCTGCCGGACTCGGCGCCGTAGATCCCCTGGATCAGCTTGGCCAGGGTGCTCTTGCCGCTGCCGGAAGCCCCGGCCACGCCCACGATCTCGCCCGGGGGGATCTCCAGGGTCAGCCCGTCCACGGCTCTCGGCGCGTCCGGGCGGTAACGGAAACTCACGTCCTCGAACCTTATGCCGCCCTTGATCCTGGCGACCGAGCCCTGTCCCGTCCGATAGCCCGGTTCCGTCGGCGTGTTCAGGATGTCCCCCAGCCGTTCGAGCGAGATGCCGGCCTGCTGGAAATCCTGCCACAGCTGCGTCAGCTTGAGGATCGGGCCGCTGATTCTCCCGGCTATCATGTTGAAGGCGACCAGCTGCCCGACGGTGAGTGACCCGTCCATCACCTGGTAAGCCCCGAGGTATATGATGGCGAGGGTGGTCAGCTTCTGGATCAGGCTGGCGATCTGGCCCGCGATCTGGCCCAGGTTCTGCGCCCTGAACCCGGCGGTCACGCTGTCGGCGAGGGCGTTATCCCATTTTCTCTTCATCTGGATTTCAAGCGCCAGGCTCTTTATCGTCTCCACGCCTATCACCGCCTCCGTCAGGAACGAGTGGAGCCTGGCGCCGCTTTGGAACTTCAGGTCCAGCCTCCGCTTGAGGATGGGCGTTATGACGACCGAAAGGATGACATACAGCGGCAGGGAGACGAGCACGACTATCGTCAGCGTACGGCTGTACATCCACATGACCGCGAAGTACACCGCCGTGAAGGCCAGATCGATCACGAGGGTCAGCGCCGTGGAGGTGATGAAGTTGCGCAGGGAGTCCAGCTCCCTCACCCTGGCGACCGTCTGCCCGGCCTGCCGCGCCTGGTACCAGGCGAGCGGGAGGTGGATCAGGTGCTCGAAAAGCCTGGCGCCCAGCACGACGTCCACCCGCGTAGTCGTGTGGCTGAAGATGTAATTGCGCAACGCGTTTATCGTCACCTCGAAGATCATGGCCGCGGCGAAGCCTATCGCCAGCGCCTTCAGCGTCATCAGGGCGGTATGGACCAGAACCGTGTCCATGACCACCTGGAAGAAGAGGGGCGTGACGAGGCCGAACAGCTGCACAATGAAGGAGGCGAAGATCACCTGGGCGAAGAGGGCGCGGTATTTCAGGAGCGAGGGGACGAACCAGCCGAGGTTGAATTTCCTGAATTGCTCTAAGAGCCCGGGGCGAGGCGACATCAAGATGGCGTCGCCGCCCCATATGCGCCACAGCTCGGAAGCCGCGAGCCTTTTCGCCCCGCCGCCCTTGCCCGTCAGAAAGACCGTGTAAAGCGGGTCCGCGTCCGCCGGGTCCGCGTCCGCCGGCTCCGCGTCGGCCTCGACATTCCTGGCGACGGCGCTGGGGAGTCCGGAAGGGTCGACCGGACCGAGCAGGAGGAAATACCCTCCCCGCAACCCCTTGCATATGGCGGGCATTATCGCCCCGTCGAGGTCCCGCGGCTCCAGCCGCGCCAGCCCGGCCCTGAGCCCCAGGCTCTTGGCTGCCGCAAGTATCTCCATGTCCCCGAACGCCACAGGTTCGCCCAGCGCCTTCGGCGTGGGGGCGAACCTGTGGCGGAGGCTTTCGGGCTCGACCGGTATGTGATGGTAGCGGGCGATCAGCGCGAGGCACGCCAGCCCGTCGTCGTGAGCCATGTCCGGGGCGGAAGGATCCATCTCTTGTGACTCAGGCTCCTCAGGCCCTCATGACGGGGGTTCTGTAAACCCCGAAGGGGGACCGGACGTCAGGATCTCGGTTGCCAGTAAGAGGATATCACGGCCGACAGCCCCTGCTGCTGCTCATCGGTCCAGGTTCCGCCGTCCCCGCCCGGGGCGCCGAGCGCCCCCATGGCCTGGAGCATCTGGTCCAGGCTGCT
>JAISFS010000027.1 GCA_031263485.1 Deltaproteobacteria bacterium | reverse complement strand
TCAGGCTGGCGGTGTAACTGTTCCTGTCCCGATGCCTGCTCTTATATTTCGGGAACCCGAAATGACCGGGATTCCTGAAGAAATCCCGGAACGCCTTCTCCCGGTTCAGCCGGACGTCGAACAGGGCCATGCCGTCGATTCCTTCAGCCACAGCCAGTGCTTCTTGTACCGTGCCGGGGTGATCTGGATCGAATCACGCGTGATCAGGTACCGGATCTTCCTGTCCGTCAGCATGCGGTTCCAGACGGACCGACGGCAGCCGAAAGTCCTGTTCATCAGGACTTCCCGCTCCCTGTTCGGACAGATCCGGAATACGAATGCCTTGTTTGCCATAGAATCATCATACCGCAAAACTAGATAAGACGGCAATTCCTCCCGCCGCCCGCGCCCCGCCGCCGTGAGATCCGGGGAAGGAGGGCGCGATTCCTCCCCGGAGCAAGCTCCGGGGATTCCTCGCGCAAGATAGTTTTGACTGTCCAATCACCATTTTCACACTATTTTCGGTCCCCGTCGATCTCCATTTCTTCATCGGAAATGCCCGGGCGGATCATTGCGACGGCGTTATCTGTTGCAGCGGTCCAAACCAAACTCTTCCTAATCGAACTTCTTCGCCGTCTTTCTCTCCCGTAAAGTGAACGTCTTCGAGTTCCGCTTCAAAAGTCTCATCACGTTCTTCTTTTTTACGAAAGACAATAACTCACCAAGATGATCATCTGTAATACGCAGAGATTTCACAAGACCATCCAAAACTGTGGCGCAACTGGTCCCCACCCTCAATATCACATCGTCAACTGTCTCTTGGGGCAGGTCTAGCAACCTGGCGGTAGAACTAACTCTCACGCCCTCGGCGGAGTAACGAATGATATTCTGGATGATGTCCGGGTCAAGATGAGCGCCGTAGATTGGTGTCCCGGACGTCGCGGCAAACCGTTTCCGCAGAGCCGACACCACAGCAGGGGCTTCTTGCCATGGCCGTACGTTCCGCGCAAAGAGATGTTGCCTTGACCTTTCTGGCCAAATGCGCTGCATGATGCATTGGGACATGAGCACGATTCTAAATGGAGTTTCTGCTTAGAAAAGCCTGAATCCTCCTCATGGGACGGGGCCTCAAAGCGGGACCGGACTGCAGGATTTCCCGAGCCGTGTCGGCTGAACATGGACATGGCCTGAAACAACCATATAGACTTTCGCAGTCGGGAACTAGATGAACTCCATGAGTTCCTCGGGGGGCAGGGGCTTCACCGCGAGGGGAAGGTCGTCGGGCACGAGCCCGAGGTCGCGGGCGAGCGAGAAGCGCTTCAGGACGCTCAGGCCGTAGAGGAGGTTCAGGGCGAGCTCCGCCACGCGGCGGTTGGCCGGATCCTCGTAATGGGAACCGGCGGCCCACTCGTTGAAGGCGCCTATGGCCGGGCCGGTGAAGACGGACCAGTCGGTCTGGCGCTCGGCAAGGCCCTGGATGGCCCAGCGGCTGGCCTGGCCCAGGTACCAGCGGAAGATCAGGGCCATCTTGTGCTTGGGGTTCTCGGCCTTCTTCAGCTGGGCCGGATCGCGCTCCCTGAAGAACGCCTCGGTCTCCTCCCAGACGGCGGAGAGGGGCTTCAGGAAGATTTTCTTCTCAAGGTTCTCCCTCTCGGAGTCCGGGATCTCGTCCACGGAGCCGTACTGGCGGTAGAGTTCAGCCAGGCGCTGCGAACGGGCCCCGAACAGGGTCCCGTATTTCAGCACCTGTACGCGGGCGCCGAGCTCGAACATGTCTGCCGCCGGGGCTGCCGAAACGTCCGTCTGGGACGCCTTGGCGAGCAGCGCCCTCGCCGCGGGGGACAGTCCCGACTCCACGCAGGCCTGGTTTATGGAGCCGGTGACGAAGTAGGAGCAGCCCAGGTCGTGGGCCGCCAGGAAGGCATGCGGGGTCCCCAGGCCGCCGGCGGCGCCCACCCGGAGGGGCTGGGCGTAGTCGTGCCTGCGGGTGAGCTCGTCCGCCAGCTGTATCATGCTGGGCCACAGCGACAGCGCGGGCCTGAAGTCGGTGTGTCCCCCCGAGTCCGCCTCTGCGGTGAGATCCTGGGCCATCGGGACGAAGCGGGCCAGCTCGGCCTCTTTTCTGGTGATCTCGCCCTTCTCCGCCAGCGCGTCCAGTATCTTCTGGGGCGGCGGGGCGAAGAAGCGCCTGGCCAGCTCCGCGCGCGACACCTTCGCCATCACCCGGTTGCGCGGCCTGATCTCCCCGTCGGGAGTCTCGGCGATGCCCGTCACGCGGTATTTCACCAGTTCCGGGGAGATCTGCAGGAAGGCCGAGGCCTCGACCAGGGTGACGCCCCTCTCCAAATAGATCTGGACCACCCTCCTCTCCCACTCCGGGTCGTGGGGGGTGTGGATCAGGCAAGAGCCGAAGGATCTGCCCGACAGGGATGCCGAAAGCCTGACGGCCGCCTCCTCAACCGCCTCGGGCCTCAGCCCCGACGCCCCGAAGATGCCCAGGAGCCCCGCGGCCGCCAGCTCCTCCACCATCGCCACGGACGAGATCCCCCCGACCATGGCGCCTCCGACGTAGGCGAAGCGCAGGTCGAACTCCTTGCGGAAGGCCTTGGACCCGAAGTTGCCGGGGGCCACGGAGGGTATGATGCCGGT
>JAISFS010000005.1 GCA_031263485.1 Deltaproteobacteria bacterium | reverse complement strand
CTTACGTCTTACGTCTTACGTCTTACGTCTTACGTCTTACGTCTTACGTCTTACGTCTTACGTCTTACGTCTTACGTCTTACGTCTTACGTCTTACGTCTTACGTCTTACGTCTTACGGCTTACGTCTTACGGCTTACGTCTTACGTCTTACGTCTTACGTCTTACGTCTTACGGCTTACGTCTTATGGCTTACGGCTTACGCCGATCCGTTATCCCGTCCCCTCCGCCAGTCGCGCGGGGAGGAGATCCATATCCCGCGTTCGATGCCGATAGCGTTTCTGGACAGGAAATACGGCCCCGGCTATCGCCCGAACGAGCGGAGCCGGATCAGGGCCGCTATGGCCGACGTGTCATGCCTCGCCCGAGCCTTGACGCGGCCGCGAGCCGCGCTCCGTACGCCCGAAGGTGCCCGGAACGGCGAGACATGCCGTTCCCCGCGACCGCCGCCGCGACGGTCGCGGCTCGCCTGGGGGACGCCGTTGCCCCGCGACAGGCTCGCCGCGGGTTTCCGTCGTTTCGCCAGCCTCGGCCCTATGGGCGCGATCAGGATTCCGCGGCACAAACCTCCCCCCTCGACTCCTGGCAGTCGTCTGAGTGCAGAATGTCCGGGTAAAGGGCGCGCGGATGGGCGGTGGTTTAAGGCTTAAACGCAAGGGTGCCGATGCGATGGCCGCATGGCGGCCCGCTTCTCCGTCGAGGCGGCCGGTTTCTTCGGCGGAATCAATCAGGGAAATCGGCGCGTCCACGCGCCCGACGCCACAATTCGCCGGTGCTCCCAAGCCTTTCCGCTGTCCCGTGAGCCGACGGGGCCCGCCCGTCCGCAGGCGGCCGTCAGCCGTCCTCGCCATCAGGCCGCCTCACGAGGGCGAGCCACTCCTCGCGCCCCATGCCGCTTTCCTTACGGTTCCGGTTGAAGGCCTCGAGGTCCTCCCCCCTCAGGCCCCAGCGCGCCCGGTCCCCCATCAACTGGAGGCTTGACGCCTCCTCCGGGGTCGCCCGTCCCGCCGCCAGGCGGTATGCCAGGTAGCTGTCTATCACGAGAGCCGTCTTGTCGCAATAACGCTGGTTGAAGGAGTGCGTGTCCACCCCGCCCTTGAGGCGCCTCGCGGGCGTCTTCCCTTCCCGGGCCTCGACCGACTCTGGCGCGATACCCGCCGCGGCGTCCAGGCCGTCCTCGGATTCCCGGCCGGCGTCCGCGTCCGGATCGTCCCATACGTCCTGGCCTGATTCCGCGCCAAGGCCTTCCCCCGCGTCCGGACCGTCCCCCGCGACAAGGCCGGCTTCGCCGCCGAGCCCTGCGCCGCCGCCGGACGTCCCGCGTCCGCCGCCGAGCCCGCCCTGCGAGTCCTCGGGCCTTGCCGGGTCCTCGGTCTCCCGAGCCTCCGGCCCTTCCTGACCCTCGCCGCCGCCCATGCCCGGCTTTCCCGCGGCCTTGACGCCCGCGTTCGCGGCCTCCGCAACCTCCCTGCCCTCCTGCACCCCCTCGCCGTCCTCGCCGGATCCGGGCGAGGCGGCCCGGAGCCCGGAGCCCGCCACGGAGAGGATGCTTTTTACGGCGCGACCGTCTATCCACATGAGAAGCGTCTTGATCGTCGAAAGGACCTTCTGGAGGTAGGCGTCCCTGAGGCAGGCGACCACCTCCTTGACCCGCGAGGAGTTCCGGAAGTTCTCGCGGAGGTGCCTCTCCAGGATCGAGCGGCCCTCCGAGCGGACGCGCTCGCAGATCCCCCGCGCCTCCTCTGGCGTCAGCCCCTCCCCCGCGAGAAGCCTTTCCGCCGGCTCGGCCGCCCAGCGGAACCATCTCTCGGCCTCCTCGCGGTCCGTCCTGGCCTTTTTCAGAGCCCCCTGGGAGAGCATGCGGGGGTCTGAGAAGACCCGGGTGAAGACGTGGCGCATCTCGGTCAGAAGCGGCGCCGCGACCAGCGCCATGAGCCCCGCCCGTCCCAGCGGGGCCCCGGGGCCGGACGCCAGCGCCGCTATCAGCCCGTCCAGTTCCTTCAAGGTATAAGGCGAGGTGTCGTTCCTGGCCAGGTTCGCGCAGAGCCCGCCGGGAAGATATCTTCTCCTGCCCTCTCCCCGCACTTCCTCCACCACGAGGTTCCCGAATTCCCGGACGAGGTGCTCCAGGAATCCCGACAGCCCGGAGACCAGCCAGCCTCGGCGGGGCGGCGCCGCGGAGCGTTCGAGCGAGCGGACCGTGTAGGTCTCGGAGAGGAAAGCCGCCGCCTCCTCGGCGGTGACCGGGCCGCCGCCCGACGCCTTGGAGGCGTGGAGAATCGAAAGGAGGTAGAATCTCCCCACCGGGCCCGGGTAGTCGGAGAGCCGGGCGGCAGCCGGCCTTGCCAGATGCGCCTGGAGGTCTCGGCAGTCTATCTCCGAGGCGGGGCTGGAGGATGCTATCTCCGCCAGCACCTTCCTGCGGCCCTCGAAGAGGGCGGGTGAGTTGACGGATTTTCCCAGTGGCCAGTTCACCAGCACCGTGGGGATGACGCCGGGCTTGATGTGCCCGTAACGGCCGACGCGGCCCACGAGGTTCCTGAACTCGTTGGCCGTGAGCGCCTCGATGGAATAGCTGTGCCGGTAGCGGCTCCGCGGCCAGGAGATGTTCTCCAGGAAAAGCGCGTCCGCCGGCAGATTCACGCCGTACGAGATGGTTTCCGTCGCGCAGAGGATCAGGGGCTCGCAGGGGAGCGGCGCGAACCTCCGGTAGCCGTCCGCCATGAGCCTTCTCGTCTCCCTGGAGAGCCCCGAGAAGTGGAAGAACACCCCCCGCGCGGCGGCTTCCAGGTAAAACCGCGCGCTCCGCTCCCGGGTCCCGCTCTTGGCCAGGCTGGCCTCCAGCTCGCGCAGGTAAAACCCGTCCTCCACCACGTCCGGGACGCGCCCGCGCCCGAAGTCCTCCACCGCCCTTCTCGCGAAGGCCGTAAGCGAAATGCCCGAGTACGAAGCGTAGATGATCTTCTCGTGGCCAGGTATCCAGCCGTCCAAGGTCGCGATGAACCTCGCGCCGCCCTCCCTGTCCAGCACGAAGTCCGCGGGGGTCAGCTGGCTGTCGGCGATCCTGCCCACGTGGAAAGGCCGGCACCTGGCCCCGGGGCTGGTCGGCTGGATGAAGGTCATGAGCCTCTGCGGCCGCTCGAAGACCGAGAGGACCAGCGGCCCCCAGCCGGTCGGCGCCTGGAACTCCGGCCGCCTGGCCGCCTCGTAGACGGAATCGGCGGGGCCCGCCGCGCCCGGCCCCGAAACTGGCCCGCCTTCATGCGGCGTCCCGAAAGATGCCGGACCGCCCGAAGCCCCGTCATCGTCCCTGCCCGCTGGCGAAATTTCCGGACGCCTGAGCCCGGGGTACTCCGCCAGGAGGCCGGGAGCCGCCACGACGAATCCGGAGGGCCTGATTGCTTCCCGGGGAGTCCCGGCGATCGGCGGACCGGCCGCCCCCCTGTCCGACAGGGCGGCAGGCGGCCCGTGTCCCCAAGAGATCGGCGGACCCCCGGCAGACGGCAAGGGAGGATCAGGCTGGGCCGTGACCGATGCGGGGACCGGAGGGTTGCGGGGATTATGCAGGAATCCCGGACTCAGACGTTCGCTCGGATCCGCCGAAGGTCCCTGATCCAGGGCCTCCCGGGCATCCGGCGCGTCCGGGACGTCGGGAGTGGCCGGGGCGTAAAGTTCCAGCCGGACAGGCTCGCGCGGGGCAGCCATCGCGCGGAACCCGTTTGCGGTCCCGCCCGTATCCGATACGCCCGGCGCGCGCGCGCCGGATACGGCGCCCCCGGACACGGGTCTTTCCGGCACGGGCCCGCCCGGCGGCGTCGCGCCCGGCGCGTCCGCCCCGATCCTGCCCGGTCGCGGGGCCGCGTCCGCGATGCCGCCCTCGCCTTCCGCAGTCCCCGCCGCGCCTTTTTCCGCGACCGCCGCTGCTCCGGCATGGGCGCCCCGGCCCGGGCCGCGTCCGGGCCGGTCGCCCGCCGGCCCCGGCCGAGCGTCGCCTCGGGCCCCGTCCGGCCACGGGAAGCGCTCCTGGCCGGGCGGGCACATCATCTCCAGGAGGCAATGGTCCCCGGCCATGGCGCCGGTCGACAGGCACATGAGCCGCAGGGGCTCCCGGCCCGCGCGGATCCTGGCCCGGGCCTCGATGACCAGGCGAGTCAGGGTGGCGTCGAGTGCCCCGCCGCGGATGCGGTCCCCCAGCATGTGAAGCTCGTCTATGAGCGCGAAGCCCAGTGAATCCGTCAGATCGCTGTTCAGGAAGAAGTTCCCGGCCTTCTCGTAGACTATGAAGGCCGCCTTGAAGTCCCCGGCCGCGATGCGGCCGTCGTCGTAGAAGCTCTCGCCGGTGGAGACCAGCACCTCCCTGCGGTCCACCGCCTCGGCGCCCCCGGCCTCGCGCTCCACGGCGCCGAGGAGCCTCAGGAACTCCAACGCGGCGTCCTCCACCAGCATGCGGGTGGGCCCCAGGTACACGGCCGGGCTGCCCCGTTCCACGCACTCGTTCAGCATCGCGAAGGTGCCCAGAAGCGTCTTTCCGGTGCCGGTGGGCCCGCAGATCATCACGTGACGGGACGGGACGGGCCTGCCCTCCACCGCGAAGACCTCCGCGCGGTTGGGGCCGACCGCGTTGTCCAGGAGGCTCCCCGAAAGGACCGGCACCGGAAACAGCGCGTCGGCCGGGCCCCTGACGCCAAGGGACGGGGCTGCCGCCCTTAGCACGTCGCCCCAGCTGGCCGAGGCGGGCGCGCCCTGGAAAAAGCCTCCGCTGGACGCCCATTTGAGCGGCAGCATGCCGAAAAGTTCCGCCGTGCGCATCATCCACGACTCTCCCGGAAGCTCGACGACGCTTTTCTCCGGGGGGTAGGGGCCCTTGCCCCTC
Source organism: Deltaproteobacteria bacterium (assembly GCA_031263485.1). Classification (GTDB taxonomy): domain Bacteria; phylum Desulfobacterota; class Desulfarculia; order Adiutricales; family Adiutricaceae; genus JAIRZX01. Next base: position 22,796 of record JAISFS010000005.1, on the reverse strand, counting down.
TCTTTCAGGAGAGCGGCGGCTCTCCAGCCGGAAAGCGAGCTCCTGCCGGGCGTCGCGTCCGCACCGGGCGCGCCGCCGGCCGCCTGTCGCCGCCTGCGGCGGCCGGCCGGAGGCCTGCGGCCCCGCTCGCGGAAGAACGCGGCGTCCCTGCCGGAAAAGAGCCCGACCGCCGGCCTTGCCTCCAGCCAGTCCGCGAGGAGGGCGAGCTCCTCTTCGGAAAGATCCATCGGCGCGTGCCCGGCGCCCTGCAACGTCGCCCCCATCAGGACCTCGGGGCATTCCTGCTCCAGGGGGGGACGGAAGCGCGACAGAAAACGCAGGGGAGCCCGGGCATGCCGCTCGTCGGCCAGGAGCGGCGCGAGCTCGCGGTAGCTTCCCTCGCCTTCGGGCCAGGCGAGGCTCGCCGAGAGCTCGCGGCCCAGCCCGGCCAGCTCCTCGGCCTTGTTCCAGATCTGGAGCCCGGCAAGCTCGAACGGCGGCCCATCGTCCACGGGGAAGAGGCGGTCACCCGCCCGGAACATCGCAGGGGCCTTCAGGAGCGGGGAGGTCGCGAGCGAGACAACGTGAAGAACCCGTCCCGAGAACACGGGGTACATAAGGCGCATTTGATTCCTTCCGGGCCGGGGAACGGCGGTCCCGCGCGGCCTTCCGGCACATGATAGACGGAGGCGAGGGTTTTTGCCAGCCAAAGCCGATCGGCCCGCCGGAGTGCCGCCCGCAGCCGACGCCCGGCCCGCTACCAAGGAATTCAGACTAAGGCGTACGCCTTTCGAGTCCGCCCGGCTGAACCGTCCGCCTCGCGGCCTTGCCCGTAACGGCTTACGCAAACCCGCGTCTTGAAACGCCCGGAAAATATCGTCCGCGTTATCGCCCGCCTAGACGCGATGGCCGCTGCATTCCTTTGAGCACTAGCGTTCAATGATTTCCGGGGCGATTGTTCGAACCGTACGGCTTTTCGCGACAGAAAGCCGTGATGCCTCCAGATATATCGCATTATTACTCCGGCATGCAATTATGAGAATTTCTTCAATATCAGTTCCGGAAAATGTATTGCATATGCAGGTATTGCATCCGGTCAGCCGGAAATTAAACGGCAGAAAAATCCTACGGGAATACAACGCCGAAACGAGAGGGCACCTCTACCGCTTCAGGAACTACGCCGAAAATCGTCATGATATGACTCTGCCGTAATAAGACGGTGCGGGATTCATGATGAAGAGCCGGATGGGGCGGCGGTACTCCAATCAGTCCGATCGGGCAGTCATGCCCTTATAAATGAAGCGATCGCAAAAAAGTCCCGAAGCAGTGACACGCATCTCCGCCCCTCGGCCTCCGGATTGGCGGGCCGCACAATGGCCTCCGGGGGGCGGCTCCGCCTCACGGTCCCCGTACCGGCACCTCCGCGCTGTGGCTCCGGACTTCAACCTCCGGGCCGATGGGTCCTAACAACGGCGCCCGACCCGGCGGCGCCGCGCATCGGAACCCTAATGGCTGAGAAAGTGGCGGATGGAGGCGGGCAGATCTCCACCCTCTTAAGGATACTCAGGACTTTTTGCGAACGCGTCATAAATGACGCCACCGCAATATGTCGCCACTGGATTCATGATGAAGAGTCGGATGGGACGATGGCGGTCTTGACAGGGCCATCAAGCAGCCATGCCCCTATAACTGGTGAGCTTTGTCAAACCTTCCGTCTCCCTGGGGCCAATGGACTGGGGGCGTTGTCCGCTCCGGGTCGCCGTTCCAACATATTGCGTTCCCGTCATCGATGGATTTCGGCAAGGGTGTGTTAAGGATTTAGGCGGAATGGTTTCAGGAAGTCGAGATGGGTCAAGAATCCTGTCTTCAGAAGTCTTGATCATGATCCTCGACTTGGAGTTCGAGTACTTGAGAATTGTCATTCCCGGGTATCGGCATTGACCTCGGACAATTTTCCGCTGTCATCTATCTCAATGGTCGACCCACTTCCGTTGATCTCATAACGGCAGGCTACGATGTTTCTTTCCTTTCTGCCGATGACGAGAGAAACCAATACGGGATCTCTAAAGGCTAGACCGTATCTTCGTTCGTGAATCTGGCTCATTCCAGCCAGGGCGCCGGTTTCACCATCTTCAGTGTTTTTCGTCATTTTCACTTCGATGACGTAGATATGAACTCCGCAGTCTACCAGCAGATCGATGCGGCCCAAGCCCACATGCCTTTCGGGCGTAACCGTCGCTCCCGACATGCACAGGGCTGAATGCAGTACGGAACGATAGAAACTTTCCCCCATTTTCTTGCTGAATAACTCTGCCAGCGATTCAGTCAACTTTCGTTGCTTGCTCCATGGCAATAATAACCCAACCTTACGGATGATGTTTGCCAGGACACCGCTCTTCGGATTGAGATCTGCTTTCGAGTGATCTATGTAGGTAATGTCGGCAAATAGCCTTATGAATACGGCCAACATCCCGGGAACGTCAAGATCCTCGAGGCACTGCTTAAGTTCAGTCCCGACAACGTCTATTCCAGACCAGGATGATTCGGGGGCAAGGTTCTGCAGGAAAAGGGTAGAAAATGACTTGCGAACCTCCAGGTTAGGATAATCCAGGAAAAATGACGAATCTGTTTTAGCCCTCAAGGTCAGGTAACCAGATTGATAAAGGAATCCTTCAGGAGGAGTGGAGTCGATTTCTCCCGGGTCGCTTACGAAATTAGCATCCACAACCATGCCCTGGAATTGGTCGGCCGTGAGGGCTTGGTCCTTCAGAAACTTTCTGATAAGTGTATTTGATCCCGATTTCATCCAGTAATTCAAAAACATCTTTGTTCTACTGGAAAAGAACGATAGCACAGAAAAGGGGTTGTAGAGCCTGGTAACGCCATCGAAGGAAAATCCGTCATAATATTCGCGAATCTGATTCAAAAGCACGTTTTCGTCGAGGTTGAGCGTCTTCGAGGATTCGTATATGAATGGTTTGAAATAAATTTCCAGTTCATCATGTGTGTAGCCCATGAATGCCCCGAAATCTGGTTCGAGAGAGATGTCGATCAAATTGTTGAGCGTGGAAAATACGCTCATCCTGGAAAACTTCGTCACACCGGTGATGAAAACGAAATCGATATGTTCTGCGGCAGATTTGATCATTGAATAAAAATTTCGCATAATATCCCGAGTATCATCAAGCAAATGCTTTTGATTTAAAGACTTTTCTTTTTGGGCGATGTTGATGACGGGTGCATCGTATTCATCTATAAGGACGATGATTTTCTTACCGGTGGCCCTGTGAACGTCTTTTATGAGGAATAAGAACGCTCTCGCTGAATCAACTCCTCTAAGTTGAACATTGTGGTGTTTGGCGATTTCCCCAAGAACGTCTAAGATCGTCTTCTGCAAATTCTCCTTGCTGTCGCTGCCGGCGACATCGCTCATGTCAAGGCGAACGACCGGACGGGGGATAAAATCAGAGGAACACATATAGTCCTCAGCCGCCAGTCCCCGAAAGAGCTCATTTCTCCCGGAATAGAAGGCTTCAAGAGCTGTGACTGTTAGCGATTTGCCGAAACGTCGAGGGCGGGCGCAGAATATGAAGTCACTGACCTTGTTCAGCATCGGGAAATACATCGTCTTATCGACGTAAAGGGCATTTTTGAGCCTCAAATTTTCAAAATTTGGCTGGCCGGTGGGTAGAAGCGGTAATTCCAGTGGCACAGGTTATTCTCCGTTCGCATATTTGGCGAAACTGTAAGATTACGGGTCTATCGGATTGTGGTTTTTCCTGAAGGATAACGAGGCAACAAACGCCGAGATTGTCAAGGAATCACATGACCCTCGCTGATTTCCGCCTGTTTATCGACAGGTATGGGAGAGGCAAGCGAGACTTAGAAGTAATCGGTAGGCAACAGGCTTTAGCTGGAGTCTCAAATAGCATTTGGATAATAATCGGATGACGGAACATGAGATTTTATGGAAACTGAACCACACGGCAACCGGTAAATTATGGTGTCGAAATACCAGTTAAACAACGACCGTCACACTAGATGCGGGCAGTGAGGATAGCTGAGAATAGCTTGTTAAGGTTTAATCGTCAAGACAGACATCAATAATGCCAAATGTGGCACTTTATCTCAATTTATTAGAAATATATTGCGGCGGCAAAGAAATCTTCGACGTCTTTGGTGAAAATAATTCTGTAAGACAGGAGATGGATCTATGTTAGAAGGGAGAAGGCAGCGCTTGGGCTCTCGAATGCAGAAATAACCTTCCGTTGGGCAAAACAGCAAGTTATTTGACTGGTTTGGCTTCAAAACTCGGCTCAACGCCTCTTTCAGTCCGTCAGCGAACGGACGCTCTGATTTTGAAGTCCTGTCATGTGCATATTTGAAAAATTTTCAAAGTTATCAATGCGATTTTGTCAGGGAATATTTTCAAGGACATGGGATCAATCATGTGGTTTCGCCCATGGAGATATAGTGTCGGAGAATACCGATAACCCAACCATAATAAGCTGATGCGGGATTCATGACGATGAGTCGGATGGGCCGACGGCGGTGATGGCAAGACCGCCGAGCGGTCAAGACTCTATATCTGATACGTTTCGCTAAACCATCTGCCTGCCTGGGGCCAATGATCAGGGGGTTTTGTCTGTCCCTGGGTGCAGTCCCGACCTATTACGGTTCCGTCATGATATACGATTGTTCTGTCAAACGTATCCTCTATCCGAAATCGAGCCGGGAAAATAACTGCCACTCAAAAAGCCGTCTTCGGCAAAATGAACGACATGGATCGCGAGCGTGAACAAGGATCGCCAAAGCCCCATACTCCTTGACGATTACGGATCAATCTGCATAACCCGTACAACCATACCGGAATAAACCGAAATATCGGCGGATGCTATCCCGTCACCGACAGCCGCCAGCACGAATTCGGCTGGCCCATCGCGTCTGCCGATGCGAGAATCCGTTAATCATCGTGATTTTGCGGCCTTTGAAGATAATGTCCGGATCGTCCCCCAGTTCTGACGCGATATCCATGACGAAACCGTAATAAGTCGGAACGGCAACCCGAGGTACCAACGCCCCCTGGTCATCGGCATCTGGGAGGCTAAAGGGTAGACAAACACTACCACTTATAGGATCGTGACCGCCCAGTCACCCTGATTGGGATACCGCCGCCCTATCCATCTCTCCATCATAAATCCCTCGCCGACTTATTACGGTGGCGTCATCCATAAAGGAAATCAACCCGGGCTTCCTGAAAGGCGGTTCACGACCCTTCCGGGCAGAGTATCCTGAAGAGCCTTTCGGCATCGCCCGATCTGACGACGGCGTCCACCTCCGATCCGTCCCCGAAGGCGTCGCCAATCCTCCCCAGGATCTCCAGGTGCTCGTCCCCGGCGGCGGCGATGCCGACCACCAGCAGGACCTCATCCCCGCCCCACTCGATGCCGTCGGGGTAGGCGCACACCGCGAGCCCCGGGTGCCTTATCTCCTTTATGTAACCTATCTCCCCGTGGGGGACGGCGATGAGGTTCCCTATTGCGGTGGTGAAACTCCTTTCACGCGCAAGCATGCCGTCGACGTAGCGCCCGTTCACGTACCCCCCGTCCACGAGCATCCTGCCGACGCGACGGATGGCTTCCTCTCGGCTCTCGCCGGGCAGTCCGGCGGCGATGTTTTCCCTTACAAGCAGGGCAGGCTTCTTTCCGGACAACATGAAGCGCGATCCTTTCCGATTGAGTCGCCATCCTTCCGGGCAACCTTCCGGGCAGTCTTCCGGGCCAGTCTCCTCCGGGGCGCGGCCAGCAGGCGCCGTGCCGCAACACGGCATCGCGAAACCCTTCGAGCTTACGGGAGCGGCCCCGTTCCTCGCCGCCGACGCGACCGCCCGGGGGGCTCGCGGGAAAACGTTTCCGGAGCCGCGCGGCCGGCTTACGGAGAGGTTCCGATCCGTTCAGAAGGCTGAACCAGGCATCGGTCACTTTCCGGAAGGCTCCCCCGTCCCTCCGGTCGCCGGAACGGCGCAATGGAGATCACGGCGATCCCGCTGCACTTTTCGTGTTGCGGCCGCATGGCCCCGCAACGCCGACCCCTGGGCTCTCGTCCGCGAGTTCCGGAACGCCTCGGCCATCCCCCCCTGCTGAATGTCGGTCCCCTGCCCCAGACGCGCGAGCTTTCGCGCAACGGCCGAAGACATTGCAGGGCCGCCCCCCCCTCGAAACCCCTATCCGGCTCGGGAGCGGCGCGGACTTGCGTCCGAAAACCTCGGCCATGCCGCAGACGGGCCTCAGGTCCCGGCTGACGGGCAGAGGCCCGCGGGCCGGCAGTGTCTCGGCCCCTGTCCCGATCCTGCCCTTAACCATGCGCCTTGCGGGCCTCGGCGAGCTCGTCCGTCAGACAGTCGTACTCCGGAGCTCCCATGAAGTTGGCGACGAGTACGAGCCGCGCGTCCGGACAGCTCGCCGCCGCACGTTCCTTCAGCTCGTGACGGGTCACTATGACCTGCGCATCCCCGGGGATCTCGCTCACCGGGGAGCGCTTCACCTCGATGTAGTCCAGTCCGGCGGCCTTGAGTTTCTTCTTGAGCATCGTGGCACCCATGGCGCTCGCGCCCATGCCCGAATCGCAGGCGAACACGATCCTGCGGACGTCCACGGACCCGCTGGCCCCCGCTGGCGACGCGGCGACTGCGGCACCGCTGGGGGAGCCGGAGTCTTCGGGGGAGGAGGAGTCATCGGAGGTGACTGCGCCGGGGGAGGAGGAGTCATCGGAGGAGAGTGTGCCGGCGGAGGAGGAGTCATCTGAGGAGCCTGTGACAGGTGATACGGCGTCCGCAGGAACGGCCCGGGGAACAGCCGCATCCGGCGGGGCATCGGGAGACGCCGCGCCTGCCGCGGCCATGCCGGACGCGGCGATCTCCGCCGCCAGCGCATCATACTCCGGCGCCCCCAGGAAGGTCCCGACGAGCACGATCCTCGCTTGCGGGGAGCCAGCCGCTGCGAGCTCCCCAAGATCGTGGCGGGTAACGATGACCTGCGCGTCCTTCGGGATTTCGCTTATCGGGGAACGCGCGACCTCAATGCCTCCCAAGCCCGCCGCTTCGAGCTTCTTCTTGAGCATCGAGGCCCCCATGGCGCTGGAGCCCATGCCCGCGTCGCACGCCAAAACTATCTTGCGGACCGCGCCGGGGACCCCCGCGCGGGCATGCCTCACGCTATCCTCGGGGGACGGCTCAAGGCCCTTGGACCCGACCTCCAGTTCCCTTGTCCGCCTTCGCGCGGCGTCCAAGTCGGCGTCCTTGCCGAAAAGCTTCAGGAGCGGGGACGATACGAGGAAAGAGACCGCGGCCGCGAGAGCTATTGCCAGGATGTTCGCCCCGAACCCGCCCTGCGGGGTCATGAGCATCTCCGTGAAGATGCTTCCGGGCGATGCCGCGGCCACCAGCCCGCCGTCCAGGACAACGAGCGTCAGGATGCCGGCCGCGTTGCCGGCGACGGTGCCCAGGATGACCACCGGGTTCATGAGCACGTACGGGAAGTATATCTCGTGGATTCCGCCGAAGAATTGGATGATGATGGCGCCGGGGGCGCTATGCCTGGCGATGCCCTTGCCTACCAGCGCGTAGGCCAGAAGCAGTCCCAGGCCGGGGCCGGGATTGGACTCGATCATGAAGAAGAGCGACTTCCCTGCCTGGCTCGCCTGCTCGATGCCCAGCGGAGTGAAGATTCCGTGGTTGATGGCGTTGTTGAGGAACAGCACCTTGGCCGGCTCCACGAGGATAGCGGCCAACGGCAGGAGGCCTCGGCTCACGAAGAAGCCCACGCCCGAGGCCAGCGCGGACGTGGCCGCCACGCAGGCCGGGGCCACGGCTACCAGGCCCAGCATAGCCAGGACGCCGCCCAGGATGCCGACGGCGAAGTTATGCACCAGCATCTCGAAACCGGCCGGGATCCTGCCCTCGACCAGGGAGTCGAACCGTTTGACGGCGAGGGCGCCTACGGGGCCCATGAGCATCGCGCCAAGGAACATGGGCATGTCCGCGCCGGCTATCGCCCCGAAGCCGGCAATGGCTCCCACCACGGCGCCTCTCCGCGCGTACACGATGTAGCCGCCGGCGTAGGCGACGAGGAGCGGGATGAGGTACCTTATCATCGGTTCCACGAGTTGGGCGAAGGCCTCGTTAGGAAGCCAGCCGTCCGGGATGAAGAACGCGGTTATGAGCCCCCACGCCATGAAGGCCCCGATGTTCGGCATGACCATGCCGCTCAAGAACCGCCCCGCCCTCTGGACGCCACCTTTCATGGTAGACTCCCTTTTGAAGTTGATCCGGCCAACGTCCCGATTATAGACGCCGATCCGGCGTTCCGCAATTCCAGGGACGTAATTTTCGGGGCAGGAGGCCGCATCACTCCGAATGTCCCCCCCGCGGAGAGGGAATGGGCCCCGCAGGGAAGGGACCGCCGCCGAGCGCCCACGCACCGGCGGAAAGATTCCCCGTTGGCGGCTGGACCGCGACCGGCATTCCGCCGCCTGAGATCCGGCCGGCCCTCACCGAAGTTTGCCAAATGGCTCCGCCGCCACGCCAGGCGGCCCGGGACGGCATTGTCCCTCGCCTCGGCGAGATGCCCGCGCCGTCCTCGCGCATGTTTCTCCATGACAGTTTTCAGCGCCGACAAGACGGATATCAGGCATGCGGTTCAGCCATTCAGACGAGTTGCTTACCTGCGCATTCCGCCGCGGCCCTTGACAGGTATCAAACCCGCAGAATGGCAGGCGTCGCCGCCCTCGGAAGGAAAGGCAACGTTTACGAGAAAGGGCGGCGCCCGTCGCCCTGACCCGGCAACCGCCTTGATTTCCCGAGTTGCCAAGGGCGATATTCATGGCGCAAGCCTAAGATTAAAAAAAGGTTGCAGTCACATCGCGCATCGCCATTGCCCACTCGGTCACGTCCAGCCTCTGTGGGGCGCCTTGCACTCCACAAGGCGATCCAGCCCGGACTCTCCTCGCCACCTGACGGACGTCCGCGAATTTACCGGTTGCCGCGGGTGAGGCAACACATATCAGCTGGATTGACGGTCGGGAGCTTTGCTGAAAAATAGACTTCAGAATTTCAGCGTCAAATGTATGCTTCAGGAGTCAGGAGTTTCGGAGCGATATTCGCAGCATGAATTCTGGTGACCAGAGCCGTGTCGATATGCCTAAAGCAGGTTTGGCCGACCCAGCCGGCATGAGCGGAAAGGTTTCCCGTCTTCATCCGACTTGGCCTGAAGTCTGGCGTCAGGCGGCGGAGTACCCGTCAATCCTGCGAATCTCCCTGGACTTCAGCCGGATTTCCAGGATCATGGATCTCAACGCTCGACTCCTTTCCATCGACCTCGAAACGACATGCGACGATGTTTCTTTCCTCCCTGCCGATGGCTAGCGAAACTAAAACCGGGTTTTTGAATGCTCGACCGTATCTCCTTTCGCGAATCTGGCTCATTCCTGCCAGGGCGCTGATTTCTCCTCCTTGGGTATCGTCTGTCATTTTGACTTCAATGACGTAGATAACGGCTCCGAAGTCGACCAGCAGAGCGATGCGACCGAGGCCCACATGCCTCTCGGGCGTCACTTTCGCTCCAGCCATGCTCAGGGCGGAATGGAGTACAGAGAGGTAGAAGCCTTCGCCCATCTTCCTGCGGAATAACTCTGCCAGCGATTCGCTCAGTTTCCGTTCCTTGCCCCATGGCAAGAACAGCCCGACCTTGCGGATGATTCTCGCCAAGACACCGGTAGCCGGCTTGCGGTCCGCTTTCGAGTGGTCTTCGTAGGATATGTCGGCAAAGAGCCTTATGAAAACGTCAACCATCCCGGGAACATCGACGGCTTCAAGGCACTGTTTCAGCTCGCTCCCTGCAGCGTCTATGCCGGACCAGGAGGATTCGGGGGCAAGGTTCTGCAGGAACAGGGAAGAAAAGGCCTTGCGGACCTCTAGGTTAGGATAGTCAAGCGTAAAAGAATCGTCGGTTCTGATCCTGAGGGTCAGGTAGCCGGACTGATAAAGGAACCCTTCAGGGGGAGTGGAGTCGATTTCGCCCGGGTCGCTTGCGAAATCCGCATCGACGACCATGCCCTGGAACTGGTCTGCCGTGATGGCCTGGTCTTTAAGGAAATTCCTGATAAGGGTATTGGATCCTGATTTCATCCAGTAACTTAAAAAACCCTTTCTCGCGCTTGCGAAGAACGAAAGGACGGAAAACGGGTTGTAGAGCCTGGTTTCGCCATCGAATGAAAATCCATCGTAATAGGTTTTGATTTGCTCCAAAACCTCCTTTTCACTTATCTTTAGCGTGTTGGACGCTTCGGCTATGAATGGCTTGAAATTCTTTTCAAGTTCCTGTTGCGTGTAGCCCATAAAGGCCCCGAAATTCGGTTCAAGTGAGATGTCGATAAGGTTGTTGAGCGAGGAAAACACGGCCATCCTGGAAAACTTTGTCACCCCGGTGATGAAAACGAAATCGATATGTTCGGCGGCTGATTTGATCTTGGAATAAAAATTCCGCATGATCTCGCGGGATTCCGACAGCAAATTCCTTTGAAACGAAGATTTCGGTTTCTGGAGAACGCTGATGACCGGGGCATCGTATTCGTCGATCAGGATAACAATATTCTTTCCTTTCACATTCTTAACGTCCTCAATAAGAAACAAAAAGGCATCCGCTGAATCTGCACCCCTCAAGGGAACTTCATGCCGCCTGGCATTCACTCCCAGACGGCCCAGGATTTTCTGCTCCAAAATCCCGATGTTTCGTGAACCGGCAACATCACTCATGTCCATCCGAATGACGGGACGAGCGATGAATTCTGGTGAGTTCATCTCTCTCTCTGCAGCAAGGCCCCGGAAAACCTCTCTGTTTCCGGAATAGAATGCATCGAGTGCGGTTACAGTAAGCGATTTCCCGAAGCGGCGGGGGCGGGCGCAGAATACGAAGTCGTTAACCTTGTTCAGCATCGGGAAATACATCGTCTTATCTACGTATACGGCATTTTTTAACCTCAAATTTTCAAAATTCGGCTGGCAGGTAAGAAGAGGCGGCAATTCCATTGTCATAGGTTTATGCTCCGTTCCCAGATTTTACGAAAGTTCCAAGGTTCCGGCTTTGTCTTATGTGACACGAGGCTTCAACGGCCATGGTTGATTAGATATCCCATGACCTTGGCTGATTTTTGATTTTTGTATCAAAAGGCATGGGAGAGGAAAGCAAGTGGAAGAAGTCAACCGTAGCTGCAGGCCCTAAGGGCATTCCATTGCGTTTGGACAGCCATCTAATGGCGGAGAGTGGGGCATTTGGTCAACTGAACCCATAACATCGGGAATATGCCCATAACATCGGGAATTTGAAAGTGTCTTAATGGCTATTATACCTCCCACTTAAGGCTAAGATGAGGATAAGGCGACAATCATAAGAATAACCGGCCGAGATCGATCCGTCAAGACTGGGAGAACAATACTAAATGTGGTAGTTCGATTATGATCGCGGCACGTGCTGAATACCCAACATAAGGGGAATATACGCAAAATGGATGTATACGCCGAAACAGAATCAAGGTAAGATACCCGTTATTGAAATTACCGTTATATGCGTTTTATTTTCCAGATGACATCCAAGACGAATTCATGATTTGGCGATCGTATTCATTAACTGCACGATTTCCATCCTTTTGTCAACGCAAATATCGACTCCGGTCCCCTTTCCCATGTCATGCTTAACCCACCTCGGCGTTTAACTTCAAACCCGCATCGCATTTAGGACAGCACCGTAATTAGTCGGCGAAGGTTTCATGATGCCGAGCCGGATGGGGCGACGGCGATCCAAACATGGCGACTGGAAAGTCATGCCCCTGTAATTGGTTCGTTTTGCCTACACTTCAGCCACCCTGAGGCCGGTGACCAGGGGGCGTCGCATGTCACGGTTCACCGTTCCGACTCGTCCGGTTCCGATATTTATAGCCAGTAAAATCCTTTCGTGGTTTATCGGCAAGACTATGGAGCCCACACCGTAAACGGATACCGGCGACGCCGTGCCGCCGCGAGCCGCCAATTCCCTCGACCCCGACTCCCTCAGGCACCCTGTCTGGAAATTGGCCCCTATGCCCATGCCTTCGCTCGGGCCGTCATGGAGCCGAGCCGAGTCCGTTCCGCGAAAGAAGCGTACGGTTGCGGCCCCGGAGGTTTCGGACCCTCGCCCACCGGCCCTTCCCCTATCCCCGTGTTTCGCTTCCGACCATCCTCTCATTTCAGATTCAATCCGCACGGACAACCGAAAACCCGCGCCGGTTTTGCCATGCCCCTGGACCTGTCGTATAATAATTCGATTTCGTCCGCCAGGCCCCGTTTATCCGGGTCCGCGGCCTCCGCCTTGCCCGGCCCGCCAGGGCCGCCTACCGCCGGGGCTCCTTGCGCCCCTGCCATCCGGAATTTTCAAACCCTTATGACCACGACAGCTTTCATCTTCCCCGGCCAGGGCGGGCAGTTCGCGGGCCAAGGCAAGTCCTGGGCCGACCGGAACGCCTCTGTCCGCGAACTTTTCCGGCTCGCGGACGACGTGACCCAGCGGCCCGTCTCCCGGCTCTGCTTCGAGGGGCCTCTTGAGGAGCTCTCGCTGACCGTCAACCTGCAGCCCGCCGTCCTGGCCGTGAGCCTGGCCGGCGCGCTCCTGCACCTGGAGTCCGGGCTGGTGCCGAGCTACGCCGCCGGGCATTCCCTGGGCGAATTCGGGGCCCTCTGCCTCGCGGGCGTGCTCACCGAGGCCGAGACCTTCTCCCTGGTCGCCAAAAGGGCCGCCCTGATGCAGAAGGCCGCCATGCAGAGCCCCGGCGTCATGGCGGCGATCCTGAACCTTTCCGACGAGGCGCTCGCCGGCGCCTGCGAGCTCGCCCGCGCTGAGGGCACGGTGGTCATGGCCAATTTCAATACCCCGGGCCAGACTGTCATCTCCGGCACCGCCAGGGCTGTCGCCGCCGCCGTGCGCCACGCCCAGGCCCTGGGCGGCAGGGCCGTCTCGCTTCCGGTTTCGGGGGCCTTCCACAGCCCGCTCATGGGCGAGTGCGCCGCCCTGTTCGCCGACGAGCTGGGCGAGATGGACTTCAAGCCCCCAAAGTTCCCGGTGGTGCCCAACGCGCTGGGGACACCGGTCTCGGACCCGGACGACCTCAAGAGACTCCTTTCCGAGCAGATGACCTCGCCCGTCTTATGGTTCCGTTCCGTCAAAAGCCTGGAAGCCGCGGGGGTCGACACCTGGGCCGAGTGCTGGCCGCGGCCGTACCTGGGAAGCATGGTCAAGAAGTGTCTGGATCCCGGTCGCCACGCCTCCCTGACATGCCCGGCCCGGTAGCCGGACCTCCCTCGGGCGGGACTCGCGGTGTTCCGCAGGCGCTTCCGCCTGCGGCGCCCGGCCCGCCCCCGGGGAGTCCTCCGCGTCCCCCGGATGCCTCGAACGGTCGTCGGATCGATTCGGCCGCCGCGGATCTTTCCGTCCCCGGACTGACCAAAGGAGGCCCGTCCGGGGATTTTTCCGGTGCCGCGCCTGCGGATCCCTCCGGCCCCTATCACCGATCCGAAGGTCTGGACGGCCGCCCGGAGACTTACGGAGGGCCCGAGGTTTCCCAGGACCCGGAGACTTCCGGAGGGCCGAGCGGAAGCGGCGGCCCCCCGCCCCCCCCCAACCCCCCTGCATCGGCGAAGGTGTCCAGGGCCCGCCGTCTCACATGCCGCCTCCGGAGGCTGGGGGCGTTCGCGGCGAACGCGCTCATGGTCCTCTTTTTTTTCCTGGCGGCCTTCCACGTGGTCCTGGGCAGGCTCCCGGACCCCCTGGAGTCCGGAGGCGGCTGGGACTGGACGGTGAGGCTCAACGACCGCAACGGGGTCCTGCTTCGCGAGTACCTCTCCCCCAGCCTGGTCCGGAGGGATCTCACGGGGCTCTCGGAATTCTCGCCCAGACTGGTGGACGCGGTCCTGGCCGCTGAGGACAAGCGGTTCTATTCGCATCCAGGCGCCGACCCCCTGGCGCTCGTCCGGGCCGCCGCGGCGGACATAAGGGCCCGGCGCATCGTTTCCGGAGGATCCACCCTCACGATGCAGCTCGCGCGGCTCACGATGGGCTTCTCGCCGGGCCCCAGGACCTTCGGGCGGAAGTTCAAGGAGACCCTCCTGGCGTTCCTGATCGAGCGCAGGCACACCAAGGACGATATCCTTGAGGCCTATCTGAACACCGCTCCCACCGGCGGGGACACCCAGGGCTTCACGGCGGCGTCGCTCAGATATCTGGGCAAGCCCCCGTCGTCGCTGAGCCCCGCCGAGGCCGCCCTCCTGGCCGGGCTCCCGGCCTCGCCCGAGCGCTACAGCCCCTTCAGGCACCCCGAGCGGGCCGTGAGACGCCGCAACACCGTTTTGGACAGGATGCTCGCCCAGGGCAGGCTCGGCCCCGAAGAGCACTCACGGGCCATCGCGGAGCCCATGCGCCTCTCGGGCGCCGCGCCGCCTTTTCTGGCGCCTCACTTCGCGGCCCGGGCCAGGTCGCGCTTCCCGGACGAGCCCCCGGACACGGTGCGCACCACGCTGGATCTTCCTCTCCAGCTGAAGATCGAGGAAATGGCGCGGGAGACTGTCTCCCGCTACGTGGATCAGGGCCTGGAGCAGGTGGCGGTGGCGGTGCTGTCGCTTCCGGACAGGGAGATCCTGGCCTGGGTCGGCTCCGCCGACTTCCACAACCCCCGGGACGGCCAGCTGGACGGGGTCACGGCCCCCCGTCAGCCGGGCTCGGCCTTGAAGCCCTTCATTTACGCCCTCGCCTTCGAGGAGGGGATAATCGCCCCCAGCTCGCTCATGGCGGACGAGCCTTCGGACTACCCCGGCTGGAACGGGGTCTTCAGCCCCCGCAACTATTCCGGAGGCTTCTCCGCGCCGGTCTCCGCCAGGACAGCGCTGGGGAGCTCCCTGAACATCCCCGCCGTGAACCTCACGAACGCCCTGGGGGTGGCCAAGGTGCTCCGGCGCCTCCGCGAGCTGGGCCTGGGCACCCTGGACCGCGACCAGGACTTCTACGGCCTGGGCATCTCCCTGGGCGGGGGCGAGGTGAGCCTCATCGACCTGCTCGCCGCCTACGCGGCGCTGGCCGATTCCGGCGTCTGGAGACCGGTCAGGTTCTTCGCGGACGGGAGCATGGACATCAGCGCGGACGCCCGGGACGACGCGCGAGCCGCGGCCCGGACCGGCCGCGCCGCAGCCCCGCCCGAGTCGGCCAGGATCCCCCGCCGGGTGATGTCCCCCGAGTCGTCGTTCCTGACCGTGAACATCCTTTCCGACGACCGGGCCAGGGCCCTGGGCTTCGGCGAGGGCGGGATCCTGGCCACCGAATACCAGTCCGCAGTCAAGACGGGAACGTCCACTAGCTTCCGCGACAACTTCTGCCTGGGCTTCACCGACCGCTTCGCGGTGGGGGTCTGGGCCGGGAACTTCCAGGCCAGGCCCATGGCCAGGATCTCCGGTGTCACCGGGGCGGGGGAGCTCTGGAGACGGGTGATGGACCTCCTGGCGGAGCGCGACCCGCCCGGGCCCTTGGCCGGGCCCCCGTCCGGGGTGATCGAGTCCAGGGTCTGCCCGATCTCCGGTCTCCCCGCAGGCCCCGACTGCCCCAACACGATAAGGGACTTCTTCCCCGCCAACCTCCCCCTTCCGCCCCGGTGCCTCCACGGGGAGATGGATCTCGCGACCGTACCCGTACTTGGCCGGGAGCTCCGCTTCAAGCTCATCCGCCCCGCGACCCTGGAAATCTACGCCCTGGACCCCGAGGCCCCGCCGGCCGCGGCCCGCCTGCGGGCGCTCGTGCAGAGCGTTCCGGGCGTGACCGAGCTGGAGTTCGTGTTAAACGGCCAGACCGTGGGCCGCCGCGAGGTGGACGGCTACGCCAGGGCTTCCATGTCCGTGCCCCTTGTCCGCGGGGAGAACGTCCTGGAGGTCATAGGCATGCGCGGCGGCGCCGCCCCGCTCAGGGACATCGCGCGTTACACCGTCAGATAGGCCTTTCAGCGGACGGCTTAGGCTAGGCCGTGTCGCGTCCGGAGGCCTCTACGGCAGGCGGAGATGCCGACTTCAGGAGCGGATGAAGGAATAGCAATCAGAACCACGTCTTGTCCACATCATTCCCGCCGCAACAATATCACCTTTCTGAAGGACGGTACCCCAGAGGATCTTTGGGAGCGGTATCACCGGGAGGTCATGGCGAACGAGATCCTGACCTTCATGCAAACCATTGCCATCGTTATTGCTGGTCACTCCTGATATGTCATGAAACGCGTCCTACCCATGAAATCCGGAAACAGCGACTGGCTGAAGCCCCCTCTATTCGTTCGACATATGAAAATCCAGGGCAGATGGGAAGAACGCGGGAACGAGACGCTTCCTGAAGCCACGAATGAAACGGAGAGCTGGGTCGACGAGCTCAGGAAGGATCTGCGGCATGGCCGACTGATCGAAAAACCGTCAATAAGACGGCGGCAGACGGGTCGCAGACTGACAAGTGACCGGATTCGTTTTACCGGGCATCCGACCTCCGAGAAAACCCGCGAGCGTCTTCCGGCGTGCCACCCACAGTTTCCGCCTCTTCCCACGTTCAACCACTTGGCATGATTTTGCTGAATTATCCGACGAAATGACGAGCCGCGATCTTCCCCTCAAGCCGGCAAACGGAGTGAAACCTAAGTCGCCGCTTCTCCCGCTATCGAAGGGAATCTTGAGGTCTGCGAAAAAAGCCCTTCCCAGCCTGAAGAGATGGGCAAAGGCACATAACAGCCAGGCAAATTGAACCTCGCGCCAGACTTTGCGAGATTTCGCCCCTATGGTCAACTCAGATGCTTTAGGGGCATTGTTTGGACGAATAAATGTTTTGACTCCGTAAAGTTCAGTTCATACTTTTTACACATACCTCAATCTTGATTCCACTGCAAAAACCCCCTCCCTCACCTTCTGGCAGTCATTTTAGGGCCGAGTATCTGGGTAAAGGGAGCGCAGATGTGCGGTGGTTTCAGGCTTTAGCGTCAGGATGCCAATGCGATGGCCGCATATAGTTCCGCTTCCTTGTCGAGGTGGAGGGTTTTTGCAGTGGAATCAATCTTGGGCAGACTGGGGGTTTTACAGAGTGAATGCCCCCCAAAACCAAAAAGGACAAGGAACGTTTTGCCAAGGAATGCGGAAGCGTTCGCCATCTGGGGCTTTTGATCCTTCTCGCGAAAGGGGAGGCATCCGCACATGGGCAGAGACGGACAAGTGGCTGGGTTCCTACGGAGACTCTCCAACGCCAACGGGAACTATTCACTTCTTAAGTTGAATGACCCGCCGGAACCGCACATGTGTCGCCTTAATTGACTACGGGCATACCGTGAACTCTCCCGGCAACCGCTTTCCGGGCGACCTTACCGCCAATCTCTTCCGCCGTACCGCCTCCGGCACCCAGAAACCGTTACCTATGCGAACGGAGGCTCCCACGCAGGAACGACTCGCTACCATCGCATGCGGCCAGGAGTTTTCTTCCTCGCATTTCGAAAGGTCCGACACCCGCAAGCCTTCTGACAGCCCTGAGTCAGTCCAGAGGGATTCCGGGGCGTACCCAAGCTTTGTGGGGGTACCCGACTTACCGAAAATCCGCCCGCCGGAACCCCAGGGACATCCCCGCCCTTGAAGAAGGTTGAACTTAAGGTAATCTCCGAAGCCAGGACCATGCTCCCGGCAGGAAGAAGTCCACGGTTCTTTCCGAGGAAGCTTCCGGCAGACGCGAGGTTCCGGAAAATCATCTTTACCGGAGACCTTTGCCGGAATCCAAAGAAGATATGAGGGGGAGCCCTGTCCTTGACGATTTCTGCATGAAATAATCCAGAGTGCCGGGCAATAACCCGAATCCGAGGGCACCAACGCGTCAAGATCCAGGTTGAACTCCGTTCAACCCTTGACTCATGGAGGGAAATACCATCCCTTGCCGGCCCTTGTTTGAGATCCTGAAAAGTTTCGCAACCATTCCCGGTTCAAGACCGTCAAATCTACAGATAAGCCCAAAGTATCCGTTCAGGGCGGAGACGGCTCTGTCACTACCTGATGCTTGGCATGGCGTGCCCCGGGGATAGACAATGGCTCCCTGACCTCCTCCCCCGCCTGGACACATACCTAGAACGGATACCTATTTCAGATTTTTAATTTTTTACGTATTGGGAAAGCATCATTCACGGCCTGAACGATGGCGGTGAAGGTTGATGCTTACCCCGGAATCTGTCATACATTCTTTGCACTATTTCGATTTCGTCCTTTGGAGCATCACGTTGCTTTTTTTTCGCGATAAGTCCATCAAAAGACAAAAACAGCAACTCTGTCTCCTCTCGAGATAACGGACGATTTCTAAAATCATTTATTGCTTGGTAAGCGCTGATTCTCTGATTCGTCCAATTGCCGCATGAATCGCAATGGTTCCCATAAATTTTTGAACAATTTCTGTCATAAACTGAAATTGCCGACAGAAACCGGCTGTTTTCTAGAAAAGAGATTGTTTGAGGCATATTGTTATAAGAAGCATCATGAGCCTCTTGCGTGGTCCACCTGCCATAGCCTAGAGCTTCTTTCTGGGTTTCATACCTTTCATGTATGCCAAGAGTGCTGAATTCATATTTCACCGCCAGAACTCCAAGGCCGATTTGATAATTACGGCTAGACAAACGCTCAACAGTTGCCAGTATCGGCTCATGTTGTCGCAAGGTAATCTCTAAAATTATATTGAAGGATTTATCTATAGCCAGGCTAAGCAACCGACTCGTCCAATCACGAACGCTTGGATCAGTATATTCTGCGATTTTTTTGTCATCTTCAAATGAGAGAGAATAAAATAATGGATGCATTCTCCGATAATCATCTCCATTGATAACAATGTGACGTTCACGAAGTCGCTGGCGCAAAAATTTTATCAAATTTGTCTTTCCTGCTCCAGGTTGAGCCCCAACTATTATAGCTACAGGATGTTTTGAAGCTACCCCTTTGGATAAAACGGATTGTTCTAATTTGATAAAACAACTTTCATGAGCAACCGAATTTAAAATATATTTATCAGGTATCATATTACTTGCCCATGCTTGATACCCGATCTATAAAACCCTGCTTAACTTCAGGCACATATTCGTGAAGAATTTTATTCATAATTGTCCCATCGCCACTGTAAAGCTCGTCAAGTTCATCACACAGCAACTTTTCCCTGTCTCTCAACTCTTTTTCCTTGGCTGGAGTTAAACTAGTATCATTATTCAAATCAAAATAAATTAGGGCTATCAAGCAATTTATTGTCCATAAACTCAACTCTAAGGATAAATACTCTTCCCGTTGCTTAACTATATCATTACCCGCACCGTTAACATTTGACATCGTGACCACCAAAGTCCGTTATCAGAATTCACGATCTTTTATCAAATTGAATTCAGATGTAAAGTCTGACAACGGATAAAAATTGTGACGCTCGCCTGCAACCAAGAATAAATCGAAAGCTCAACCCCCCCAAAAAAAACACTAAGATGCCAGGCTGTGGCAAAAGCTGAATGTTCAAGCCGCGGACTGGCCACGACACCATGAGGCTTCGAGTCCAAAGTCATTATATCATCATATTATCTCAGAATCAAGAAACTACCCCCCATACCTTTTCAACTAAGCGGACATGTCGGTTGCCGAGCCCTCTTGCTGAATGTTTTCTACAGCGGATACAACATAATGTGCTGTACATAGTCAAAGGATGCAGCGATGGCTTTTGATCATGATCTAATGATTTTGATACGTTCGCAAAATGTTCACGGTATCCTTGAGGGCGGGAAGATCTACCCGCCTCCACCTGCCGTCCAGACCGTCTCAACTCACAACTAAACTTACTCAGCTATCCAGGTGCCGCCGCACGGAGCGGCCGGGCCGGGAGCCATTGCGCGGACCCATCTGACCGAGGACTGCCGCCCGGGGGCCATTGCGCGGGAGTGCCGGTCCGGGTGGCCGTAAGGCTGAGTCGGCTGTCCCGGAGGGCATGGCGCTACGCTGCCCCTCCTGTTGCCGTGGGACACCTCAACCTGTCACTACTTCGGGACTTTTTGCCAATACATCGCGACGTGTTGGTGAATATTCAGGACTTCCCTCCAGAATTATCGGTGACTTCCTCCTTGAGTTCTAGCGATTTGACGGTCATTCGCGAGAACGCGAAATCCGGGAGTGTGCCGGTCGAGGAGAAAATCTTCGTATTCTGACAAGTCCATGTTGATTATCGACACCCCGACGCATGAAACCTTAGGGGCATCACAATATGAAGGGCGTCCAAGGACGAGATACCCGAGAAAGCGTTTCATGATAAGTCCCATAGCGCGATTGCTCTATCGTGTTTGCAGCATGTTGTGCTATAATTAGTTATCGTTTTCCCGTTACTTCACCGCCAGGAGAATGGCTGACACTCCCACTAGAAACCGCCTGATATCGGACTTCCATACGTCGGGTTGCCGTCGCCCGGGCCGACGGGCAATTTCGGCCCCTGACGTCCTCTTCGCCCCCCCTCAATCCCGCGCCGCTGCCACGCATCCCGATCCCGGGACCGTGATCCGACCGGAACAAAGGCTCGCCGCACATGATCCCCTGGCCACGCCACCCAGCATTCGACACCCCCCTGTCCGCCATGGACGGCATATCCAAACCGGCGCTGGCTTTCCTGGAAAAGAAGGGCATCACCACCGCCAAGGACCTGCTGGAGCGCGCCCCCCTGAGGTACCAGGACCGCCGCGAGCCCCAGCCGCTCTCCTCGGCCAGAAACGGCGAGAGCATCTTCTTCACCTGCACCGCCACGGGGCTCTCCGAACGCCGGGCCCGCTCCGGGAGGACATATCTCCGCTGCACCGTGGAGGACCTCTCGGGGCTGGGGGCCAGGGGTCTTCTCATGTTCTTCCGGGGGACGGCCTACATCGGCCGCTACCTGGGGGACGGCACCCGTCTGGCCGTCCTGGGGACGCCGACCTTCCAGACCGACTGGAGCGCCGGCCGCTCCTCCGGCGCCGTCGCCACCTTCTCGCACCCGGAGTTCTGGAACCTCTCCCAGATCAGCCTGGATAACCTCCTGGGCGTCTTCCCGGTCTACGGCACCTGGAAGCGGCTCACGCCCGGACTCCGCAAGGTCCTGATCCAGACCATCCTCAAGACCATGAAGGACGCTCCCGACGTGCTCCCCGCAGGGTTCGCGGCGAGCCGCGGCCTGAAGGACCCGGTGGAGCTCGTGCGCATCCTCCACAGCCCCCCCGCGGCCCCGGGCGGACGCATCCCCCGTTCCGCCAGGGACACCAGGACCTACAGGTCGCTGGCCGTCATGGAACTCGTGTTCTGGAGGCTCATGGCCCTCCGCGAGAAGGGCCGCAGGCGTGCCCTCACGGCCCCCAGGCCCCACGAGGGCGCGAAGGATCTGGGGGACGACTTCACGGCCATGCTCCCCTACGAGCTCTCGCCCGAGCAACGGAGGGTCCTGGGCGAGATAAGGGGGATGATCTCGCTTCCCTCCCCCGCGAGCGTGCTCCTCCAGGGGGAGGTGGGAAGCGGCAAGACCGCGGTGGCCGCCGCCCTCCTGTTCAGGACGGCCGGGCTGGGCCGCCAGGCCGCGCTGGTCGCGCCCACGGATCTCCTGGCCCGACAGCACTTCGACTTCCTGCTCCCTTACGCCCAGCGCCTGGGCGTGGGCATCGAGCTTTTCGCGGGCTCCAACCCCGCCTCCAAGCGCAAGAAGACCGTAAGCGCGCTCGCGGCCGGCGACATCCGCATAGCGGTGGGCACCCAGGCGCTCCTCTTTCCCAGGCTCGCTTTCCGGGACCTGGCGCTCGCGGTCGTGGACGAGCAGCACCGCTTCGGCGTGAAGCAGCGCCTGGCCTTGCGCGAGAAGAGCCCGCTCGCGGATCTCGTAAGCATGAGCGCCACGCCCATCCCGCGTTCGCTAGCGCTCGCCTTCTACGGCGAGACGGACGTCGTCTCCATCGCGGGCACCCTGCCGGGCCGCCGCCAGCCGGACGTGGAGGTCTACCTCCCCGATCGGGCCGAGGAGGCCTACGCCCGCTTCGCAACGCTCCTGCGGTCCGGGGAACGGGGTTTCCTGGTCTCCCCCAGGATAGGCGACGACGAGGCTTCGGACGACGGCACGGACGAAGAGGCCCGGGACGGCGGGGCCGCGGAGGACGCCCCGGACGGCTCACGGGGTTCCAGGGGACCCTCCGTCGAGGAGATGCGTCGCCGCCTGGAGGCCGCGGCCCCGGATCTGAGCGCGGGCGTCGTGCATGGCCGCGTGGACCAGCTCTCCCGCTCCAAGGTCATGGAGGAATTCCGCCAGGGGAGGCTCAAGTGCCTCGTCTCCACGACCATAGTCGAGGTGGGCGTGGACATCCCGGGGGTGAACGTGATGCTCATCGAAGGCGCCGAGAACATGGGCCTGGCCCAGCTCCACCAGCTCCGGGGCCGCCTGGGCCGCGGCGGGGGTGCCGGGGCGCTTCTCCTGCTGGCCCACGGGGTCCCGTCGGACAACGCCAACCGCCGCTTCGAGGCCCTGAAGTCAGGGGCCGACGGATACGCGCTCGCGGAGCTGGACCTGACCCTCCGCGGCCCGGGGGACAACCTGGGGCTCAAGCAGTCAGGCTGGCCGGAATTCTCCTTCGCGAAGTTCCCCGACGACTTCAGGCACCTCCCCCAGGCTATGGCCCTCGCGGACGACCTCTACGCCATGCGCGGGGAGTTCTCAAGTGACCTGGCGGACGCG
>JAISFS010000305.1 GCA_031263485.1 Deltaproteobacteria bacterium | reverse complement strand
TCCCGCGGCCGGTTCACGTCCGCTAAGCCGGTGGCCGCGTCGCGCGCCCACATGGCACGGTCCGCGTCGTCGAAAGTGCCGAGGCCGAACAATTCGTCCGGATCGTCCGGATCGGCCGGGTACGGCCCGGAACCCGGCGCCCCGCGAGCCCGCGCGTAGGCGTCGCGGCCCGCGGGCCGGTCGTCGGCCCTCCCGCGGTCCTGGCGTCCGCCGTCCGTCTGCGGTGCGGCGGTACGCCACGCCATTTCCTCGAGTTCTTCCTGCGAAAGGGGCTCCCTGCGCTCGATCGGCACCTGGAAGAAGCCGTATTCCGTGAAGCCGTCCGGGCCCTGCGGGGGGATCCAGCCCTCCTGCCTCAACGTCGCCGCGAGGGCTTTCAGGGCGTCTCCCAAGCACGGATTCCGCTGGACGGTCCCGGTCCGGCGCTCGATCGCCATGTGGCTCCAGACCGCCGCGGCCTCTATCCAGGCGACGCGGCCGCCGAGCTGGTTCAAGGCGTAGAAGAGGCTGCGGTCCGTGGGCTTGAGCCAGATCCAGAGGGAGGAGGGGAGAGCGCCCTTGCGTCGCGCCTCGCGCAGGAGCGCCGTGAACCAGACGTTCACGTAGGAGCGGTGGAGCTCCAGGGCGGGGCACTTCAGCGACGCGTAGCGCTCGATTTCCGGCCAGGCTGCCGCCGCCGTGAAATCCCCGATCCCGGGCTTCCAGGTCCCGGAGAGCTCGTCCAGGATGCTGTAGCACTCGCGCTTCCTGTCGTGCATGTGGCAGAGGAATGCCGCGGCCAGGGCGGCCTGCCAGTCCGGGAGATCGAGGATCGTCCCGCCCGAGAACTCGTCGCCCAGTTGCGGCGCGAGGAGTATCGTGGCCCTCTCGAAGTCCATGCGGTTGCAGGCGTCGGGCTTCAGCGCCGGGCTTCCGGGCAGTCCCAGCCCGGTCTCCGGGTCCACCAGCTCCTCGTAAGTCCAGGTCCGGTCGGACTCGCCCACCAGCAGGCCCTGTTCCGCGCAGAAGAGCAGAGGCGATTTCGCGAGCGCCCAGGCGCCGCTGTTCGCCGGCTGGCGGGTGATGGGGCCCGTCTTCAGGATGGGCTTCAGGCACGGGAACTCCTTCGCGTTGTTCTGAAGGAGGCCCCACATGTCCAGCTCCCTGCGGTAGACCCGGCCGGGGTCGCGCCGGAGGATTGTCAGGATCATCAGCGCGGAGAGTGCCAGGAACAGGTAGCCGTAGTAGCCGCCCGCGAAGCGCAGGACCTCGACCGCGCCGGGACGGACGGGGCGCGCGGCGGGGCCGGGCTCGCCGTAAGCGCCGTCGGCGTAGGCGTTGGCTGCGGTGCCATCGGGGTCCGGGTACCCGTATGGTCCGGGCTCTCCGAAAGCGTCCGGATTCCCGTATGGGCCGGGTTCGCCGAAAGCGTCCGGATTCCCGTATGGGCTGGGCTCGCCGAAAGGATCCCCGCCGAACTCGATCCTGTACCTGAACTCCTTCACATCCTGAAGGAAGTCCAGCGGCGCCAGGGCCTTCCATCCCAACCAGACCGCGGCGCCGGACACCCGCGGCTCCGCATGGGTCCAGGCGAAAGGCAGGATCACCGCGGCGGCGACCAGTGCTCCCAGGACGCCTGGCCCGCCCCCGCCCTTGTTAGGATTTGAGCCGATGCTATTCACGGTTCACGGCACCGAAGCCGCGGTCTTCCCGAGCGGATTCCCCGTCCCGACAATAGGCGGGGTGCCCGTCTTCACCGGTTGCGGGGCGCCCGTCTTCTCCGGTTGCGCGGACCCCGTCTTGGCCGTCTTCGTGGCGCCGGTCTTCACCGTCTTCGCGGCGCCGGTCTTCACCGGCTGCGCGGCGCCGGTCTTCACCGGCTGCGCGGCGCCGGTCTTGGCCGGCTTTGCGGCGCGTCTCTCTGCCGTAGGCGGGAAGCCCGTTACCCGAGAAATTTTGGCGGGTAAGGAGAGCGTCGTCCCGTTGGCCCTGGCCAAGGTCCTCTCCACGTCCAGGCGCGGGGCCCTTGCCAGGGCGGCCCTGAGGTAGATTGCCCTCCGGTGCGGCTTCCTGGAGTGGTAGCTCATGAGCGCGTCCAGGTGCCCCTTTCCCTCGGACAGGCAGCCGCGCAGGATCCAGGCGGCGACGGCCACGTTGACACAGCCGTTGTCGCGCAGCATCTCCTCGGTCACCCCCATGCCTTCGAGCCTGGGGAGCCAGAAGGTGTTCACCTGCATGGGGCCCAGATCCCTGCTCCCGTCGGCGTTCTGGCTCGCGAGTCCCACCTTGCCGCTCTCGGTGTCCATGACGACCAGGATCATCGCGAGGGGCACCCGGAAGGCTTCCACGGAGTCCTCGAGGCATCCGAAGGTGACCGGGGACAGCTCCGCCCGCGCCTCCGACGCCCCGATAAGCAGCAAGATGAGGATGAGCGCTGCGACCGCCGCGAGCACGACGGCGCAGAGCGCCGTCGCGAACGTCACCCCTCCTTCGGAGCCTCGGCGCCCGGGGCCGGGAGCCGTGGCGCGGCGGGCGCCAACGGAGGCGTCTTCGGAAACGGCCGTGGCGCGGCCGGCGCCAACGGAGGCGTCGTCGGAGTCAGCGAACGCGTTGAGGTAGTCTTCGGTGGCTTTGAGGTAGTCATCGATGGTTTTGCAGGCGTCGTTCATGCCGCCGACGAAGGCGATGTAGTTTCTGGCGGAGGCGCCGTTGGCCTTCGTGAAGGTCGCGTAGGCCTTCCTGAATTCTACGTGGGCGTTGAGGTAGTCAGCGGCGTGGGCCTCGTATCCGGAGAAATCCACGTCGCGGCCAGCGGAGGCCTTGTCGAGGTCAGCGAAGAGCTTGTCCAACTCGCCAGTGGTGGCGGCGCGGTCAGTGCGGCGGGAGTTGAAGTCCTCGGTGGCGAAGGCGTAGTCGATGGCTGCCTCGGCGAAGTCGGCGGAGGCGACGGCGAAGTCGGCGTTCCCGGCGGCGAAGTCCACGGCGGCGGAGGCGATGAGCGAGGTCGCGTTCGGGAGCGTCGCGCCGGGGGAAGTGCCTGAGGCTTCGTGCGGACCGCTTCCCGGCTTCGGCCGCGCTCCTTCACCGAGGGAGTAGAACCTTTCAGTAGACTTGTCTGAGCGCATTCCAGATGTCCTCGTTCAGCGTCCCCGTCCAGGGGAGCGTCGTGTTGGCGCCCCGGTCGGGGGCAAGTCCGTAGGCGGGGGAGGGGACGGCCAGCGTCTTCCCCATCTCGCGCCTCGCGGCGCGGCAGAGCGCCTCGATGGCGTCGTCCATGTCGGGGAGGGGCGGCAGGCCGGCCGGCGATGGCCCTCGCAGGATGCCCCCCAGGCACTTCCGGAAGATCGACTCCGGGTCATCGTCCGGGAAGTTTGTGCGGCGCCTTTCGGCCTCGCGTTCCTTGTCACGCTCAATCCTCCTGTCGGCGGCCTCGCGGGACCCGGAGCAGTCGGAGGCGGCCAGGGCCTCCGGCGGGGCGCCCGGCCATCGGGCGGGAAACGCTGAAGGGGCAGCGAGGGCCAGCGCCGCGAGGGCCGCCGCCACCAAAATGCCCGGGGCGGCGCGTGAGGCGGGGGAAATGGGGGTCATTTGATTACTCCTTGGGGTCGTTGCCGGGCGGAGGGCCGGGCCGCATACCGCCGAACCATCCTGTAGCGCCGGCATCGGCGGCGCGGCCGGGCCGAGGCGGCTTTTCGGCGCCGCCCGTCGCGCACGGCTGAGCAGGGATTGCCTTTCCGGCGCCGTCCGTCGCGCGCGGCTGGGCAGGGATTGCCTTTCCGGCGCCGTCCGTCGCGCGGGCGGTCGCGCGGCGGGAGCCTTACGCATCGGCCGGCGGCTCTTCCCGGAACGACGGCCCTGCGGCGGCATCGGGGATCTGCGGGAACCTCCAGGCCAGATAGGCGTCGTCGCCGGCCCGGGCGTCCGGGAACTTGCGAGGCATGCGGGCCCTTGCGGGGACGCGGGCATTCCGCCGCCGTACGGGATCCCCGCCCGGCGGGGGGAGAGGGCCGCGCCGCATTCCGGGTACGCGTTGCGCTAGGGCCGAGGCCCTGGTCACACCGAAGAGGCATTTCAGCTCCCCTTCCTCCAGCCACACGAGCACGGGGTGGCCTCGTCCCTCCAGGCTGCCGGCGAGCCTGGCGAGGGCTACGGAGTTGGCGATGGCGGGCGGGCCAGGCGGGTCGCAGTCGCGGATGGCTGCCGTCTCGGGCCAGTCCATGTACTCCCATGGCCCGAGACCGGCGGGCGGACCTTCCTCCGGGCGGACGGCGCCTCCGGATGCCCCCCGCCCCGCGACGGAGGCCATGGCCCCCTCCCCGGCGCGGGGCGCGCGCCTCACCGGAGCCCAGAACTGCTCTATCCCGGAGCGGTCCATGAGCCGTGGGCAGAGCCCGTTCAGGAAGATCCCGGAGGCCGGGTCGGCGGGATCGAAGAAGACGTAGAGGCGGTTGGCGGCGCGGCCCGCGGGGGGCGTCAGAAGCCTGCCGGCAAGGCCGGACAGCAGCCGCGAGCGCCAGCACGGGAAGGGCACTTGGCCGAAGAGCCCGGTCGTGCTCACTCGACGCCTCCCCGCTCGCAGCCGAGCGGGCGGCGAACCTCGGGGACGGGTTCGGAATCCTCCTCGGGCTTGAAGTCTTCGAATGGCTCGGGGTGTTTGAAGGGACTGACGTCGCGGACTGGCTTTTCGTCCGCCTCCCGCTCCGTTTCCGCGTCCGGCGCCGCGGACCCCTCCGGCTTGGGGTCTGCATCGGTCACCGCGTCCCCGTAGGTTTCAGCGCCCTCTGCGATTTCCGCGTCCACGTGAGCCTTCGCGTCCTCGGCGGTCACGGCGTCGGCGGCGGGCATCGCCCCGTCGTCCGGCTTGGCGCCTGCATCGATCACCGCGTCCCCGCCGGTCTCCGTGTCCTCAGCGGTTTCAGCGTCCTCGGCGGTCACGGCGTCGGCGGCGGGCATCGCCCCGTCGTCCGGCTTGGCACCTGCATCGATCACCGCGTCCCCGCCGGTCTCCGCGTCCTCAGCGATTTCCGCGTCCTCTGCGATTTCCGCGTCCACGTGAGCCTTCGCGTCCTCGGCGGTC
>JAISFS010000284.1 GCA_031263485.1 Deltaproteobacteria bacterium | reverse complement strand
CCTAAAAGTACCGACTCGGATACCCTCCCTTCTTTCTCCAGAGCTTCCCTGGCCTCCGGCGCACTAAAACGCTTGTTATATATTACCTCACCATCGCTGCCTAATTTGCCGATGCAGATCTGACGAGAAGTGGAATACTTTTTTACCTTATCCCAGAAAGATTCCTGGCGATAGACATAGGTGACGTCATTTGGCTTCCGATGATAGGTGAGGCTTGACATTTGGAGACTCCTCCTTCTTCTCCTAGTAATGATACTATAGCTATATTATAGCTTGGTGTCAAGCCTTTTTTTTCCGGGATTTTATATCTATTTCATCGAGTGGGAGACAAGACGAAAATCACCTATTCCTATGGTAATGGCTATGGTATAACCTTTTATGCAGGGTTCGACACTAAACCATGTAAATTCTCAACTGGTAGAAAGAACAGACCTAGCTATACTTTTTTGGGATTTTGAGTTTTTCCGGACTCGCGATAGACAGGCTACGCGGGGACGCCGAGTGGCCCCGTTCGCACGTGCTGAGGATCAGCATGAACGCTTTCGGAGACGACCCGTCCTCGCTGGATCGAAGCCTTGCCATATCCCTTCGTCGCTTTGCAAAAGTCCGAGGATTTGCTATCGAGGAAGGAAACTCGCCTTCCAGCCTTACACAAACGATTGATGCTCTTAACAGAAATTATGCTGATATCCCGATAATTACCCAAAGTATCCACGCTGAAGACGGGCTTGTCGCGAATAGGAAAAAGATAATAGTACTGATCGATGAATACGATGCGCCCAAAGTCAACAACCTGACTGATCCGGCCAGTCTTGAGGTTGCCAAAAAGACACTCCACGGGTTCTACAACGCGTTGAAATCATGCGAAAACATGATAGATCGTGTTTTCATAACCGGAATTACCAAATTCGCCCAATTGTCCGTGTTTTCGGCGATGAACAATCTGAGGGATATCACTTTTCAATCAAATTTTGCGACAATATGCGGATTCACTCGCGATGAAATCAGCAAATGCTATTCTCTGCATCTTGCTGCAACTTTAGCTGAATTCCGAGACGTGAAAAAATTTGGCCCTGACTTCACCCGCGACTCGCTCATGGAAAAGATCACCGATCATTACGATGGGTACAGCTGGAACGGAGAGGACCGCGTACTCAACCCATTATCGTTACAAAATTTTCTTGTCGATAAAATTTTCGACAATTATTGGATTCGTTCTGGGGCAATAAATTTCCTGAATCAAATGAATATCAGAGATGATATTTTCTCAAAAGTTTTCAAAGGACAGCCCCAATTCAGCGGCAACGTTGATATCCAGGACGCTGGCAACGCCGATCCGGTAGCACTGATGTTACAGGCAGGCTATCTTACCGTTCGTAAAAGACAGGTGTCAGACGAGGTGTCCCAGCTTTATCTTGCTGTTCCGAACAAAGAAGTCAGCGTTGCTATCATTCGAAATTTTGTTGAAACCCGCGTTATCCCGTCCATTTCAACAAACAATGACAATTTCACACTCGAACGATGCAGAGAATTCTGCTCCGTTTTCTGCCATGGGCAATTATCCCGAGCCGAGGAGCTTTTGCAATCTTTTCTGACCGTGATACCGTACTCTTTGCATCTTGAAATGGAACCGTTTTACCACGTCTTTTTGTTGACCATATTCAAGATGTGCGATTTTACAACCCTGCCTGAACGTGAAATAGCTCAAGGGATTATCGATCTTGTGATCAGTTCTCCTGAACACGGTTTCATGGTGACGGAAATGAAATACACGAAATCGGACAACACGTCAACAGATAGCCCTGTCGTCTCCGATTCCCCGCCGGGAACCGTAATATCCGGCAAGGACAGCAGAAAACTCGATTCCTGCATCAAAGCCGCTTTCAAGCAGATCATAAAAAATGAATACCTCCTACCTTACGCACGCAATCCTAATCCAGTTCACGCAGTAGCCGTAGCCATTTGCGGCAGGAACCACGTGAGGATCAGAAGCTTACCCGCCGAAGAGCTCATCCAGAGGTCGCACGAATTTCTCACGTTTGAGGAGGATCAAGAAGATTGACATTCATGCTCCCGCTCTCCAGCTCAGCCACTTCCGGTACGGAAACGGGAGAATTGTCAACTCACGGACCGACATCAACAAGTGCAACGGGACATCCACCCTGTTCGCCTCGCCGGATATCAGCCTGTTGACGGCGACAGCCATGATGTACCGGAGAAAGAGGCTGTTCCAGTTTCAGGATTTCTCAGACTGCCTGTGCAAGCAGAGTCATGAAATGTGCTGTCCCGAAAACGGGCTCGAAGTTCATTTGACTCTGGGCAACTGCATCCTCCGCTACGGGCCGGACAAGCTGCTTGCCGGGCACGCGCACATCCAAACCGCGTTACAGCCTGATTTCCGCTTGCTGGCTCAGCCTTGCGGACACGTTCTTCCGCAAACTCGCCCGCAACACGGGAGACGGCTACGGCCATGCCCTCATGCAGCCTGATCACCCCTCCAGGGCGGCTAACGCCTGGAGCGCGTCTCCGTAGTCACCGGTCAGGATATCGTCCGCTATGGCGTCCACGGCAGCGTCTAGACCGGTCCCGGCCCCGCCCGCAGCCTCCCGGAGTCTTCCGAGCTCCGCGTCCACCCTTCTGATGTCGCGGGACTTCAGGGCATCGGCCAGTTCCGCGATCAGGGCCCTCAGCTCTCCGCCCAGAGGTCCCGGAAGCCGCTTCGCTCCCGCCGACGACGGCAGGTCCCGGTCATCCCCGCCTCCGTCCCCGTCTCCTTCCGCCGTTCCCGCTGTCTCCGCCGCCCCCACGGCCTTGTTCAGGGAGCCTGCCGTACCGTCGCCCCCGCCCGCCCCGGCATAGTCCCCCGCCCAGGGCACGGGAGTCTTCGGGACGGTCGGGGAGAGCGCCCGGATATCCAAAACGAGATTCTCGATGCCCTCCCTGAAGACGGGGAGCCTCTTTACCACGGTTTCCAGATCCCCCGCCCTGCCTGCCGCCTCCATGGCGGACGCCCTGGCCGAAAGGGCCCCGGCGCCTATGTTCGCGCAGGCGCCTTTCAGGGCATGGACCGTCACGGTGAAACTCCCGAGGGATTCGAGGTCCGGGGGGGCGGCTATGACCGGATAGGATCCCTCGACGTCCTTCCGGAAGGTCTCCAGGAGACGCATGTACCTGGCCGAGCCCCCTGCCCGGGAGGAGCCGAGGCCGACGTCGACCCCCTCGAGAACCGGGACTCCGGGGTTCCATGCTCGGGCCGGCGGGGCCCCGCGGCGCGCCGCTGCCTCCGCGGAGGCGCCTCCCCCTCCGGCTCCGGCGGAGCCGGATCCCCCGGCGCCGGGCGCTTCCTGACCCGATCCCCCGGCAGGCAGTCCCGGACCCGAACCCCCTGAGCCCTGCCGTGCGGCGGCCGCAGGCGACGCGGCGGCCTTGGCCGCTCCCGCGCTCCCGGACGCTGCCCGTTTCCTTCCGGAGGCAGCGCCGGAGGGGCCTCCCCTGCGCCTCTCGAGGGGGATCCATCGGACGAGCAGACGCTCCAGGCTGGAAGGGTCGATAGGTTTCGTCAGGTAGTCGTCGAAGCCCTCCGCGAGATAGCTCTCGCGCATGCCGCTCACCGCGTTGGCGGTGAGGGCCGCGATGGGGATTCCCCTGCCGCACGGGAGCTCCCTTATCGCCTTCATGGCCTCGACCCCGTCCATCTCGGGCATCATGTGGTCCATGAGGATGAGATCGAACAGGTTTTCGCGCGCCAGCCCCACCGCCTCCAGGCCGCCCGAGGCGAAGGAGAGGCGCATGCCGTAGGGGAGGAGGAGGCCCTCGGCCACCATCAGGTTGGACGCGTAGTCGTCCACGACCAGCACCTCGGCCCCCGGGGCCGTGAACGTCGCGCGGTGGGGCTCGGGCACCTCGCCGTGCTCCTCGGACAGGGGACCCATGGCCGTCCAGTCCGAAACCTTCTGGATCACCCGGGCGCTGAAGGTCGACCCCTGGCCGTAGACGGAAAATGCCTCGACGTCCCCGCCCATGGCGCGGCAGAGCCTCCTGGTGATGGCGAGCCCAAGGCCCGTGCCCTCGACGCCGCTGTTGCGCTTCTCGTCCAGGCGCGTGAACTCGCCGAACAGCTTCTCCAGATCCTCCCCGCGGATGCCCACTCCCGTGTCGCGGATCTCGACGGCCAGCCTTATCTCGTCCTCTCCCGTTCGCTCGTGGGAGACGGTGAGGCGTATGTGTCCGCGATGGGTGTATTTGACGGCGTTCGTCAGAAGATTCAGAAGAATCTGCCGCACGCGCCCGGAATCGCCGATGAGCGACGCCGGGAGATCCGGGGAGATTTCCAGTTTCAGCCTCACGGGCATCTCGCCCATGCGCACGCGTATCAGGGTGACGGTATCGTTCAGGAGCGAGAAGGTCCTGTATGCGGTCGGGACCAGCTGGAGGCTCCCGGACTCGATTTTCGAGAAGTCCAGGATGTCGTTTATGATGGTCAGAAGGTTCGCGCCCGCGCTCCTTATCCCGTCTATGTATTCCAGCGACTTGGCGCCGCCGTGCTCGCGCCTGGCAAGTTCCGAGAAGCCGATTATCGCGTTCATGGGGGTACGGATCTCGTGGCTGGTGCGTGCCAGGAACTCGCTCTTGGCCTGGGACGCCTTTTCGGTAATGGCTATCTGGCGGGTGAGCTCCTCCGTGCGGGCCGCCACCGCCTCCTCCAGGGCGCGGCCGGATCTCCTGGATCTGAGGAAGAGGACGGCGACCAGGACGAGCACCACGGCGAGCAGGGCAAGGCCGGAAGCCATGAAGGGCATCCTCGCCCTGGCCAGGGCACCCTTGTAGTCGAAAACCCTGGTGCGCCACCTGGAAGCTATCTCTTCGGTGTCCACCAGCCTCTGGGCCTTGGAAAGCACGGATCTCAGCTGGTGCTCATGCGGGCTGACGCCGAAGTAGGAGTCGTAGCTCCTTTCGTCCACGGTGAAGTTGACCTTGAAGTAGGGTCGCTCCAGGTAGTTGGTCATGGCGAGGAGCTCGTTGCGCGTCCCCATGACGAGATCCACCTCCTCGCGCTCAAGGCCTCCGAAAGGCTCTATGTTGTCGGAGTACGTGACGGTCCGCCTGTGCCCCGGAAACCAGCTCCAGAAGAGTTCCGTGACGGCCGTTCCGGAACTGAGGCCCACCTTGAGCTCCGGCACGTCCCCTATGCCCACCTCCGGGAATCCCGAAAGCGAGAGGAACGCGTAGCGGTCGGACATGTACGGAGTATCGGTCCACAGGAACCGGCCCGCTCGCTCGGGGGTCCTCACGAGCTCGCTCAGTATCGATATCTCCCCGCTCTCCAGGGAACGGAGCGACTCGGCCCAGGGAACGGGGCGGTCGTGGCCGCCAAGTATCTCCAGGCCCGTCAGGGACGAAATCTCGCGGAGAATGTCCACCGCCACACCCTGGAACTCCCCCTCCCTCTCGTTCCAGAAGCACATGGGGTAGTTGTCGTACTCCAGCCCCGCGAAGACGGGCATACCACCCTCGATCCTCGCCATGACCCATTCGAGTTCGGAACGGGAAAGGGACATGAGGAAGCGGGCGCGGACGTAGTCCCGGACGCCTTTCCGGTATATCTCCTGGAAGGGGGCCCTGCCCTTCTCGTCCAGGAACTTCTGGATGACCGAGATGAAGGCCGCGAGCTCGGGCCGCCCGGTCGTGATCGCCACCTCGCTCGTGACCATGGGCAGGATGCTCTCGCCCGTGAGCTCGCCGAAGGGCTCGAAGGCCGCCAGCGCCGGGGCCTCGGCCACGTAGGCGTCCACCTCCCCGCTCCGGAGAAGCCTCCAGGCCCCCTCCACGTCCCGCACCCCCCTGGCCACGTAGGGCCTTGCCACCGACCCCCTGGCCTCGGGGAAGTTCACCGAGCCCTGGAGGTACGCGAGGCGGACCGCCCTGGTCGCCAGGATTTCGGAGATGGGCCTCGCGCCGGGGAGCCTCATGTACTGGATGGGCCTCTCCGAAATGGCCGAGGTCATGAAGTAGCTCTTCCGCCTCTCAGGTGTTGGGGTCATCTCGGCCGTGAAGTCAACCGAGCCTTCGTCCAGGCCCCTCACCACCTCCTCCCAGCTCATGATGGAGGGCTCGAAGCTTATCCCGAAGAAGCCGGTGAGCCACCCGCACATGAGCGCCCCGGCGCCGCCGATCCTCCCGTCGACGGTCCTGAACATCTCGGTCGTCTGCTCGTTCGCGAACACGAAGGACCCGCGCTCGGCCTTGACCCGCTCGATCGCGTCGATCTCCTCCCGGGTGATGCCCCGGACGTCCAGGTAAGCGGGCCTGCCTTCCGGTGTTCCTCCCTGCCGCACGTCCCCCTGCCCCGGAGCCGGGTCGATGATTTTCTCCAGCGCGCAGGCGGCGGGGCTTACCGCCCAGTCGAGGAAAAGTCCGAGAGACAGCGCCAGGGCCAGGGCCAGAGCGGAGCACGGTGCCATAGCCGCTGCGTGGCGGGTCGCCGGGCCGCGCGTCCGTCCCGGCAACGGCTCGGCCGGCGGAGCGGAGCAGGCGCGGCGCCTTCGTGGAATCTGCTTGGAATAAGACATTGAAAGGCCAAACGTGGGAAAAAGCCCTGTCGCGGGCCACGAGGGCGGAGAGGCCTGGCAGGGCACGTGTTGCGGGCGGAAGGATCGGGGCCATGTCGGGCCCGGCAAGGGGTGCCGGGGATAAGGGAGGGCGGACGGGCGGCCTCGGGCGGTCGGCGGCGGGCGGAAATTCAGGGCACGGAGGCCGGGGAAGGCTTCCCTGACGTCCGGGAACATGCCCCGGGGCAGGGCGGCGGCCATGGACGGCAACGGGGGGGAAACGGTAGCTGCGGCTGACGGATTCATCTTAAAAGATAATTTAGCCTCGTCTGAAAGTCAACGCCCGCATCACTGAACGCGATAAGCCGCATGTGTGAATGCTTTTCCCTCTCCGGCAGTGCCGGCCGCTGCCCTTCCGCCGCCTCCCCTGCCCTGCAGCGGCCCGCCGCCGGGAGTTCGACCGGGAGGGGACCGGATCCTTTCCATGGCGGAAGGCAGCTCCGGGCCTTTCACGAAACCCCGGCGGGGACGCCTCAGCCGCAGGCAACCTCTTCTGCCCCAGCCGGGCCCGCTCCCCCACCTCCTGCTTCCGCTCCTGAGCCGAGCCCCGGTTCCGCCCCGGAAATGCTCCCGACCCGACGGCCGCCGCGATACGGACTACAGGCTTCCCCACATCGCTCCCCTCCGCCCGCCCAGCCCCGAAAGCCCGCCTGGAAGCCGCCTCTTCAGGGGGCCAATTTCCCGGATGCTCCGGACCGGGCGTTCCCGGATGCTCCGAACCGGGCGCTCCCGGATGCTCCGAACCGGTCGCTCTCGGCGCTCCGGCACTGCTGACCCTCCGGCACACACGGACGGGAGCGGGTCTCTCCGCCGTGCCGACCTGTCCCCCCTGTGGCAGTCTTTCCCAAGATCCCCCATCGTCACCTTCGACATCGCCGCCATCGCCATCGTCCTCATCGCCATCGTCCTCATCGCCATCGTCCTCATCGCCATCGTCCTCATCGCCATCGTCATCGCCGCTATCGTCATCGCCGCTATCGTCATCGCCGCTATCGTCATCGCCGCTATCGTCATCCTGTACCTTCAGAAGGGCACCCCCGCTTGCGGCAGTGTTCTTCTGACAATATGCCGCACAATGAGGTTGGTACCAGGCCTTCCGGCACATACCTGGCCGAACGGGCTTCAGCAGAAGCCTTTCCGGACGCAATGTCCCGTCGGTCCGGAAATGATGTCATCCGAACAGTTTCCAGGACTCGTCCGGAGCAGGCCGGATACAGCATCGGCGACAAGGGCCGCGAATTCCGAAGTCGCCGCGCCGCAGACTCACGGAAGCCATCCCATGACGGAACCGCAATAAGTCGGTGATACATACGGGACCGTTTGCGTCACCCGGCGTGAGGGTTCCGGGAGGCCGAGAATAAGTGAAAGCGTACTGGATATTGTGGGTTGCAACTGACCAATCACCATTTTAGGTCGCCGCCGACTCATCCATTTCCCCGTCAGAAATCTCCCGGCGACTTATTACAGCGGCGTCATCCCATCGCCTTAAAAGCCCCCTTGTCTTCCATCACGGACAACATCCGATCCATTAACAGTAAATCGCGGGCATAGGCTTTCGTAAACCTGTGACATACCCTGGGCTTAAGCTCGGGGTATGTCACTCCTGATAACGGAAGCTTTCGGGAACAAGTCCGAATTCTGAATTGTGACTTCAGGCTATTGACGAATGTTTCTCCCCAATACATGAACAACAACCCAACTGATGGTGATAAGCTGGATTATATATTCAAAAAAATTAAATATGTTGATCAAACTGTAATATACTACTCTACCCTCGAAAGGCTAGGAAAACGCTATGTGGTCGAAGCATTGACATCCCTAGCGTTTAAGTAAAATCCTTGTCCAGACCTACTTCCCTTTCCCAGGATATCTGGCCTCTAAAACCGCCAGAATGTGAGGGATGGGGGTTTTCGCAGTAGAATCAATATGTTGATTGTATTATCTGGTAAGACAAATTTTTAAAATTTGTTTTATGCGAAAGTCAAAAATAGATATGAAAATCACAAAACAACTGTACAGATAACTGATGGGAATTATGAAGTGGCAACATGAAGAGCGTGGTGTTTGGTTATGAAATGCATATTTAAGATATCCGACATGTTTTTCATCATTTATTAAGGAACCGTAATAAGCAAGCGAGGCTACACGGGACAGTTTGCGTCCCCCAGTCTGAGGGCTCTGGGAGACAGTGAATAAATTAAAACATACCAGATATTTGGGGTTGGTGACTGAGCAACAACAATTTTCGGGCACCACGGATGACTGTATGCTCATACGGCATATTCCCCATCATGTCTAAGGGGAAGGCAGTTGAGGCCGTCAAGACCCAATCCAAGCCCCAACCGTCCCGATAGCCGTTCCATCTGCCAGGGACAGCCTGCTGATAACGGTTACCGCCTCGGGAAGGATAACGAAAAATTCAGCGATTCGGGGAATCCCTCATCTTTTCGGGGAATACTTCATCTTTCCGAGGAATACTTGATTCCACTGCGAAAACCCCTCACTTGACCTTTCAGAGGCCAAAGTGGTTAGGTAATGGTTACACGAAATGACGAGGATTTGGCATAAATACAGGTGATTTCGATGCCGAGGGCGAATAGAGTTCACCCTCTCATTTGAGGAGGGATGAGTTTTCGCAGCGGAATCAATACTTCATCTTTTCGGGGAAGCCTTATTCCTGACGGCCTGTTTTCCGGAACACACGTCCCTTGCGGTTCCCGCAGTCCGGCAATTTCCCGCAGATTTTCCGGCAACTTCCGCAGGACAAGACGGACGGAAGACAATCAGGACTTCATCGCCGCCTTCTCGAAGATGACGAGGTTGTCGCGGTGGATTACCTCCTCCGAGTGGCAGAACCCCAGAATCTCCTGAATCTCCTGGCTCGCGCGGCCCATGATGCTCTTGAGTTCCGGGCTTGTGTAGTTCACGAGCCCCACCCCCAGCTCGGAGCCGTCATCGGAAGCCAAGATGGTCACCGCGTCCCCGGCGGCAAAGAGTCCCTCGAAATCCCTG
This sequence comes from Deltaproteobacteria bacterium, assembly GCA_031263485.1. Lineage (GTDB taxonomy): Bacteria > Desulfobacterota > Desulfarculia > Adiutricales > Adiutricaceae > JAIRZX01. The sequence goes on along the minus strand of JAISFS010000284.1, from coordinate 4,182 downwards.
ACGCCCTTGGGGAGAAGGCTCTTGCCGTTGTCCACCAGGGCCTTGGCCGCTCCAGCGTCCACCATGACCCTGCCCTTGGGGCGGGCAGCGAAAGCCAGCCAGTGCTTCCTGGCTCCCCGGGGCTTCGAAACGGGCTTGAAGAAGGTCCCGAGCTCCTCGCCGTCCATGAGCCGGGGGAGCACGTCCCGCGTGAGCCCGTTCGCGATCACGCTCGCCATACCCCGTTCGGAGAGCCGTCCCGCAGCCCTGACCTTCGTGTACATGCCGCCGGTGCCGTCGGGGGAGCCCTCCCGCTTCCCTGCCTTGGCGATGACCGCGGGGCCGACCTTCTCGACCACATGGATCAGGGGCGGACCGGAGCCGTCTTTGGGATCGCGGTCGTACAGGCCGTCTATGTCGGAAAGGTTCACGAAGAGGTCGCTCTCGGCCAGGGACGCCACGAGGGAGCCCAGGGTGTCGTTGTCCCCGAACTTCAGCTCGTCCAGGGCGACCGTGTCGTTTTCGTTTATGACGGGGACCGCCTTCATCTCGATGAGCGTGAACAGCGTGTTTTTCGCGTGGATGAAGCGGTGGCGGTCCGCCAGATCGTCCGCCGTCAGGAGAATCTGCGCGGCCCTGAGATCGTGGGCGGAAAGCGCCTTCTCCCAGGCCGTCATGAGCGCCACCTGGCCAGCCGCGGCGAAGGCCTGCTTGCGCTCTATGGTCATGGGCCCGGGAGGGCTCTTGAGCTTCCGCCTGCCCGCGGCCACGGCCCCGGACGAGACCAGTATGACCTCCATGCCCCGGCGCCTCAGGAGATCCACCTGGCCGGAGAGCGCCCTCAGCCTGTCGTAGGCGAGGCCCTGGTCGTTGCAGATTATCCTGGAACCGATCTTGACCGTTATCCGGCGAATCTTCCTGAAATCGCTGCGGCTTTCCATAACATCTCGCGCGGGGCGACGGAGCGGGCCGTCACTCGGGGAGCAGTATCGCTTCCCCCTCCCATACCATCTGGCCGGGCCGGTTCGCGATCTTCGGGTTCAGGGCCACTATGGCCTGGACGGTCGTGCCGTTGGCCCTGGCTATGTGCGAGAGGGTGTCGCCCCCCCGCGTCACGTAGGACCTGGTCCCGGCCGGGACTGCGGGGGCGCCCGCCCCCTCTCCCGCCGCCGGTGCCGCCTGGGCAACGGAGTCCGGCTGGCCCTCGCCCGGGGGCGCGCCCCCGCTCTGGGATGCCGCCTCGGCCGCATCGAGGGCAGCCAGGTCCACCGGCCCGTCGCCGCTCAGGACGTTCAGGCGGTCGACCACCCGGTCCTTCTCCCGGTAGGCGTTGGTGAGAGCCCTGTCCAGAAGCTCGGACTCGCCCTTGAGCCTCGTGAGCTCGGCGGCCAGCGCCTCGGTCTCCCCCCTCAGGCGCTCCATCTCCTCGTCGGAGACGGGAGAGCAGGCGGTCGCGAGGACCATGACGGACGCCATGGCCAGAGCCGGGAAGCAGCGGAGGAACCCGACCGCCCCGCAGGATGATGTCCTCGGGCGTTGTGCCCCTGATTTGAATCGTGGCGCTGGCATCTGCGGAAAAAGCATCTCCGGATAACGCGGGGTCGGTCAGAGGTGTAATGGGGATAGGGACGGAACCGGGCTGATTTTAGCAGAACGCTCAGGTTATCGCAAAAATATCACTGCCAGCCCGGCCTTCACGCCGTTTCGGGCTCCGGAAGCCCGGACGCGCGACTCTCCGGCGCCAGGCTCCCCCCCGTGCCGGAGCGAACCTGCCCCGGACATCTGGCAGGCGCCGCCGGTCCGCCGGGTTCCCTTTCCCGGAAAGCGGGTCTGCGGCTTCCGCTGCCCCTCCCCTACGCCGGCCGGATCCCTCCCTCCGTCGGCCGGATCCCGCAGATGCTGCACGGCGCGGCCTCCCTCGTCCGCAAGGCCGCCATTCGGCACACCCGCCGGGCAACCCTCCTGACATGTCTCCCCCCGCCGGGCGACCCTCCTGACTTGTCTCCTCGCCGGCCGCGCCGCGTCCCGCACCGGGGAGTGCGGGGGCTCCTGACGGCACCCCCGGCGAGGCGAAGACCGGACGGAACCGGGCCGGACGTTTCGCTACCGTAATCCCCCCGTCCAGGACCGGGATCCCGTCGCCCCCGCGCGAAAACGGCCGTCCGGTGCGGTCCGGCAGAGGGACCGGCGGCTCCGCCGCCCGGAGCTCAGCGGGGCCTCACCGTGAACTTCCTCACGAAGTGGTGGGGTTTCAGGGACTCCTTTGAGCGCCTGAGCCCCGGCAGACCCAGGTCCTGCTCCCGGTTCACGAACTGCACTTCGGGGTAGATCTGCCTGACGAAGTGAGAGCACAGCGCCACGTAGATCCCCCTGATCTCCGGGTTGCCCTTCTCCACGTGGACCAGGAGGGTGTCTGGGGAGAGCATCTCGCCCACCGTAAAGGCCTCGATCCTGCCGTCGATGGTCACGGCCAGGCCCTTCTGGCCGAGGGCCTCGAAGTTCTCGAGAATCGCGTGGATGGCCTCCCGCTCCATGGCGAGATGAGTGGCCGCCCCCTCGCCCTCCTTCTCGGTCTTCAGCGTGAGCCACTTGTCCTCCACGCGCTTCAGCTCGGGGAAGAGATCCCGCGTGATGGGGAGGAACTCGGCGCGGAAGTTCTGTATGAAATGGTTGTAGTGATTCTTCTTCTGGTGCATCGAGCGCCCGGAGAGCGTCCGGAGCTTCTCCGCATCGTAGACGTAGTCGTCGTTGGCGCGGTCGGCCTCCACCTCCCAGCCGGGTCGCTCGGCCCTTATGAACTCCGCCTCCCGCTCCGGGATCCTGGAGAAGAGGGGCTCCTCGCCAACGGAGGCCATCAGCGATGCGGCGGCGTCCCAGTCCCCCGCATCGTCCGCGCCCGCGGGCGCCAGCGAGAAGGGGGGCCCGTCGGCGGGCCTGGCCATCACGCACAGCGCCCCGGACTCAAGGATCCCCCAGACGTAGCGGTAGTAGTTCTGCCAAATCAACATGTTGGTGAAGGAGGCATCGGAGCCGACCAGCGGCCTTCTCCCCTCCGCAGCCTTGAATACTTCGCGGTCGGAGAGCGAGAGCGGCACGAGGGACACGGAGGTCTCCGAAGGCGGCATGCCGGAAGAGCCGCCCCGGTCAGGAGCGTGGACGGAGGGGGGAACGGCGGCGTCTGGCGGGCGGCAGTACTCGCTGCCGCATGGCGGAGGGGACATTGAGGCCTCGCTCCCGGCCCCCCGGCTGTCGGACGGGGGATCGGGCAGAAACGGCGCCGAAGCGCCGGGCAGGACTCCCGGCGGGCGGGAAGCCGGCCCGCGGCGGGGGGACGGGGGGCCCGAGGCCTTTAACCAGAACTTCGGAGACGTTGAGGTGCTGGCAAAAGACCCTTCTGGACCGCCCCGTGTCCCTTCCCGGGGGAACGGGGGGCACGCCCCCCCCGGAAGAGCAGAGGCATGCAGGAAACGGACGCGCACCCCCCGGTACCGGTCGGCCCGAGGCCGGCGGCGAAACGGGATGCGGGGCAGGACGGTGCGGGGAGCGCGGGATTCCGGGCGGGGACTGAAGCGGGGAGCCTCCGGGAGGAGCGGATCCGCAGAGCTTCGGGACCTTCCGGAACCGCACCACGGGCCGCCTTCGGCGGAATGGTCCTGCGGGAAGCCGTCCCCGCCTTCCCCCCCTGCCGGAAACGCCCTTCGGGCGGGCGTGACCGGAGGAAAAGCAAGCCGCCGACGGGGCGGCGGCCTGACGGCCGGCGACCGGGCGTCCCCGGACGCCTCCGGTCCATTTTCGGAGAAGTGCCCTGCGACGTCAAGCTCCCGGCTTGCCGGAACTGCCTGCCGGGAGCCCGGAAAGACCGGCGGGAGACCCGCTTCTCCCCCTCCCCCCCGAAGCAGGCTCCGAAAGCCACCGGGGCACCGTCCGGTCGCGAAACCGGTTCCGTCCGGTCTCCCCCGCCCCAACCGGGACCGGAGACCGCCCGCAGTACCGGAAGCTCCGCCGGGGCAGCCCGGAACGTCCCCGCCAGGGAAACCGGCCGGTTTTCCGGCACCGCACACCTCCCCCGCCGGGGAAACCGGCCGGTTTTCCGGCACCGCACACCTCCCCCGCCGGGGAAACCGGCCGGTTTTCCGGCACCGCACACCGCCCCGCCGGGGAAACCGACCGGTTTTCCGGCACCGCACACCACCCCCGCCGGGG
>JAISFS010000277.1 GCA_031263485.1 Deltaproteobacteria bacterium | reverse complement strand
CCCGGCACACCCCCACCCCCCCCCCCCCCCCCGCAATCATCGTGCCTTCCACCGGGAAAACCACGGGGTCCCTTAGCCAGCTTCCCAGCCAAAACCTGCCCAACCGCAAATCCTGACTGCCGATCAGGGAGTCGCCCCCGTGGCGGGCTTTCCGCATCAATCCGCACACACTCCCCATGTCCGCCTCGTTTCCGGAGACTGCCCGTCGCGTCTTCCGGCACCGGCCGACATCGGCAGCCAGAGCGGCCAACGAACCTTGCCCACCTCCTTGCTGGATCGCCGTCACCAAAACGAACTTCGACCCGAGCCCGTTCCCTCGCGATGGCAATCTCGCTTCCGATGCCGAGACGGCACCGACGCTTGAGCCTCCGGTATAGGCCGCGACAGGCAGCCGAATGACCGCGCCCGCCCTGCGGGCACCCGAGATCCCGAGCCCTACCGGGCCGGTTTAGGAACCCCGACGGGATGACGTCGTGCCTGCAACTCCCAGGAGCCAGCAAGGAGCCCGCGTCGGCCTGTCCGCCCGATCCGCCTGCCCGGGACTCCCTGCCGGGGACACGCGTGACACGAGCATGCTGATCATCACTACCCAGGCGCGTGGAAGCTTCGGGGGCATCACATTTATGATGGGTGCCCGGGGCCGAGTTACCCACGAAAACGTTTCACGATATACGCTATGTGATGCCTCGGAAGGGTCCACCATGTCGATTGCCGACAACCCGCCGCATGAAACGACTTCTCCGCACCATGATATGATGCGCCTTTCGATGTTGTAATCCTCAAGACTATCGGTTCATGATTGTTCAGGACATATGAAGCCGCTCGACTATAACGGTCCTGCAGGGAACGGCTGCCCGCTGACACGCCAAATGCTCACGGCTTGCCAATTTTGAGCTCGCGCGAATCGGGGCGAACCATAATCGATTGCCGACCGCATGACCCGGCAATCCGTTCCGGCAACCCATAATGTTTCGGGCCTCCCGCCCGCTGCGCGGTCCGAACCCTGAAACGGCGCCTTGGGAGGTCAATCCCCGTTTTTCTGCAAATTTCAAACTTTAGCAACAGAGGCATGAAACTTGCTTGAAATTCCCCCGAACGGCTTCCGGCGGAAGCCCGGCGCCGCGGCCGACCACTCCGGGCGCCGCGACATCCCGAAACCCCTAACCCTCACGCGTTTTCCAGTCCGACGGCAACTGCCCCCGTGCCCGGTCCCGGCCCCCATGGAGCCGCCCTGTAATTCGAAGGGGTAGATCCGGTTCACCAAAACTTCAAACGCGTCCGGTGCCGCCCGGGACTGGGCGACCGGACGGACGCCTCTGCCGAACGGCCCGGCGTCTTGACTGCCCGCGGTCGATGGTTTATAGATTAGGTTAGTGGACTTGCGTCCGCAGCCTCCGAAACGCGCCCACCGGGCCCCTTCTCCGACCGGAAAAGGCGTTGCCCGTGTCGGGGAAGTTCCGTGACCCCCTAATCCTAACCGCCTCGAGGCCTGCGGCCCCAAGGCCCGCATCGCGGCGGGCCCCGCCGAAGGGCCGAAGGCCGCCGCGAGCCGCAATGATTCTCCACTGCCCCGGTTGCATGTCCAAGCTCCGCATGCCGGACAGCTATCTCGAGGGGGGTAAGGACGTCTGGGTAAAGTGCCCCAAGTGCGGGGAGCGTTTCCGGCCCCAGAGGCCGGACCTGGACGGCGAGCTGGGGATGGCCTCCGCCCCCCAGGACCGCGGGCCAAAGCCCGGGCATCGCAAGCAGGTCGAGGACATCCTGAGTCGCCTTGACCTGGACAAGATGGGAGGCCGCCGCGAGGCGGATCTGGGGCAGGTCTTGGACGCCCTGCCCGTCGTCCCCGAGGTCCCCAAAAGGACCTGGATTTTCCTGGGGCTCACCGCCATCCTGGTGGCGGGCCTCCTGGGCGCCCTGGCGTGGGTCTTCCATTCGTCAGGCGCGCCGCCGCCGCCGCCAATGCCGGTCGAGACCTCGCCCCCGCCGGACTACGGCAGGGACCTGCTTCTCTCAGACCTCATGGCCATCCGCAGGGATCTCCTGCGGCTCAGGCACATCGAGCGCCACATCGACTACCGGGGGAGCGAGTCCCGCTTCTACAAGTACTACACCCCTATCCTGGCCCCCGACCTCTGCCAGGACATAACCGCCCTCACGCTCTGGTCGCCCAGGACCTCCGACGGCTTCACCCTCGAGGCCGAGTGCCTCAACCCCCTGGACACCCCGGCCACAATAGAGGTCAGCTGGGACCTCCGCTCGGCCAAGATCAAGGTCCGGGGCCGCGACCAGACCGTGGAACTCCCCCTGCCACAGCCGGCCGGCGCGGCCCCTCCCGTCGAGGGCGAGCCCCAGAACGATGAGGTGGCGGACTTCGAAGAGGACGGGGACGAGGCCCCGGTACCCCGCCCCGAAGAATAAGACACCCATGCCGAGGGGCCCCGGTACCCCGCCCCGAAGAATAAGACACCCATGCCGAGGGGTCCCGGAACCCCGCCCCGAAGAATAAGACACCCATACCACGGGGTCCCGGACCCCCACGAGGACAGCGGCCGTGACCGAGAACCGCGATATACATACCGAGGCCCCTCGGCCCCTTTGGGCCGGGACACGGCCCGGCATCACCCTGGTAGAGCTGTTGCTGGTCATGGTCATCTCGCTCATCGTGGCCGGGGTGGCCTTCTCCATCTACCGCCTGAACGCGAGCGCGTACCTGCGCGAGGACGCCTACCTCCAGCAGTACCAGAACCTCCGGGTGGCCCTCTACACGATAGGCCGGGACGTCCGCATGGCGGGCAACGGCTTCTCGCTTCTGGGCCCGGATCTGAAGCTCATGCAGGCCTGGACCCCATCGCTCGAGAAGGTCAAGTCCGGCGGCAACCCGCCCACCCAGATGGTCTCCGACTCGGGCTGGTTCAGGAACTCCGACGTCGTCGGCTCCAACCCCGATGATTTCGGCGTGAGGGCCATCTTCGGGGTGGACGGCGGGGCGGACTACCCCGACACCCTCACGATTTTCCGCTCCGAGGTCGAGTCGGGCAACCCTCTCGCCAGGGTTAAGTCCGTAAGCGGCAACACGCTCACCCTGGACGCCCCGATCCTTCAGGAGGCGCTCAAGTCCGGCGACATCATCGCCATCGGCTCCGGAACCAAGGGGGTCGTCCTCCAGACCGGCACGATCTCCTTTTCCGGCGGCAGCACCGACGAGATACCGATCGTCTCCGGAGGGCGCTTCACCGCCCCGTCCGGCAGCTTCGCGCCGACGGACTTCCCCGTGGTTGGCTCCTATGTCTACAACTTCCGGGACATCGGCATCGTCACCTACTACGTGGACACCGTGAACAACACGCTGATGGCCGCCTACCACGACACGTCCCGCGACAGCTACGACGACTCGGCCGGGACCTCCGCCATCGTCGCGAGCAACATCGAGGACCTCCAGGTCTACTACCACTTCGACAACAAGCCCGCATGCTTCTCCTACCCCCCGGCCGATCCGGACGATGAGTGCGGCATAATCACGGACGATCCGACCATCAGCTCGAACGCCCTCAACAACCGCAGGGTGAAGGCGGTCTCCGTGGGCCTGACGGCCCGTTCCCCTTACGGGAACGGCCCCCTGACCCACTCGCGCCCGGCGCTCTTCAACCGCAAGGCCGGGACCGACTTCGATAACCGCCAGAGGAACGTGCTGATCGAAACCGTATACCTGAGGAACTTCAACATATGAGCGCCTCACCCAGACATGCCCCTCGGGGCTTCACACTCATAGAGCTACTCGTCGTCATCGCGATCGTTGGCATCCTTTCGCTTATCTGCTACCCGGCCATGTCGCGGCTGGTGCCCAACCAGAGGGTCTCCGGCGAGGCGAAGCAGGTCGACGCGATCATGCAGAAGGCCAGGCTCCGCGCGGCCACCGCCCAGAGGCCCGTGCGCGTCGTCCTGAACTGCGCCTCCACGCCCTGCTGGGTGGAGATGCAGGCGGCGGTGTACACGCTGGAATCCGTCACCTCCTGGGCGGCCGAGGCGGGTACCCGCCACGCCTTCAACAGCGACGTCACGGTGGCCAACTGGGCGAGCTCGGTGGAATACGACGGGGCCTCTGCCGCGCCGCTCGGGGTGCGCTACGCGATCTTCATGCCGGACAGCCGGGTCTACTCCGACCCCAGGCCCTTCGACCTGTTCTTCTACCACAGGACATCGACCGAGGCCGTGAAGCCCGGCTGGCGCCTGACCCTGGGCGCGGACTCCGGCCGCGTCAACACCCGCCGCGAGCAGCTCAACCTCGTCCCAACCCCTTAGGGAGAAGCATCATGACAGACCCAAGCGCGTGCCCCGCCGGCGGACCGCGGCCCGCAAAAGCCCCGGGGGAAGGCTTCACCCTGGTGGAGGTGCTTGTCACCATGGCGGTCATAGCCTTCGGGGCCCTGGCCGTCCTCCTCATGCAGTCCAACGCCCTCAGAAGCAACACCATGTCGGACCACATGACGGTCGCCACATTCCTCTCCGAGTCGGAGATAGAGCGGCTCAAGTCCCTGACCTTCGAGGAAATGAACGCCGAGATAACCAAACGAGGCACTTCCGTCACCTGGTACGTCGACCGCATGAACAGGATCTGCCCGACTCCCGGCGCCTCCTGCGCCCCCCAGTACCCTTACGAGGTGCAGCTCAAGTACTTCCCGCTGTACCCCACCAAATACAGCAACATGGCCGAAGTGACCGTCTCCTGGCGCGACAACACCGGGCGGCACTCCGTCCACAACTCGGCCGCGATGACCAACCTGTCCTTCTGACGGGCGCGGACGCGGACGGCGGCATCGGCGCGCGGAGGGGCCCTGCGGGGCACTGCCTGTTAGCGCCGGAGGATACAATGACCATGACCGCAGGAACACTCTCACCGGACAGCGAGCCCCGCCTGGACGGCGTCAAGAGCGGGCTCGTGCTGGCCTTCACCCTCGTCGTCCTCGTGCTCATGGCCATCATGGGCGTGGTCATTCTCTCCAACACCCGGACTGAGCTGAACATCACCGCCAACAACAGGCTCGGGCGCGAGGCCTTCAACTCGGCGGACGCCACGGCCAGCATGGCGACCTTCCTCGCGGTGACAGCCATCAGAGTATCGACAGAGCCCATCGACGACTCCATCACCTCCGGGGCGAGCATGAGCCCCTCGCCTCGCTACCCGCTCTACATCTGCTTCCCCAATAAGGACAATTCCTCCGATAATACCGCCCCCGGCGATCTGGACAGAAAGCTCACCCGGGGAAACCTGGTAGACGAATCCAAGAACAGGCCCGCCAACTTCAATTACTCCCTTAGGTACCGGAACACAGGCGCGAGCTCAGAAAAGCCTAAGCCTCACATCATATTCAAGCTCGGGCCCTGCAACAACTCTTCGTCCCGCGAGTTGGCCAACGCTGTCGTGAACATCGAGAGAGAAGGACTCTTCGGGGTAGGCACTTCCTTAGACACCTTAGATATGTACGACAACAACGACGGCATCCCGGTGAGCGTGATCGTTTCCGTGAACGCCAAGACCAACGAGTCGTTGAGCTTGGGAGTCAACGAACCCAATTCGATCGTCACCGTCATGTACCGTACCGTATTGTAGATACATGAAAGGTGCCCCGGTCCCCCCCCCGCGCGGCCTCCGCCGTACGGGGAGATGCCGTTTTTGCCCTTTTCCCGCCATCCTGCAATCGGCGGTAAAATCAGACATGAGGATTCCCCGGCGGTTTTTCGGGAGGCGCACTCTAAAAACGGACTGAAAATAATGTTGAATCTCATCTATCCGAATGCAAGTTCGGACGGCTTTTTCTGTCGTTCACGCCTCCCTTCGCCCCCGACCGCCCCTTCCCTCGGACATCTCCCTTCCCCTCGGCCGCATCCCCACTTTTCCTGGTCATCGAGCCTGATCGGACTGGCTCGAAATCATGATGCCGACCGTCCCAAATAGCCTAAGGGAGAAACATCATGACGGAACCGAGCGCACTCCCCATAGGCGGTCCGGGGACCGTAAAAACCCCACGGAAGGCTTCGCCCTGGCGGACGTGGGCCGCAACGGCGGCCAGCCTTCAAGGCCCACAGCCCTGTCCTCCACATGCAGTCCAACGCCCCCAGAGGCAACGCCAGGGAGGACCGCATATCGGTCGCGCTCTTCCTCTCCGAATCGGAGATAGATCGGCTAAAGTCCCTCACCTTCGGGGAACTGAACGCCGAGACAACCAGACGCGGGACCTCCGTCACTTGGCACGCCGACTGCATGAACAGGGACTGCCCGATGACAGGCGCCTCCCGCGCCCCCAAATGCCTCTATTAGGTGCAACCCGGGAGCTTTCCCGCTGCCGCACCCCCCAAATACAGCAACATGGCCGAGGTAACCGTCACCTGGGGCTACAGCGCCAGGCGGCACTCCGTCCGCAACTCGGCAGCGATGACCAAACACCTGTCCTTCTGACTGGGACGCAGACGGCGACATCGGCGCGCGGAGGCGCCCTCCGGGGCCCTATGAGTCGCGCGGACGGTAAGCGCCGGAGGATACATAAGCCATGACCGCAAGAACACACTCACCGGACAGCGAGGCCCGCCGGGACGGCGTCAAGAGCGGACTCGTGCTAGCCTTCGCCCTGGGCATACTCGTGCTCATGGCCATCATGGGCGTGGTCATACTCTCCAACACCCGGACGGAACTGAACATCACCGCCAACAACAGGCTCGGGCGCGAGGCCTTCAACTCGGCGGACGCCACGGCCCGCATGGCGACCTTCCTCACGCTGGCGCTCCTGAACCCCAGGACAGACGACATCAACGACGTCATCACCTCCGGGGCGAGCTTGAGCCCCTCGCCGCGCTACCCGCTCTACGTCTGCCTCGAGCCCAAGTTCAACCTCGAGGACCTGTTGGACGACGCCACCAACTTCGATTACACCAAGAGGTACATCGAGACCGGCGCGAGCTCGAAGAAGGCCGAGCCGCACATCAAATTCAAGCTCGGGCCCTGCGGCAGCAACTCGTCCCGCGAGGTGGCCAACGCCGTCGTGAACCTTGAGACCTATAACCTCATCCCCGACGGCATGGGCCTCGGCACCGGCGACCCCAACGACTCCGCCAGCGGCCCCAGGCTCCAGGTGGGCGTGATCGTCTCGGTCAACGCCAAGACCACCGAGTCGATGAGCACCAACCCGTCGGTCACCAACGTGACCAACGAACCCAATTCCATCGTCACCATCATGTACCGCAATTACATGAACTGACAGGCGCCCCGTCTCCCCGCGCGGATCCCGCCGCGCGGGGACGACGCGCCTGCCGTCCTTTCGAGCCCGCCCCCCACCCGGTTCCGGACCGGCCCCGCTTAGACCGCCCCATCCGTTCCCGGCGTCGCCGCCGGAACCCCGCCTGGCTCCCTCTCCTGACCCTCCCCCGAAACCTGACATCCCAGCCCGTGCTTCCCGCATCGCCCCCGCCTCCCGTAAGCCGTCTGTTCCCGCCACGCCCTCAAGCCCGCCTGTCCGTCATTTCCCTCATGGATCTCCCGGGCCCCCTGGGCTTCCCTGACCCCCTCCTGGCCTTCCTGACCCCCTCCTGGCCTTCCTGACTCCCTCCTGGCCTCCCTGACCCCCTCCCCTCCTGGCCTTCCTGACCCCCTATCTTCCTGCTCTCACAGCCCCACAGTCCGCAGAATCCTCTCGAACTCCATCCACGGCACTTCACGCCTTGTGCCCGCCTGAGCTCGTCCCCGGAGCATGCCTGTATTAGCCAAGTGGTTTATGGCGGTCGAAGCCCGTCTGAGCCAACCTTACCGACCGCCGTGTGATTGAGCCTTATGTCAACTCGTAGACCGACAGGATTCAGCGCTCCTTCTTCACGCGGTCTTGACTCTATTCGTGACCCTGACGCCTTCCCTCCAGGCAAATGCCGGGCGTGCCTTATGAGGACGGCACTCCCGATACCGCATCGGGGCAAGTCAAGCCGAAATCTGTCGTAAACGGCATCGTCCACCCGTTACATGCCCTGACGTGAGTTTCTGGCACCATACAAAGAAAACAGGGAACGGATGGACGGCACGGCCTCAAACAATGAGTACCTGGCTAGGAATACCGCTCGTGAGCCTCGCGCGCGCTCCCGACAACAAGGTCCCCCTCAAAGCGCGGTATCCTTGGCTTCGGGCCGCCGGCGTCTCGAAAGCACGGCTATCTGCAATCGGGCCCGCATCGAATGTCATGCGCGAGCTCTCCGCGACGGACTGTTCCGTTTTCCCTGGCAACCGTATCTGTTTCAGACCGCAATTACCTGTACCTCATCGTGTCTGACGTTCACTAAATTTTTTGAGCATCGCTTGATATGTCAGCTGTAATCTGCGAAAATTGTCAACGCGCGACCCTGCTCATGAGGGCCACCGCAACTGACACTTGTGATCAGCAGCTACCGAGTCAGCACTTCGCAGTAACACAGACATTTACCGTCTAATCGCCTAGCCGCGTATCAAAGATACACATTATATTCACGTAATGCGTATAAATGATTCGTTCATTATCAGTTTGACCGCCTCCTGCCACCATCTGCGGAAAGTTAACCATCACGATCCCACTATGCCGCTATGCCGTGCGTCACCTTCCCGACGTCATCCCGCTTGCTTCAGATTAAAAATCACGGCGCAATATAATTGTCAGCACCTTGTCATGTGCCTTCGGTAACCACCCGTCTAACGGCTCCACATTTCAGACGTATCCGTTCACGCGGTGGCAGGTCCGGTGACTTGGAGGGTCGGCGCGTTATGGAGGAGAGACAGCTGGTATGGAGGGCGGGGGAGGTTGTCCTGATTCCAGGGGTGGCCAGGCCGCAGTGCCGGGAGACGGGGTCACAAGCCGGGTATCTGGGGAAGGGCGGGCTCTGCCTCCCCACAAACGGGTAAAAGGGTACTTCGTCTATGATCGGAAAACGATCCTTTCACGCGGGACGCAGACCGGCCTTCATCTTCTTGGCGCCCTTTGGCGCCCTGAATAAGACCAACTCCCCTGCACGGCGGCCCTGCGCCTCAGGGAACAGTCCGACTTGTCCACCCGAGCGCCCTGTCGTCCTTTCCGTTCCACCTGCCCTCCTGATGGCATCAAGCCGCCCCTACGTGTGAGAAGGTGCATGCCTTGAGTTTCGCCAGTCCCTGCCTTCCCCGGATGCACAACAGGAGCTCAGGCCGCCTCGGACCCCTGTTGCAAGGTCCAGTTCCCCATGCAACACCCAACTGACGAGTGACAAGCGACAAGCGACAAGTGGCAACTTGGCGCCACCTATGGCAACTTGGCGCCACTTTTCTATGTCAATCATAATGTGCGACCATCATGCCTCGATCGGGATTACAGGGGCTTCCATAGATTTCTTCCGGGAAGCCAATTCCGCCCTGGCCGCTTCCGTTCCGCACAAGACAATATGCCGCCGGAAGGCGGTGGGGGTATCGGGAGTCGCAAGGCACCTCCTTGCGAAAGCAGAAGACATAGGCGCCAGCGCGGTCTCTCACGCCTGAAGACACATGCCAGACTGGAAAGACGCCGTACCGCATCAGTCCCTCCGTCCCTGACGGTTGCCGGTTGCATATCCGATTCTCGAACGGCGATCCGATACTGGCGCGACTCGCGGGAAACCGTGAACGGCATCCCGTATATCCTATCGGGTCCCGGTATTTCGTGGACAGACGATTCGCCGCAAAGAAGTCTAGGTGGCTAAAAAACGGATTTTGCGCATTACGGTTCATCGACAAGCCCTACGATTCGGGTTCGAAAACCTTGCGAAAGCGAGTCCCCAAGCCACTTTAAAGGGGCAGGCGGCAACCCGTTGCTTATCGCGAGCATCGCGGATGGCTCATTAATTGCTAGAGACTGACAGCCGGATTATATCGTTTAGTCGGCTTCCGGCGTCCGCTCCCAACGCGTCGCCTCCGACGACATACTTAAGTCTTCTCCGGAAAGCCTGAAGCAAAGGCTTTCGTTGCCGAAGGCACCCCATGGCGCCGCAGTGCGCCATAAGCCGGGGAGCCGACCTCCCCGCGGCGAACGATCCCGCGTGTTCCGCCCTGCCCGCTTCCTGCGGGGCACGGGCCGGGCGCCCGTGGTCTCGCCCGAAGCCTGTCATATCACCTCTGCCGCAGCATAAACAGTGCCGCAGGATACCTGAAAGGTGGCCCGAGCATGACTGTTCACGAGACAGGGACCAAGTCCCCCTCCACGACGGCCCGATCCGTCCCGGCGCGGATAAGGACCGCCCGGTCCCGCCGGGGCCACATCGCCCTCGCCGCCCTCCTTGCCGCGTCCGCCGCCCTGATCCTCACGCCCGCCTCCGCCTGGGCCTACTTCAGCGACTCAACGCCGGGCTGGAGCGCCGTGATCGAATTGCCGATCGCAAATTCCGAAGGTCCGGACAAGTCCGACTACCAGACCAGCCCCATCATGAGCGCCGGCAAGACCGTGCCCCAGGTGCTCCTGGTCCTCTCCAAGGACCACAAGCTCTTCCAGCAGGCCTACAACGAGCTTACGGACATGGACGGGGACGGCAGGGTGGACACCGGCTTCAACCCGTCCGTCGAATATTACGGATACTTCGACAGCAGGAGCTGCTACAAGTACCAGGGGTCGATCGCGTACGCCGCGGAGGCAACCGCCTACTTCGAGAGGGTCGGCGCGACCAAGGACGACCAGTCCCAAAGCGCGCTGGACTCCGACAGGCCGCAGGCGGTCAAGGACGCGAATATCCCCGCCGTCAGGGCCGTGCATTTCCAGACCAAGGAAAGGCTGGGCATCTGCAACGACCCCCACACGACCCAGAGCGGGAATTTCAGCGGCAACTGGCTCAACTTCGTCACCGCCACGCGCATGGACGTCGTGAGGAAAATCCTTTACGGCGGGTACCGCATGACGGACACCAACGCCAAGACCCGGCTCCAAAGTTCCATGGTCCCGCGCGACGCCCACACCTGGGGAACCGACGTGGTCGCGGACAACCGCTGGGCGTCCGAGACCGCGATGACCAAGTACTACGACATCTCCAAGTACACCCCATACCCGAAGCCCGCCGCCGGCAAGGCGCACTTCTTCGCGCGCACGCGGAACTACACCAACGCGACGCCGTTCCCCGTGGTGGAATACATCCTCAACGCCGAAAAGGGCACCTTCAAGACGAACATCAACGTCACCGGGACGGGCGGCCGCTACTACGACTGGGTCCTGAACGACGCGCCCAACCCGTCGTCGGCCAACCTCGTCAACCCCGGGGGCGTGATCAGGACATTCACGGTGCAGGTGGACGTCTGCGTAAAGGACAATTTCGGGGAAGGCGAGGGATGCCGGACATACCCCAACGGGAACCTCAAGCCCGCAGGCCTCCTGCAGCAGAACGGCGAGAACGGCCAGATGCTCTTCGGGCTCCTGACCGGCTCGTACACCTTTTCCAAAGAGTCCAACGCGGAAACCGCGGCAGGCAACACCCGGCACAAGGGCGGCGTCGTCCGCAGCCACATAAACGACCTCACGTCCGCCATCGACCTCAACACCGGCATCCTGAAGGCGGGCGGCCTCATCAGGAATATCGACTCGCTCACCATCTCCGGCAACCCCACACCCACCGCCACCGGATACGACTCCGCCAGGAGCTGGGGCAACCCGGTCGGCGAGATGCTCTACGAGGCGGTACGCTACATGCAGAGGCTGGCGGAGGGGAAAAACGGCTCGACCCAGCCCACGTCGGCCTTCGTGCCCGCAAACGAAGATACTTATAACACGGCGGCCCTGCAGGCGCCTTTCTTGAAGACCTGGGCCGACCTGCCCGCCCTGCCGGGCGCCGACTGCTCCAAGCCGGTCATCCTGCTCATCGCCGAGTCCGACAGCGATTTCGACGGCGACACGGCCGTCAACACCGCCGGCGGCATCAACCGCCCGCTCCTGGCAAACCTCCCCGCCTCGCTCAACAGCGGCCTTCCCAACTCCTTCAACAAGACGACCTACCTCGACAAGATAACGGCAGCGGAGGGACTGGCCACGGACGTGAGCGGCGAGAAATGGTTCTATTCAAGCGGCAACATGTCGGACTGCTCGCCCAAATCGCTCACCTCGCTCACCCAGGTGAACGGGCTGTGCCCGAGCCTGCCTTCCTACGAGGGCACCTATACCTCGGCGGCGGTGGCCTACTACGGGCACACGCACAACTTCGGGGCTTCCGGCTCGCCGGAGCAGTCCGTCGACGTCTACGCCGTCGCCATGAGCGGGGGCTTCCCGCCGCTGGAGTTCCCCGTCTACGGAAGCTCCGGCAAGGCCGAGAAGCGGATATCGATAATACCCTCCGCGATGAGCAACCGCGACGCGGCCACGACCGTCGACCGCATCCTGGGGCTCCTGAACTACTTCATCCTCGACTGGCAGACCGACTCGCGAGGCACCCCGTACCACGTGAAGATCAGGGTCAACTTCGAGGACGCCTTCCAGTCCAACGACAAAGGCTACGGCGCCTCCGACTGGGACTCAGATCTCCTGATCGAGTACACCATCGATCTGGTCAGCTCCTCCAAGCTCTCCAAGAGCGGCTCGGTCAGCTTCAACACCTCCGGCAACTCCAAGATATCCGGCGCCCTGAAGGTCAAGGGCGGCACGTACTACACCTTCAAGTACCCCTACGACCAGTCCTTCGTAATTGAGCCCAATGAGGTGGCCGGCGTTTTCGTGGGCCTGTGGAAGTACATGAACAGCGCCGGCGTCATCATGATGGGCGGCTACTCGATCGGCGGCTCCACCCGCGACGGCGTCTACATGGACATCGGCCACCACGCCGGCATGGACAAGTACGCCACCCCGTCCTCCTGCAACTGGCCGAAGGGCTACGGCGGCGCGTCGGCCGACAACGGCACGAATTGCAAGAAAAAGTTCGGCACCGCAACCCCCATGTCCCAGGGCGACTCCGAGACCCTCAAGGTCTGGAGGACATTCGAGTTCGACCCCAATCCCGATTCGGCCGGCAGCTACCTGCCGGGCCCCCTGTACCTGGCGGCGAAATACGGCGGCTTCAACGACTTCAACCGCAACGGCATACCCGATCCCGGCGAGTTCGAAGGCGCGAACGGCGTCCCCAAGAACTACTTCCAGGCAGCGAACATCTCCCAGCTCCCCGCCCAGCTGCAGAGCGCGTTCAGGGACATCGCCCGCTCGATCTCCACCGGCACGGCCACCTCGGCCTCGGTCGACACGGTCCAGGGCGGCGGGGTCTCGGTGCAGACCGTCTACTACCCGACCTACGTCAACCCCAACGACTCGACCCAGCAGGTCAGGTGGGTGGGGAGCGTATTCGGGCTCTTCGTGGACAGGTACGGGAACTACCGGGAGGACTACGACCGGGACGGCCTGCTCACCCCCGCGAACGGCACGGC
>JAISFS010000079.1 GCA_031263485.1 Deltaproteobacteria bacterium | reverse complement strand
GGCCATGCGGAAGCGCCCGCGGCCATGCGGAAGCGCCCGCGGCCATGCGGAAGCGCCCGCGGCCATGCGGAAGCGCCCGGGGCCAGGCGGAAGCGCCCGGGGCCAGGCGGAAGCGCCTGTGGCCAGGCGGAAGCGCCCGCGGCCAGGCTGAAGCGCCCGCGGCAAGGCTGAAGCGCCCGCGGCCAGGCTGAAGCGCCTGCGGCAAGGCTGAAGCGGTCGCGTCATTGTAGGGCGCCGGACTCTGTTAAAAGCGTGTGAGGTCTCGTGTTGCCGCCCGGATCTTCCTGAAGGCGCCTGTGGTTTTGCGGAATACGCCATAGCCACTGCCGTCCATGGGCAAATAATTACGCGATGAGAGGTACGGCATAGGGATTATGATAAAAAATGTATGTAGTTAAAAATCGAATTCGAAAATTTTTTGACAAATCCGCGTCCTCACATCGTTATTTTCCGTGCGTGAACGGCCCAAGGTAGCCGCTTTTGCGAAAATTTCGCGCGGCGATCCGGACCCGCCGGACCGGCCGCGCGTTGGCTTTCTGGCCCGGGCGCAGGATCGGCCGGCCTTTGCGCTTTCTGGGGGACGGGATGTATGCCCTTGCGGGAGGTTGACTGTGAAGTGTATAATCCGGGGGACGGAATTCGAGTCGCCGCTTGACTTGCCCGTTGCCTCCGCGTCCCCTGACGGACGCGGCGAGCTGCGAGATGCCTTGCGCCCGGACCTGCGGTCCCGGCAAGATACCCGTCCGCAGGGGGAGTCCCTTGGAAAGCCATCGCATTTTCGCCGTAGGCGACATCCACGGTTGCCGCCAGAAGCTCGAGAAGCTCCTGGACAAGATGGACTGGCGCCCGGAGAACAGCGAGGAGCTCGTGTTTCTGGGAGACTACATCGACCGGGGACCAGACAGCTTCGGGGTGGTGGAGATAGTCCGGTCGCTCAAGGAGGACTATCCCGATGCCGTGACGGCGCTCAAGGGCAACCACGAGCAGATGTTCGTGAACTTCATCACCGGGGCGGAGGATATCTCGCTCGACCACAACGGCACCGCCGACACGATGAAGAGCTACGACCGCAACAGCCCTTTCCCGGCCTCGCATTTCCGGTTCTATCTTAACCTTGAGCTCTACTACGAGACCGAGAGCCATATCTTCGTGCATGCTGGGCTCCGCCCCGGCGTGCCCCTGGCCAGGCAGTCCGAGGAAGACTGCCTGTGGATCAGAAACGAGTTCCTGGAAAGCGAGTTCGACTTCGGCAAGACCGTGGTCTTCGGCCACACTCCCTTCCGGGAGCCCCTGATCCTGCCCGGGCGCGCGGGATTGGACACCGGCGCCGTCTTCGGGGGGCCCCTGACTTGTATGGAACTCCTTTCTGGGAGGCTCATCACGGTCTGAGGCCGCTTCCCGACCGCCCGGCATCAGGCACCCATCCGAAGCCCCTGACTCGGACTCCCCCGGTGCCACGGCGGGTGCCCTCGGGTTTTTCGCCTTGGCCCTTCATCCTTCATCCTTCATCCTTCGTCTTAGTCTTTGCCCTTGACCCCCGTAATACTTAATCTTTAATCCTAAATCCTAAATCCTAAATCCTTGGTCCTTGGTCCTTCATCCTTCATCCTTTGTCCTCGGGGCGTGCCCCTCGCGTTTCTCGGTCGGACGCCGGAAGGCTCCGGCGATCTTGGCCCGGAACTTGCCAGAAAGTCCGTCGGCCGTCAGGTCCTTTCGGCCCTGACGGTGGTTCAGGCCTCCTCCCTTCGGCCCTTCCTTCCATCCGGTATACGGCCGTTCAGGCCTTTCCGACCCCTCGCTCCTTCGCTCCTCCGTCCCTGAGGCCTTGACGGCCATAAGCCCCCCCGCCCCCCGCGCCCTGGCGCGCGGTGAGTACGCTCGCGAGGTTGCCATGTCCGCTGAGACAGGCTTGCCCCCGCGCCGCCGCGTCGGCTTTCCGGCGATGGCCTTGGCGCTCGCCTTCATGGCGTCCGCGTGGCCTGCGGCTGCCCAGGTCGCTGTTCCCCAGCCCAGGACGGCCAGACTGTCGGGGCTGGAGAAGAACCAGCTCCTGGCGATAGCTGCCGAACCCCTGGCCGCCATCCGCGAGGGCCGCGAGCCCCGGCTGCCAGAGGCCGCGGGCGCGCTCTCCGCACCGCTCCCGCTTGCGGTCTCGCTGTTCCTGGACGGGAAGCTCATCGCCCGTCACTGGGAGATCCGGAGTCCCGGGCCCCTCGCGGCCTCCGCCATGGCGCTTACGGCCCAGGCGCTCACCAGCCCCAAGTGGGGGGCCCCGCCGGCCGCGGAAGACATCCCCAGGGTCAGGTGCGGGATCCTGGTCATGCACGGCTTCGTGGAGATAAAGGACGATTCCGAGCTCCCCGCCGACCACGGGGCCGTGGTCATGAACGGCTTCAAGGAAGGCGTGGCGGGCCCCATGGACGTCCTCCCCGGCGCGAGGCCGGCGGAGATCCTTTCGTTCGCCTCCGAGATGGCGGGCATGCGTCCGGGCGGCTGGCTGGTCCCCGAGAGCGTCCTGTTCGCGTCCCCGGCCGACGAGGCTCGGGAATAGGGGCGGGGCAGTGCCAGCTCCCAGCGCGCTCGCGCCGAAGGTCTTCTTCGCGGACCTGCACATCCACTCGCGCTTCTCGCGGGCGACGGCGAAGACCCTCGCCCCCGAGACACTGGCGGCTTCCGCCGCGGCCAAGGGGCTCGCCCTCGTCGGCACGGGCGATCTCACGCACCCGCAATGGCTGGACGAGCTGGACGCGAAGCTCGAGCTCTCCGACGGCGGTTTCTACAGGCTGAAGAAAAGCGTCCTGGACACGGCTCTCTCCCGCGCCCCCGATCCCAAGGGGGCGGCAAGCGTCCAGGACCCCGGCGGCCCTCCGGGAGGAGTCCGGGGCATCCGGGGCCAGAACGGGTCGGGGGGGGCTTCCGGGACCCTGTTCACGCCAACCGGCGAGATAAGCTGCATCTGGAAGCAGGGCGGCCGGGCCCGGAAGGTGCATCTGGTCGTCTGGTGCCCGACCCTGGAAGGCGCCCGCAAGGTGAGCGGGCGGCTCGGGTCGCTGGGGAACGTCCGCTCCGACGGGCGGCCGATCCTGGGGCTCTCGGCGCGGGACGCCCTGGAGGCCGTGCTGGACGCCGATCACGGGGCAAGGGTGGTGCCCGCGCACGTCTGGACGCCGTGGTTCTCGCTATTCGGCTCCATGAGCGGGTTCGACGATCCCGAGGAATGTTTCGGGGACCTTACCGGCGAGATCGCGGCGCTCGAGACGGGCCTCTCCTCCGACCCTTACATGAACCGGCTGGTCTCGCGGCTTGACCGCTACGCCCTGGTGAGCTCCTCCGACGCCCACGGCCCTGACAAGCTGGGCCGCGAGGCTACCCTGATAGCGGGAGCGCCCGAATCGGCGGCGCTCCGCGCGGCGCTTGCCGGCGGCCCGGAACTTCTGGGCACCGCGGAGTTCTTCCCCGAGGAAGGCAAGTACCACCTTGACGGGCACTCCGGCTGCGGGCCGGCCATGACCCCGGAGGAGACGCGCAGGCACAAGGGCATCTGTCCTGCCTGCGGCAAGCCCGTGACCGTAGGGGTACTCAACCGGGTGATGGAGCTCGCGGACCGCACCGCGCCCCCGGAAGGCTCGCTTCTCCCCGACTGGCACATCCTCCCGCTCCGCGAGCTCTTGGGCCAGTGCCTGGGCCGCGGCCCGGACACCCTGGGCCCCCGGGACGCGGAGGCGAGGCTCCTCCGCGAGTTCGGAAGCGAGTACCGGGTGCTCCTGGAGACATCCCTCGCGGATCTGGAAGTCGCTGGCGGGGCACTCCTGCGCCTGGCGATCGAAAGGATGCGGGAGGGCAAGGTCACGGCCGCGGGCGGCTACGACGGGGTCTTCGGTACCGTGGAGGCCGTAAGCGAGTCCGACCGCCGGGAGCTGGGCGGACAGGGAGCGCTCTTCGATGCCGGGCGCAGGGGGCGCGGACCCGTGAGGAAGAACCCTTCCCCGTCCGGCGGCGGCCCGTCCGGCGGGAACACTGGCGCCGGAGGCGGGCCAGGAGGGTCATCGGACACGGGCGGCGGCTCCGGAGGAGCATCGGGCGCGAGTGGCGGCTCCGGAGGGGCATCGGGGGCGGGCGGCGGCTCCGGAGGGATATCGGGCTCAGGCAACGGTTCGGCCTCAGCCCTGTCTGGTGCGCTCGGGCCTTGCGGGCTGGCCGCATCCGTCATTGCGGGGCTCGCCGGGGCGGCGGACGGGAAAGCCGCGCCCGAGGGTGCTGTAGACCGCGACGGCGCGGGTGTCGGCGACGTCCCGGAGGCAGATCCGCTATTTGGTCTTATCGATAAGGGGGTTTCCGAGATCCACGCGTACTTTTCCGTGGAGCCGGACCATCCCGAAGGCCTCCGCCGGGAGCATGCCCCCCGGCATCAGGGCGGACCTTCGCGCGCCTCGGAATCAGGCCGGGAAGCCCCTCTCGGAGCCGCCGCGCGTGCCCTGAAGGCGCCCGCGCCCCCCCATTCCGGAGGCGGCCTGTTCGATGCGGGCGGGCCATTGGAAGATTCCCGCGCGGGACACGCGGGGCGGGCGCCCAACCGGGCCCGCGCCCGAGTTGTGGAGGCGGGCGGGCTTTTCGGCGACGGCCGACTCGCGGGAACGGCTCGACAGCCCGCGCATACCTTCCAGCCGCCTCTCTCTTGGCCCGCCGCCACGCCCACCGGGACAAGGCGGGCGCCGGACAGCCCGGAGCCGGACGTTCCGGCAGGCATTCCGGGGAACGGGCGCGTGCCCGGGGCGGCGGACGCTCCGGTCGCCTCGGGTGACTTGAAGTCCCCGGTCGCGGGGGCACCGGGTCCCGCTCGGCCCGGAGCGGGAGAGGGGGTCGGCCCCCTGTCCGCGGGGATGCTCGCGGACCTTAACGAGGCGCAACTCTCGTGCGCGACTTTCGGCGGCGACACCTTGCTCGTGGCGGCCGGACCGGGCTCCGGCAAGACCCGGGTGCTCCTGGCCCGGGCCGCGTGGCTCATGGACAGGGGGGTTGCGGCCCCGGGCGAGATGCTTCTCACCACCTTCACCCGGAAGGCCGCCCAGACCCTGGCCGAGAGGCTGGCGACGACCGGAGGCGGCCAGGGCGGTGCCGGCATGCCCCGGACTTCGACGTTGCACGCCGCGGCCCTGGAATTCCTGCGCCGCGGGGGCGAGGACCCCCGGATCGCGCCGGAGGAGGCACTGGATGAGATAGCGGCCGAAGCGGCCAAGGGCGCGCCCATATCGGCCAGGAACCTCCTCGCGCTCATAAGCCGCATGAAGAACCTGGAGCTTCCCCCTGGCTCGTCCGACTCGGACGTGGACCGCGCCGTCGCCCGCTACGGGAAGGCTTTGGAAGCGGCGGGGCTCGCGGATTTCGACGACCTGGTCGCCCTGGCCCTCAAGCTCGCCGCGCGTGGCTTCGTGAGCGGCTTGAAGTTCGTGCTCGCGGACGAGGCGCAGGATCTCTCGCCCTTGGAGTACGGGTTCCTGAAGGCTCTGGCGCGGGGGGCCAGCCTTACGGCCATAGGCGATCCCGCCCAGTGCATCTACGGGTTCAGGGGCGCCGTCCCCTCGCTCCGGCTGGCGCTCGCCCGCGACCGCCCCGATCTCCACGTCTCCTCCCTTCCCCTGAACTACCGCTCGACCCCGGTCATCAGCGCCGCCTCCGAACTGTTCCGGCGCGACGACGGCATCGCGCGCCGTTCCGCGCTCCCCGGACGGGGCCGCAGGATCGTCCGCGCCCAGCTGGACTCCTCGCTCACCGAGGCGGTCTACGTGGCCCGATGCATCAAGGAGCACCTGGGAGGGCTTCTTCCTGGCGGCTCATCCAAGTCCGGCGGGGACGCCATGGACGGGCTCACCTTGGGCGACATCGCGGTCATCTACCGCCTGAGGGTCCAGGGCCAGGAGCTCCTGAAGACCCTGCTGGAGGAGGGCATCCCCTGCCAGATCTCGGGCGGCGACGGGGAGGGCGCCCAGGACGGGCTGGACCTGAAGGCGGAGAAGGTGAGCCTCCTGACCATCCACGCCGCGAAGGGCCTGGAATTCAGGCTGGTCTTCGTCACGGGCCTGGACGAGGGGCTTCTCCCCTACGTGCCCCCCGCCGAGATGGGGTCGGCCTTCGACCGCGGCTCGGAAGAGGAGCGGCTCTTCTACGTCGCGCTCACCCGGGCCAGGGAACTCATCTACCTCACCCGGGTCCGGCGCCGCCGCATCCACGGCAGGCTTCTGAGCGGCAGGCCTTCGCCCTTCTGGGAGCGGATACCGGCGGCGGTCGCGCGTGACGTGACGGCGCGATCGGTCATGACCGCCAAACCCAGGCCGCTGTTTTAGGGCGCGGGCCGAGGCTCCGGGTTCGAGGCGAAGGCTTGCGGACCGCGCGGGCCTTCCGATGCGGCATCCGCGAAGGGATGCCCGGACTTCCCGCCTCCGAAATTCGGGCTCTCGGGGCGAAGGCACTCGACCGGCTTGGCGGTCCCCCGTCCGAAAGCGGAAGTGTCTGATGCCATCTCCGGAGAGAGCGGTCTCCAGGGCCATGAAGCTCATGGGGGTGGCGCGGACGGCATCGTTGTTGAACTCCCCTTGCGCTGAATTTGGAAGGCGCACAGGGACATGATCTGGTCCCCGCCCGCCACCCTGCCGCCGGAATCGATGAGGATCGTCCGGTCGGCGTCCCCGTCAGGGCCGCGCCCAGATCCGCCCCGTCGCGCACGACCTCCGGGCGCAGACCTTCGGGTGCAGGCCTCCGGGCGCAGTGCCCCCAGGCCAAGGTCGATGTCGAAGCCCTTCCGGGAGGCTCCCGGCACGTGCCCGCAGGGGCTCAGCTCCTCGAAGACGGCGGGAGCCGACCTGTAGGCCGCCCCATTCTCGCAGTCCAGCACGATGGAGATGCCGCGATGGAGATGCCTTCCGGGGAGAGGCCCTTGAGGAATGGGCTTAAGAGCGAGACCATGGCACGTCCCTCGGCGTGCCGGACGGGGAACGCGCGTCCCTCGGCATCCCCAGGACGGGGAAACACCCTGCCCACGGCTCCGGCCGGGGCGGGCGGAATCCAGAGCCTCCTTGTCCTCCGCCGTGCCCTCCAGGCGCGACTCGGACTCGTTGGAAGGGGGAGCTTCCAACCCCGGTCATCGAAGATCTCGAGGCTGTTGTCCTCGAATGGGCTGTCGTGCCAAGCTCTCATCACGCTCCCTGCGTCGGCCCTGGCGCCGGAGGTCAGATTCGCGAAGCACGGGGCGGAGAGCGCGTCGGCCAGCCTGGCATCCCTGCCCTGGCTCATGATCCCCGCGACACAGGCGCACGGAAATCTATCTCCCGAGAGCTCGGTATCCTTGCCTATCGCCATCATGGGCTTGCGGGTGAGCCTCTTGACCTCGATAAGGAGACGCGTGAGCTCGTTCCCCTGGTCTATCGCCGTATATGCGGTCAAGGCCTGCGGTTTATCAACCTGCGAATGCCATTTGTCCTGAACAGGAAGCGCCTGGCCTCCACCGGGGGTCAATCATGATAAAAACGGCAACATTTCCAACAGACTACAATATAGTCTCCTTATCATTGGAGGATTCCCTTCAATTGTCATTATCGTCAGGGAATCAGGGTTTTGACGGTCAGAACCTTTATCGGATATACCGTCGAAAGTTGCTTCAACTATCGCAAGTACGAATGAAACTGTCAGCATGGTCTCGAGTTGTCATAGTTTTCCCCACTTTCGGACGGCATTATGGCAAAATATGTCACTCTATCCGGCATTCGCTCTGTCTGTCGCTCAGACGACGCTTTCGACCCTGCTCCAGTCTCAACTCTGATTCCACCCACGCGTATGCCGTCACATCCCTGGCCGTAATCAGAAGATAGCTGGCTGTATGGCAGTGATCGAAGGTTCAAATGACAATATTACTCCGGCAGAAATTAATGATAAAATGTGATACCTTCATAATCTTAATTTTTTCCATGAATCAATATGATGTACGTAAAAACAATAATTTTAGTCAAAAGATTATTCTCGATTGTCGTAGCCATATTACATATGGATTAATACCCGAATTACCTTGATTGTAGTGAAAATCCAAGCATTGAAAAATTTTCCACATTTGCCCACCGTAGTAATAACTGATTGTGACATCTGTAGATGGATAAGGATGTAAGGCGCTGCTTTCCGGAAGTCCCTATGCCTGAGGAGGATCGCATGGCCCAGAAATTGCTTCCGCTCCCTACCGGTCAGCCTGATTTTGGAAATCTACGTGGCAATAATGCCGTCTACGTGGATAAGACGGCGTATTTCCCGATGCTTAAAAGTGTCAGCGACCTCGTCTTCTGCACTCGGCCTCGCCGCTTCGGCAAGTCGCTTACGGTCTCCGCTCTCGACGCTTTCTGTTCGGGGAGGAATGAACTCTTTCAGGGGCTCGCTGCCGAGAGATTTATGAAGTCCCAAGCATTCGTTGCCCGTCCGGTCATTCACCTGGACATGAGCGAAGTGGCCGGTTCCCGTAGCATCGGCATTTTGGAACAGAATGTCTTTGACATCCTTGGAGAAATCGCGAAACGGCACAATATCCCCCTGAGAGTCGCCGATCCAGCGGGGGCCTTTTTATTCCTTACCAAGGATATCCGCAGGGAGAGCGACAAAAAAATCGTAGTTCTCATTGATGAATACGATGCTCCCGTCATCAATATTGTCCAGACGGAAGGATCGGCAGAAAAAAAACGTTTGCTTGACGGTACGCGGGAAACATTGAGCATTTTTTATTCCCAGATCAAAGCTGCGGCCGAACACATAGAACTCGTTTTCATCACCGGGGTGACAAAGCTCTCAAGAATTGGCGTGTTTTCCATGCTCAACGGCTTGGTCGACATATCCATCATGCCAGAATTCGGGGAATTCATGGGCAACACCCAGAAGGAGCTGACGGATTATTTCGCTCCCCATATAAAAGAGACGGCAGATGAACTTTAGGTGGACGAAAAACAACTTTTGGAGGAAATCTGTCGTCATTACGACGGATTTTCGTTCGATGGAAAGACGAGGCTTTTCAATCCGTTTTCCGTCCTCTCCTTCTTTACCGTAAAACGATTCGATAACTTCTAGATGAAATCATGATCCAATACCATCGCCAGGCAATTCCTGAAGGACAAGACTCTCTTGGATTACCAGTTCGAAGGCTTGGAAGCGGGCCGCGGTTTCGCAAGGGAACCCGGTGAAATCGATTCCACTCCGCCGGAAGGGTTCCTCTGCCAGTCAGGTTCCTTGACCTTGCGTGAGACTGACAGGACCGGGTTTTATCTGGCATATCAGAACTTTGTTGTCCGAAAGGCCGTTTCGCCCCTGTTTCTGCGGAACCCTCCACCGAATCCTGCTGGTCAGGCATCGATATCGTCGGCGAGAAGCTCAAGAAGCGTCTCGATGTCGGTGACGTCCCCCGGGATGGGGGACGTCTTTAGAAGGCTTTTTACCGACATATGTTACGGCGACCGCTCGAAGGCGGATAGCGCGTCTGCAGGCTGGGTCCGGTCCATCCTCGATAAGGTGGGGTTGTACTTGCCATGGGGCAAGGAACTGAAGCTGGCCGAATCCTTTCGCAGGAGGATGGGCGAGGGCTTCTTCCGTACCGTACCGCATTCTGCCCTGAGCATGTCCGGCGCCAGAGTGACGCCAGAGAGGCACGTGGGCCTAGGTCGCATCGGTCTCCTGGCGGTCTGCGGCGATCTTGCCTTCTGGCGAACTGCGGCGATCTTGCCTCCTAGCGGACTGCGGCGATCTTGGCTATGTCATCGAGCTGAAGGCGGCGAAAGATCCCTAAAGGGATTCAGGCGGAGCCTTGGCGGGAATGAGCCGGATCCGTGAACGGCGCCGCGGTCGCGCCTTCGAAAACCTTGCCCTGTTGGCGATTGCCGTAGGCAGGACGGAAAGGAACATCTTGGCCTGACGTTTCGAGATCGAGGGGCGGGAGACGGAAGTGAAGACAAGTGATCCCTGACACTCGTCCCTCGATGACCGGGACACACCGGCGCGGGGCATGTATCCGTTCACGGGGGTGAATCCAGGAGGACGGGGGAGTGCCCATGCGTCTTCACCCATGGCACCTGTTCACCCCCAAGGCGTGGAGGCGAACGAGAGCGGCCGCGTTTTAGCTCGACGACGCACGCTCTCTTTGGGGGCTAACGGTCACGTTCGGGATTCGGGTTCGATATCGCGATTCCGCCCGGGGCCGGGCCGGCGGATATCTCCGGAAGGGTCACGGGTTCACAGACGCACCCGAAAGCGCTTCCTTCCGGCCTGCCCCTTCTATTGTTGCCGCGTTTCAGTTAGAATCCCCGCATTCGCCCCGATCCCCGGGCCGTTATCCCCGCCCGACAGGAACCCTCCATGCCAATCCCGCCCCCGAAAGCTTTCGGGCGCAAGGCCCTCGCGGCGGCGCTCGCGCCGTGCCTGCTCGCCGTCTCCTGCGCGCTTTTGCCGGACAGGGGCCTGAAAGCCGAGCCGTTCGAGCTGCCACAGGGCAGCCGCCTGGTCCTGGGGCTCCCCTTCTATCCGGACGAGTCCAGCCTCTGCGGCCCGGCGAGCCTCGCAGCCGTCATGAACTACATGGGCTATCCCGTCTCCCTGGAGGAGGTCGCCCGAGGCGTCCAGCGCTGGGACCTGCGGGGCTCGCTCGGGCCGGATCTGGTCCTGTGGGCCCGCTCCCAAGGCGCCGAGGCGCGGTTCTTTTCCGCCAAGCCGGAGGATCTGGTGGATCTCGTGAACAGGCAGATCCCCGCGGTCGTCCTGGTGGACGAGGGCTTCGGGCCGGTGGTCAAGGGGCACTTCATGGTGGTCGCCGGCTACAGTTTCGAGGGCGTGGTCGTGAACTCCGGGCCGGTGCAGCAGGAGCTCCAGGACTGGTCGAAGTTTTTGACCAAATGGTACAAGATGGGCAACTTCGCCATCGTCGTCGAGCCACGCGCGGCGGATGCCCACGGGGATGCATCGGCACCGCCGTCCGACTCCCTGCTGGATTCACCGTGGCCCAGGTCGGGGGCGGCGAACCCCGCGCTCCTCTCCCCCGCCGCGGCGGCCGCGACGGAAGGCGTCTCGCCCCTGACGGTCGATGGCGCCCCGCCGTCCGAGGCGGCCGCCGGCGCGGCCCTGCCGCCCCCGGAACCGCCGGACGGCGGCGAGCCCGAGGCGCTGGCCGGGGAGTGGCGCTCGCCTCCAGTAAGGCCCGGCGGAGGCGGATCGTGAAAGCCGTGACCCCCGTCCGCCCGTGTCGCGCGGGCCCGAGGCGCCTCGGCCGCCGGATCGCGGGCGCCCGCGCGCTAGGGGCGTTGGCTATCCTTGCCGTATGCCTCCCCGCGCTTTCCTCCTGCTCGCTCATCCCCCGCGTGATGCTCATCCCGGACCCCCTGAGTCCGGAGGAGCACCTCACCCTGGGCCTGGCCTACGAGCGTTCGGGCGAACTGGATCTGGCCCTCCGCGAGTACGAGGCCGCGCGCGGGTTGCCGCTCGCCGACCTGGGCCGCGCGAACGTGCTCTTCCAGCTGGGCCGGTACCGCCGGGCCGAGGCGGCATACCGGAGGCTCCTCAAAGGCGAGCTGGGGCCGGAGGCCGCCAACAACCTCGCCTTCATGCTGGTCCTGGAAGGCAGGAGCCCCGAGAAGGCGTACCGCCTCGCCAGCCAGGCAGTGGACGAGGGAATCAGGCGCAACCTGGACGACGAGCAGATAAGGAATTTCAAGAACACCCGCAACCAGGCCGAGATGGCCCTCATGAACCGCGATGCCGCGAAGGGGCGCCTCACCCGCGAGGCGCCCGACCCGGCATGGCACCCGTTCTGGACGGTCGAGGATGTCCAGGAGGCGCAGGAGGCGGAAGCGGCCCGCGTGTCCGATGCCGTCGACCCGGAAAGCGGGCCCGCCGGACGGGACGCCGGCGGCGGGCGGTGAGCGGCATCGCCGTTGCGTGGAAGAGGGCGCTGGCGCGCTGTCCCGCGCTCGCTGGCATAATGATCGTGTGGGCACTGTCCGTCCTGATAGCGCTCCGCCCCGATTGGGCCCCCGTGCCCGCAGCCTTCCTGGCCGCGTCCGCGTGCGCCCTCTCCTCGCTTTCCCTCCGCAAGTCCAGGATGTTCAAGGCTGCCGCGGTCTTTCTGGCGTTCTGGAGCCTGGCGGCATGGCTCCTCAGCGGCCCCGGGCCTTCCGCGTTCAGGGCCACGGCCCTGGCGGCCTGGCTGTTCGCGGGACTGCACCTGTTTTTCGTCTGGAGCCCGGTCGGGCTCGGTCGGGCGGCGGCCCTCGCCCTCAGGCCGGTCGCGGGCCGCAGGAGGGCCACGCTTCTGGGCCTTGCCCTGACTGCCCTCGCCAAGGCGGCGCCCGCCGTGCTCTCGGACGCCTTCGCGGCGCGCCGGTCGCTCGGGCGCGTGCGGCATCTGGGCTTTTTCCGTTGTACGGCCTTGTGGGGGAGGGCTACGGTCCGGCTCGCGCTCAAACGGTCTGTGGGGCTGGGGAGGACGCTCGCCAAGCGCCAACGCGAGCTGGCCTGAACCCCGGGGCCGCGCCCGTATGCCTGTGGGGCTGTAGCCGTGCGCGGTTTTCCTGCCGGGCCGGGGCCGCCGCGCGTAGGCATGTGGGTCCTGGGCACGCGCGTATGCGTGCCGGCCGCTCCGGGGTCACTCGCGGATGCTTGCCTGTCCGGGGCCGTGCGCGTTTGCGTGCCTGTCCGGGGCCGCGCGCGTTTGCGTGCCTGTCCGGGGCCGGTCGCGAAGGTGTGCCGGTCCGGAGCCGCTCGCGTATGCTTGTCGGGGCCGCGGTTGCCTCGGCGGGCGGGGGCCTTGCCCGGGCCGGATCCGGAACGCGGCGGGAAACGGCTACCGCCTTGACGGGGAAGGGTCCGGCCGCTAAGATGTTGCCTTACGCCCCTTCGGGGGCCCTTCGTTTTTTTGCGGGGGCCCGACGGATGCCGGGATCGGTCGCCGCGCCGTCATTGGCGACCTGCCCGCGCGTCCGGGTTCGCCCGGGTCGTCCCTGCGGGTCCGAGTCGGCGCGGATTCCCGCGGCCCGTAACGGCGCACCTGCCGTGGCGCTCGCGTGCGCGGGCGGAGCCGTTCGCGACCCGGCGATTCCGGGCCGGAGGAGCTAGGACATGGAGATGGAGCCGGTCATCGGCCTTGAGATACACGCCCAGCTTAACACCAGGACCAAGCTCTTCTGTTCCTGCCCGACCGAGTTCGGCGCGGAGCCCAACACGAACATCTGCGAGGTCTGCACTGGTCAGCCCGGTGCGCTCCCCCGCATGAACGGGCTCGCCCTGGAGCTCGCGGCCAAAGCCGGACTCGCGCTGGGTTCCAGGGTGAACGAGAGATCGCTTTTCTCGCGGAAGAACTACTTCTACCCCGATCTCCCAAACGGCTTCCAGACGAGCCAGCTGGACCCTCCCGTCTGCGAGGGCGGGGGCCTGGAGATAGCCGCGGACGACGGGACGGTCAAGCGGGTGAGGCTGAACCGCATCCACATGGAGGACGACGCGGGCAAGTGCGTCCACGACGAGCGTCGCGGCGTGACGCTGGTGGATCTGAACCGCGCTGGCACTCCCCTCATAGAGATAGTAACCGAGCCGGACATCTCGAGCTCCCGGGAGGCGGTGGAGTTCCTCAGGAAGCTCCACGCGATCCTGGTCCGTCTGGGCGTCACCCGCGGCAGGATGGAGGAGGGGGAGTTCCGCTGCGACGTGAACGTCTCCCTGAAGCCCAAGGGCTCCACCGTCCTGGGAGTCCGCGGGGAAGTGAAGAACCTCAACTCCTTCCGCTTCGTGGGCCAGGCCATCGACTTCGAGATCGGAAGGCAGGGCGAGATCTACGCCTCGGGCGGCAAGGTTCTCCAGGAGACGCTCCATTTCGACTCGCAGAAGGGCGAGACCAGGAGCCTCAGGAGCAAGGAGGAGGCCCACGACTACCGCTATTTCCCCCAGCCTGACCTGCCTCCGGTATACGTGAGCCCCGATCTCGTGGAAAGGTTGCGCCTGGAGCTCCCGGAGAGCCCCGAGGAGGCGCTGGGGAGGCTTTTGGGTATGGGGCTCAAGGACTCCCAGGCCAGGCTCATCTGCGAACGCCGCGGGGCCCTGGAGTACTTCGATTCGGCCTGCGGGAGCTCCGGCGGGGCCCTGAAGATCGCCCAGATCATGGAGGAGCTCTTCCTGCCCTGGTGTCAGCGGGAGGGCGCGAGCCCCCTGGAGGCGGCCTTCACCCCCGGGCTCATGGCGTCTTTGGCCAGGCTGGCCGAGGACGGCACCTTGGGCCGCCGGAAGGTCCAGGAGCTCTCCGAGCGGCTGTTCGCGGAAGGCCTCGATCCGGTCGAGGCGGTCCGGGAGGGGGGGCTAGCGCAGATCTCGGACGTGGACGAGCTCGCCGAACTGGCCCGCCAGGTCGTGGAGGCCCACCCGGCCGAGGCGGCGAAGTACCGCGGGGGCCAGGAGAAGATCCTTTCCTTCATGGTGGGCAAGATGATGAAGCTTTCCGGGGGCCGCGCCGAGCCCCGCAAGGCGGGGGAACTTCTGAAGGCCGCGCTGGGCGCGGGGGGAGGCGACTGACATGGGCGTTGACGCCAAGACCGCCGAGGCCATAGCGGCCCTGGCGAGGCTCTCGCTCGCCCCCGCCGGTGACGAGGCGGGTGGGCAGGCCGGCGGGGCCGAAAACGAGGCCGAGATCGCGCGGGTCGCGGGTGAGATGTCCAAGATCATCGGCTACATGGATATCCTGAACGAGTTCGACACCTCCGGCGTGGAACCCATGTACTCCCCCATGACCGATCCCCAGCCGCCCAGGGAGGACGTGCCCCGGGAGCCGAAGGAGGGCTCTGGCGACTGGATTCTGGACGGGGCGCCGGAAACTTTCGGTCGCTTCTTCTGCGTGCCGAGGATCTTTTGAGTTCCCCTGGCCGGGAAGCTTCGAGGCCTCGAGCCAACCGGGCTGACGCCGCCGGCATGTGCGTGGCGGGCTGACGCCGCCGGCATATGCTGGGCGGGAGGACGCCGCGGGCCTGCCGCGGCTTTTAGGTAGCAGGCCGCTGACGCGGCAAGGAGACGGCGGCCGGGCCGCGCGTTGGGGGACAACGATGGCGTCCGATCCGAGGTTGGCGGGACTTGACCTCGCCCAGGCGAGGGAAGGCCTTTTGAAGGGGGAGTTCTCGTCCCTGGAACTGGTCGGGGCGACCTTGGACCGGATAGCGGAGACGGAGCCGAAGATTTCCGCATGCCTGAGCGTACTCGAGGGGAGCGCCCTCTCCGAGGCCGCCTCCCTGGACGCCAGGGGCCCGGACCCCTCCAGGGCCTTATGGGGGATCCCCGTTACCGTGAAGGACGTGTTCCTGGTCCGCGGGGCCCCGTCCACTGCGGGCTCAAGGATGCTCGAAGGCTACATGCCCGGTTACGAGGCCGAGGTGGTGACGAGGCTCAGGTCCGCCGGGGCCGTAATCACCGCCAAGACCAACCTGGACGAGTTCGCGATGGGTTCCTCCACAGAGTTCTCGGCGTACGGCCCCACCCGCAACCCCTGGAACCTCGCCCGGGTGCCCGGCGGATCGTCCGGCGGCGCGGCGGCGGGGATTTCGGCAGGGCAGGCGCCCGGCGGCTTCGGGACTGACACCGGCGGCTCCATCCGCCAGCCTGCGGCGCTGTGCGGCTGCGTGGGCCTGAAGCCGTCATACGGCAGGGTCTCCCGCTACGGCATCATCGCATACGGGAGCTCCCTGGATCAGGCGGGTCCGCTCGCCAGGACCGTGCGCGACTGCGCGGCGCTCTACGCGGCGGTGGCGGGCCCAGACGCCAAGGACTCCACCAGCTCGAACATGCCGACGGAGGATCTCGGGACACTGAATCCGCCCGAAGCGTCCAGGCTCCGATTCGCGTTGCCTTCGGAACTCTGGGAGGGCAAGTTCGATCCGGCGGTCGAAAAGGTCCTTTCGGCGGCGAAGAGGCTCATCGAGTTCGCCGGGGCGAGGCTGGAGACGGTCTCCATGCCCAGCCTGCGCTACAGCGTCGCGGCCTACTACGTGCTGGCGGCCGCAGAGGCCTCCACCAACCTGGCCCGCTACGACGGCGTCCGCTACGGCTACCGCTCGCCTTCCGGGGGGGATCTCAAAAGCCTGTACCGGGAGTCCCGGACGGCGGGGCTGGGCCGCGAGGCGCGCCGGAGGATCCTTTTGGGGACCTTCGCGCTGTCGAGCGGCTACTACGACGCCTACTTCAAAAAGGCCGCGCAGGTCAGGCGGCTCATACATGACGAGTACGCCCGGACGCTGGAGTCCCACGACTTCATCCTGGCGCCGGTCTCCAGCATCCCCGCATGGCCTTTCGGGTCCTTTACCGAGGACCCGCTTACCCAGTACCAGCTGGATATCATGACGCTCCCCCTGAACCTCGCCGGCGGCCCCGGGCTCTCGCTCCCCGCCGGGCTGGGCGACGATGGGCTTCCCGTGGGCATTCAGATTCTGGGTCCGGCCTTCCGCGAGAAGGCGCTCCTGGAGGCGGGCATCCTTCTGGAGGGGATCTTCCCGCGTCTGGCTGCCCCGCCCCTCCAGGCGAGGTAGACCCGATGGCGGCTTGACCCTTGAGCGCCGGGTCCGAAGCTTCCTTGCGGTCGGACCGTCGGCTTCAGGTTCAAGTCCGCCATGGGCTTCGGGCAATTCGGGCATGGGCTCCGGGCAATTCGGGCATGAGCTCCGGGCAATTCGGCCATGAGCCCTGGGCAATTCGGCCAAGCTTTCGTTGCCGGGGATCCTCGCAGAATACTCAGCGACATTGACGGTGCTCCGTAAACCGGGATTGCATCTAATAAAGCCTTGGCGGGATCAAAAATTACGGCCTGCGGCGGGCGGAGGCGCCAGAGCGCTCGGAGAGTCGTAAGCCCCTGGAACTCCCCCGGAATCTGGAAGGCATCGTTAAGCCTGACACCTGAAGTCCCAGGTTTTCGGAAGGCAAGGCTCCCTTGAAGTTTTCCGGAGGATCGGAAGGCGATGCCCGTCAGGTCATGCGGGCGGGTTCAGCCAATGGCCTATCCGGCCCCTGCCGGGCGCCGTTCGACGGACGCGTCTCAGGAGCAGGGATTCCATGAGCCAGATTCCTCCGGGCACGGCCTCAGGACGGATCCGGCATTAGGGATCTGCCCCGGTCGGTGTCCGTTTTCAGGGGCAATGCCTTCTTATTAGGGATTTGCGGCTCAAATTGAATCATATTTTACACCATGCCCGAAGACGGGGGGATTCGGTCGCCGGGCATGGGTCAACAGGCGCGGGAAAGCCGCCTCTTTAGGCTCCGGACGGCGCGGAATCTGATTATCCTGCCGATCGAATCCGGATTGAACCTTGAAGCCTTTCCGCCGATCACTTGGAGGCTGGAGAGGCTAGAGAGGCCAGTCTATGCGAGCTGGTTCCCGTAGGGTGGACTTGGCGTCTCTAAGCTTACCAGCCAGCTCAAACGGGGACATCCGCAGAGGGCGGATGGTCGAATCAGTGCCGGATCGCCGGGATCATCCAGCTCCGTCTCGACATGACTGACGGATGAGCGCGTCCGTACTGGAGGATGCGCGCATCCATTCCGCATCCGGCTCCGCTCCGCATCCGTTCCGCATCCGTTCCGCATCCGGCTCCGCTCCGCATCCGTTCCGCATCCGGCTCCGCTCCGCTCCGCATCCGGCTCCGTTCCGCATCCGTTCCGCATCCGGCTCCGGCTCCGTTCCGCATCCGTTCCGCATCCGTTCCGCACCCGGCCCCGCTCCGCATCCGTTCCGCACCCGGCTCCGCTCCGCATCCGTTCCGCACCCGGCTCCGCATCTTGCCCAGCTCCGCATCCGGCAGTCAGGCTCATACCATCAGTTCCGCTCTCCCCGGTAGCCCGACCGGTTACGGTTCTCCACCGGAGAATCCCGACCCGGCGGTCGGGGAAGCGCGGTCGCCGCGCAACAATACGAGGAGAACGACTCGGTCCGCACTGGGCGGACCCGTCCGGCTGTGCCATGGCCCCAGGGCCATGATTGCCCGGGGGGCTGCCGGCCTGTCCGTCGGCTGTGGGGCGGGCCGTTGTCCGGCGGTTCGGTAAAGGGACAGCGGGATCGACTACATCCGCGTCCTGCGGATATGCGGCAAATCAGCTCCAAGTGGCTCCGAATATAGTCATTACACCTTATTGGTGTCGGAAGTCGCCTCTGACTGGATGGGGATTTCCGGACGTAGGCATGCGTCAAGCGCGTTCCGCCTGGACGGCGGGACCGGCGAGTGGCCGGGATGTCAGCGCCGGGAGCATCCGCGGGACGCGGAGGGGATCTGCGAATCTCTAATGGCGTGAAATCTAGTCTTCAGCGTCTATAGGCGCGGGATGGGTCTCCCGATGTGATGCCATGGAGAAGTGTGGCTTCAGAGATCACGTGCCGCATTGGCGAGGGTCGGCATGAATGTTCGGCTTTTGCGGGTAAAAAGTTAATTTTTTTACCGCGCTGGCCGACGGGTATGTATCCGGCGGCTCGGCCGTGTGGCCGACCCGGGATCGAAGCGGTCCGGCGGGTGCAGATCGGGAAAATGGAGCGGGTAGAACCTGGTCCGAAACGTCCCTTCCGGGGATCCCGTGACGGGTTCGCTGTTACGCAAGTGCAGGCGGCCGCAGGCAGCGGGGGGTGATCCCGCAGTTGCCGTGCGCCATGGCGGCGGTTGGCGGCAGTTCCCGGCTTGCCGGGCAAGGTTTTTTGAGGCGCGTCAGTGATTGACCCGGCCTGTCGGCCTCTTCGGGTCTTTACCTTGGCGGGCGGGATCCCGGCGGCGAACCAGGGGACATTTTGACCTCAAATCCGCGCAATATAAAGTTTTTTGGTGCTAACGGCGTGCCCCGGAATCCTCTCAGGGGGCCCGGAAGCCTTTAGGGCGCGGGCACGGGCGAAAAAAAATCCGCGCAATTGGCTGTGGAGGGCGGGATTTCGCTTGCGCGGGCGGATTTTTTGATCTATAAAACAATCTGCCTCCCCAACACATTGAATATGGCCGCCGCCGGGACGCCGGGCGGGGACAGCCTGGGAGGCCTCAAAGGCCGCGACGCGGCTTTCCGGGCGCCCGTCTGACGGGACGCTCGCCGATTTCACTCCGCAGGCAGGCCGCCCCATGCGGCCCGTTCCAGCGCCTCTCCACGGCCCCTTCGTCCTTCGAGCAGGCATGAGGAATAGCATCGGTCCTCCCCGGGGCGCCTGAGGCGGTCCGGCAAGGGAGTTCCGCCTCTTGCGAGGCCAGGGGACCGCATTCAGCTAGATCTGGCTTTTCAGGCACGAATGCAATTCTGGGCAACGAGGCCGCTGGCCTCGCGGCCTGATCCTGTCTTTCCGTCCTGCCGCCCCTCGGCAGGGACGGCACTGTGCCGCCGAAAGGCGGGCCCGGCACGGATTTTCGCGCGACAGGCATCCTCCGCGCCTCGGTACTCGACGTCAACGCCCTGTTGCGTCCCTGCCTGAGCACTCATGTTCGGTCGCCCCTGCGGCGCACTGATGGCTAAAACTTTCAGTCGTGCTCCGCGCACCGGAAACGCACCCGCCCGTCCTGAGACGGAGCGTGTTCCCGAATCGGCGGTGTCCTCCCCGCCCGCGCCCGCCCGGCGACGGGGCGGGCGCGTTCCCGATCCCGGCGGCGCCCCCTCCGCCCCCGCCACGCGCCCCCCGGGCGCACATGCCGTCCCGGCAGGGCCCTGCGGCCCGCCACAAGCACATACACTCTTAAGGAGAAAACCGCATGACGAAAACCGAACTGATCTCCTCCGTAGCCACCGCGACCGGGTTCAGCAGGCCCGCAGTACAGAAGATCCTGGAGAGCGTAATCGAGACCGCCATCAAGACGCTCAAGAAGGACAACAGGTTCCCCATCTTCGGGCTCGGGGTCTTCGAGGTGGTGAAGAGGGGCAAGCGGAAGGGCCGCAACCCCCGCACCGGCGAGCCCCTGACGGTCAAGGCGCACAACGCCGTCAAGTTCAAGCCCGCCAAGGTCCTCAAGGAGGCCGTGAACCCCAAGAGCAAGGAGAAGGAGACCAAGCCGGCCAAGTAGGGCCAGGCGTCAGGGCCGGCACGGGGTCGGCTTTCGCATGCGGAGGTTCCGGGAGAGGGGCGGGCTTTCCCTCCGCTCGCCTGCCGTCCGGTTTCCGTTCCATAACATCATCGGGTGATCCCCGATAATCCGCCGTGGCCCCGCCGGGCCTGAGGCGGAGAGTTCCCAGGAACAAACGTAAAGGCGCGTTCCGAAGGCCATACGGCCCGAAGGGGCGCGCCTTTTTTTGACGGATTTTCTGATTGGCCGTTTTGCGGAATCCCTTGCCGGACGTCTGCGGGCGGCGGGGTACCCCTCCCTTCGGCGCGGCGGATTTACGGCGGACCTCGCGACGGGTCCGCCTGGCCGCCAGCGGGGCCGTCGCGTATCGCAGGGGTTTGCGAAGGATGCGGTCGGGTGCCCGTTAGGTCCCGTGAGGTTCAGTAAGGCCCCGCGAGGTTCCGCAAAGCCCCGCGAGGTTCCGCTAAGCCCCGCGAGGTTCCGGAAATCCGCGCGAGGTTCCGTAAAGCCCCGCGAGGATCCGTAAGCCCCCCGAGGTTCCGTAAAGCCCTGTGAAGCGTCCGGTACGCCGGGCGGCCTTAAGGGCAGACGTGTCCGTTTAGACGGGCCGACGGAGGTGTCTCGGTATCTCGCGAGGACCCGGTCGGGCATACGGCAGAGGAAGCGTTTGAGCGGGACGGCGAGCGAACCGGACGGCAAACAGGCGGGTTCGGCGAACGCCGTCAGCGGACGGTCGCAGGTCGGGAACTCCCGGAGCGGATTTTCTCCAGGAACTTGAGCGCGAAGCGGTCGGTCATGCCGGCTATGAAGTCCCGGGCGGCCTCCTCGCGTGTCCGGGGCAGGTGCTTGAGGGGGATCTCCTCGGCCAGCTCCGCGTCCGCCATGAGGGACGCGTAGATCGCGCGGACGGCGGCGGCGCCCTCGTCCATCTCGCGGGCGATCGAGGGAGAGCGGTATACCTTTTCCATCATGAAGGACCGGAGCGATGCCATGCTCGCCTCCATGGAGGTCGAGAAGGCGAAGCCGGGTCCCGTCGGGAGCATGCGGGTGGAGCGCAGGAGATCCTTCACCATGGCGTTCTCGCGGCTCTCGGAAGAGTCCCCGAAGGCGGCCAGTATGTCCACCGGTATGTCGGAAATCGACAGGAAGCCGGCCTCGAGCGCATCGTCCATGTCGTGGGCGAGGTAGGCTATGATGTCCGCGACTCGCACCGCCTGGCCCTCGAAGGTGGCGGGGCTGTCCGCCCCTCTCGCGAAGACCGGGCCCAGGCCCTTGGAGTGCTTCACTATCCCGTCCCGGACGTCACGGGTGAGGTTGAGGCCCCTGCCGCCCCAGGCCAGGACGTCGACGATCCTCAGGCTCTGCGCCTGGTGCGAGAAGCCTCCCGGCACGACGGCGTTCAGGGCCTTCTCGCCAGCATGCCCGAAGGGCGCGTGGCCCAGATCATGGCCCATGGCCACAGCTTCGGCAAGATCCTCGTTGAGGCCCAGGGCCCGGCTGAGCGACCGGGCAATCTGCGCCACCTCCAGGGTGTGGGTGAGCCGGGTGCGGCAGTGGTCGCATGAGGCCGCGCCGATGGCCTGGGTCTTGTGGGCAAGCCTTCGGAAGGCGCGGGTATGGACTATGCGGTAGAGGTCCTCCTGGTAGGCGGTCCTTAACGGCGGCTCGACCCCTTCCTCGCGGGCGGGCCGGGAGGCGTTGCGGCTTCGGGCGGCGTAAGGGGCGAGCCTCGCCTCCTCGCGGGCGAGGGAATCCAGGCGGGCCTTGGGCGGATCGGGAGGCAAGGGGCCAGCAGGGCCGGAAGCCTGAGGCCTCAGGCCAGGACCTCGGAGATCTTCTGCCGGAGCTCCGCCAGATCGAAGCTCTTCACCACGTAATGGTCGGCCGCGATGGATTTCATGTCGTCCTTGAAGGTGTCGTAAGCGGAGCAGAGGATGACCGGGAGGTCGTAGTGCTTGTTGCGGATGTCCTGGAGCAGGTCGAGCCCGTTGTAGTCGACCATCTTGATGTCCAGGACCACCACGTCCGGCTTCTCGCGCTCGATGAGCTCCAGGAGCCCCTTCCCGTTCTCGGCCGTCACGACGTCGTAGCCGTCCTCCCCAAGCTCCTCGGAATAAAGCATGCGGATGTGGGCCTCATCGTCAACGACTAGTATCTTCTTGGCTGCTGCCATGTTGGCTCCTCCGTGAAAAGGCTCAGGGCTCACTTACTGTCTGGCAAAGTGCTGTTTTCGGGCTTCGTCATGCTTCCAGTATAGCACCCGGGCCATCCGAAAACCAGGCCGGGATCCGCGTACCGGGCGCTATCCCGCGAAATGGGGGGCCGCAGGACCGTTCGGGAGCGAGAGACGGCGCGGGTCCGGAGGCGGGCGGCGAACCGTGCCCGGGATGGCCGCGGCCGTGCCCCGGAAGGGCGGGGCCCGCAGGGCAAGGCCGACGCGGGGTTCCGGAGACAATATCGACGACTTGATGGGGCGGCGTCTAATAAGGTGCCGGGATCAGTAATTTTTTCCGCAAAGGAGTCATGTTGTCTGCCTTAAGTTTTTGACATTGGTTCAGGAGGGCGGGAAAAGGCACCGGGCAACCGTCCGGGCCAAGAGCGGCGCCGGAAAGTCCGCGTTGACGGCTCGCGGGCAGGTGACGGCAACGGGTAAGCGATGGGGACATGCGGCCGGCGGGTCCGACGGCGCCTCCGATGTCCGCGGGTTGGGGGCGTCCGGGGAAGATCCTGCGCGGCTGGGACGCTTTATAGCGGGCTGTCAGGAACGGTCGGCTTCCCGAGGGGCGCCGTCCCCTCCGGCCTGTCCGGCCGGACAGGGGGCCTGCGGGCCGCGATCCGCGCCGGGCGCGGGCTCCGCGTCCTCGCTTCCGTCCCCCAGGAGGGCCTCGCGCAGGATCTCTATCTGCTCGGAAATCTTCTCCGACGAGCAGATCCGTCTCCTGAACGCCGCGGCGTTCCTCACTTCCCTGATGTACCACGAGAGCACGGACCTGAGCACGAAGACCGCCCGCGGGCCGCGTTCGGCCTCCAGCAGGAGCGCGTGGCGGCGCGCGGTCGCGAAGGCAGCCTGGCGATCGGTCGCGGGGGGAGGGTCCCCGCGCCAGAGGGCCAGGCATTCGGCGAAAAGCCAGGGGCGGCCCCGCGTCGCCCGTCCCAGC
Organism: Deltaproteobacteria bacterium; assembly: GCA_031263485.1. GTDB lineage: Bacteria > Desulfobacterota > Desulfarculia > Adiutricales > Adiutricaceae > JAIRZX01. Next base: position 1,250 of record JAISFS010000079.1, on the reverse strand, counting down.
ATGATCGCCGCCGCCCCTGATTCCTCGAGGCGCCTTAGGGCCAGAGGGGCCGAGTCTATGTCGCCGGAGCCGATCACCGGTACGGGAAGCGAGCGCGCGAGCGCGGCCACGAGCGACCAGTCCGCCTCCCCTCCGAAGGCCTGGACAGCCCAGCGCGGGTGGAGCGTCACGGCCGCCACCCCCAGCTCCGCGAGCCTGGGCGCGAGGGAAAGGATCAGGGGCTCGGGGCGGTCTTCCGGGGAGAAGCCCGGCCGCGCCTTCACGGTCACGGGGGCGCCCGCGGCGTTCACGGCGCTTTCGGCTATCCTCAGGCAGAGATCCGGATCCTTGAGGAGCGCCGCCCCGTGGCCGCTTTTGATCACCTTGCGGCTGGGACAGGCGAAATTGAGATCTATCATGTCCGCGCCCAGTTCGGAAACGCAGAAGCGGGCGGCGTCCGCGAATTCGGAGGGCACCTTCCCGAAGAGCTGGACCGCGAAGGGCGCCCTCCCGTCGTGGTAGCTGTCCCTCAGGACCAGCTCCCGCGTGCGTTTCCCGCGCCGGGCGAGCGCCGCGGCGCTGGAGAGCTCGCTCGTCGCCATCGCGGCGCCCTGCTCCAGGCAAAGCCTCCTGAACGGGCGATCGGCAACCCCCGCCATGGGGGCCAGGGTGAACGGGGCGGAAAGCCTTATCCCGCCTATCACCGGTCCCGAAGGTCCCGCTGGGGCCGCCTCCGGCATGCCGGGGCCGCCCGCCGGGGCCCTCGGGCGGGCGCCAAGGTCCCGTGCCTCCAGCCGCGCCGCCGGGGCGGCCTCGGACGCGTTCGGGCTTTCGGATGCGCCGCGGTCCTCCGGAGCGGCCGTCTCGAGGTGCTCTGGGGCTTTCATCGCGAGGGGCTCCGGAGCTTTCGTCTCAAGGGGCTCCGGGACTTTCGCCTCAAGGTGCTCCGGGGCTTTCGCCTCAAGAAGCTCCGCCGCAGGCGCGCCGGAGCCCCCCGGGGCGGCCCCCTCCAGGCCCTCCGGCGCGGGACCGTCCTGGTTGAGCCCTTCCGGGGAATCGGCGGGCCTAGTCGATGACAAGGGTATGGTCCTCTGAGAGGTCAAGCGGCGGGGTCTTGAAGACCAGGGTGCCGGTCCCGCGGCTGGTCCAACCCGAATCCTTGAGCTCCAGATCGTCCAGGCTGGCGGTGCGGTCGTAGACCTCGCCGTCCAAGAGGGCGGTGCCGGGGTTGCCGATCCCCAGGAATTCCAGGATGAACCGCCGCCTGGGCG